>RFOM01000013.1 GCA_009926615.1 Pseudomonadota bacterium
TTTATTTGCAACAGGGGTAACTGTAACTGAGCAGTTTTTTGTTGTTCCGGAGGTAGTGCCTTCGGTAATTGTAATTCCTGATGCATTTATGATTGCTGGCAAACTTGAAGATGGAGTTATATCTGAGCAGCTGCGGACGCCGTCTGCATCGGTAACTGTGAAAGGTATGACGGGTGTTGCCGGCGTTCCTCCGGCTGTCGCGTCTTCACTGATGATCTGATTCCCGATATCAGAAATCACCGGAGCATTGTTTACAATATTCACCGTAATCGTCTTGTTGGGCGAGCAGTTTTGCGGCGAAGCATTGTCACAAACTTTATAAGTAAAACTTGTCGTCTGGTCGGGTTGAGTGTTCGGTTGTCCCATGGGCGTGGTATAAGTTATCGTTCCGTTTCCTGCTGCAGGAACAGCAGATGCACTGCTGACTGTTCCGATAGCCGGTGCACTGACAATGACATAGCTCAGAGTTTGCGGAGTTGCGAAGAGGCTTGCGTCGGGATCTGTCGCTGCGTTGAGTTGAAGGGTATGTGCGCCCGAATTTTTGTTGACTGAAAACGTCACCGGAGTTGCGGGAGTTGACCACTGCGGTTCTTTGTCGATGACGTTGACGTTAAAGGTACTCAACACAGGCGGATTGACCTGATCATCAAGTTTCAGCGTCATTGTCGTCGTGCCCAGACCGGCAATACCCGCGGCGGGACTCAGCTTCAGCCTGCAATACGGGAACACTCCGCTCACTTCGATGTTTGCCGTCGTCTGCGGAAACTTGGCCGTGTCACCCGATAGAACCATGACGTGCGGAACGGCGCACGTTGAGTCAATAACGTTGTCCTCATTTATGACCAGTTGAATATCGTTCAATGTTGAATCGCGGCTGATTCGCAGGCCTCCGGCAACGGTGTTCCAAGCCGGAGCAATCATGCTTTCGAGGCGGGGTGACTGATTGCCGTCGGTGATACTCAGATTTATAACTTTGTCGGGTGAACAAACGTTGTCGATGTTGCACGTCGCAAATGAAAAATGATCTGAGCCGACGAATGCCGGAACAGGACGATATTCAAAATTGCCGATTGCCGTTTGTGTTACAACCCCGTGTTGCGGCTGAGCGGTCAGCTGAAAGAACGCATTCGGGCCTGGAACGGAGTCTCTGGCTGCAACATTATAAATGAAAAGTTCACCCTTTTTACTCGTAAAAGTTTCCGGCAGCGGCGGATCACCCGATGTGAAAGTCGGTGCAGATGAACGCACGGTCACAAGCTCGGTGTTGAGTTCATTCACCTTGTTTCCACTCACGAATATTCGAACGGAGCACAGGACCTGCGTACTTTGGGCAAAAGTTGATCCCGCAGAATTTTGGGAGGTTGCAGATGGTGTGGTCCAGTCTGCGAGCGGATTTCCACCGATTATCCAACGGAATGAGAACGTCACGTTTGCCGTTGAAGTGCCTTTTAATTTACACGCCGGTTCGGCTGTAGGTTTCAGGTATCGGACAGTAAACTGGGGTAGCGCAAAGAAACCCTCTCCGGTTGTCCGGTCAATTGAGTCAACAAGCGCGTTAAGCAACACCTGAGCATCCGATAACTGAGCGGTAGCGTTTAATTCCGCGAGATATGCCGGACGCAAACTTTCTTTAAGGACAAGTCCTTTTTTTATAGCTTCGGTGAGTGCGGTTTTTACGGGGGATGAAAGCGTTGTTTCGGTATAAGTCGATGTCATTTTTATGAAGGAATCCAACGCTGCTGACGGCAATGAATTCTGAATTCTTGCGAAGACTCCCAGATTTGTATCTGTCGCCGAAAGGGGATCCATTCCTTTGTAGATTTTGCTTTGTATGGCGGGATCAAGCGCACGGTCGAGCAGAACGTTCAAATCCTGAACAGACGAAGATGGAGCGAATTTGAAAAGAAGCTTCAGGAAATCCGGACGCGGAGCCGAATCCGCGGGAAGTTTGCTCCAAAGGTCGGAAGCGACCAGCACGCCGTCGCTTTTGAACCCCGCTAATTCCGATTCGGCCAGTGCGACTGAATTTTGGTCCGAGGAAATGTCTTCAATAAATTTTTTAGTTTGAGAGAGAAACTTCGATTTGTTTTCCTGTTTGGCATCAAAGAGCGCATCTGCAATAATCCTGACAGGTGCATCAAGAGTGCGTGCGACAGTCACGAGTGATTTCAGATCCGCCTCAATTCCTGCCCTGCCGGAAGAAGCAAATATTCCCGACACAGCCTTGAGAACGGACGTCAGCGTTGCTTTTTTATCTGCCTTGGAAGGTGTTCGTCCGATAATAAGGTCGAGCAATTCATTGAGAGCGCTGCGTTCGTCTTCAGTCATTGAAGCTGTGAGAGTTCTGTATTGCGCGGCAGCCTCTCCGGCGCCGTCAACGGTTGAAATCCTTTCCTGCATTTCCGTGCGCTCATAGTTTTCAACTGACACTTTCGCATTGGAACTGCAGCCCGCAGAAAAGAAAATTTGAATACAAAGAAGCAGTGCCAGTAACACTCTCGTGATCCGGCAAGCGTCGTTGTTGTGCTCCAAATAATTTTTCGAAAACTCGCCGAGCGAGTCCAAACGCATCGTATCCCCCTTCAGGGATATGTTCGGATCTTCAGGCCTATAGTTTAGTTGCCGCAATCATTGCCAAAATGGCGGGCGGCTTTAGTTTTTTCAGAAGGACCCCGAAGACAGCAATTTCATTGCCTTACGAAGTCGTCCTGCTCTTTGAGCTGCCTTAGGAATTTCTCTTCTTTTTCGCGGTTCTTTTCAAAAACCTCTTTGGAATTCTTGAGGTTACTGCGCAGTTTGTCCGCCGGACCCTGAGTCGGAGTCAAAATTGGCTTGGGTGAGTTCGTTTTGACGGGAGAAGTTTTGAGTCCTCCGGCCTTAGGCAGGGGGGTGGGTTGTTGTGATTGGACAGGTGATGAGGCCTTTGCAGTCGGATTTGGCTTGGGGAGCAGCTTCGGTGTCAATGACTTTGTCGGTGCCGCCGCCGGCGTGGCTGCCGCTGGTGTTGGTGTTGCCGTCGGTGTCGGTGCCGCCGCCGGCGTGGCTGCCGGCGTTGGTGCTGCCGTCGGCGTTGGTGTTGCCGCTGGTTTTGGTGTTGCCGTCGGTGTTGGTGCCGGAGTTGCTGTGGTTGTTGTCTCGGGGGGTGGCTCAGCGGGAGCTTTATTTTGTCCTTCGCTCATATCCGGAATAGATTCCGGAGTGGGCGGCTGTGCAGGTTGCGGTTCGGAAGACGGCGCATTCAGCTTCTGCTTGGGATGATGATAGGGAGCAATGAGTTGGTCATTTTCTATTGTCCATCCACCAAGCGGAGGACATTTTTTAAGCGGAATTTTTAATTTCGTTCGGGGTGGAATCTCTTTGCCGCGAAATTCTCGCAAAGTCGGATTTATTGCCCACGTTTTTTCAATCCAGCCGCGTTTTCCGTAAACAGGCTCACTGCCCAAAAACCACAAGACTTCGGATAAAGTGTCGCCCTCCCGAAATTCATAGGTTGCAGAGGACGGGCATCGAATCTTTTCATGTCTTTCGGATTTCCTGCTTTGTACGGGAGTCTGAGGCTGAGGTGGCACTGATGTCGGTGCAGGAGCAGGCGCTGACGTCGGTTCGGGAGAAGGCACTGATGTCGGTTCGGGAGAAGGCTGAGGAGTCGGGACGTCCTTCGCCGGAGACGGCGTGGTCAGTGAATTTGCATGATGATACGGAGCAATGAGCATGCCCTTCTCAATGATCCATCCTCCCTGCAAAGGACACTTTTTAATTGGAATGATCATCTTTGTTCGAGGGGGGATATTTTTGCCTTTGTATCGGCGGAGTTCAGGATTGAGGGCCCATGTCTTTTCAATCCACCCGCGTTTTCCGTAAACAGGCTCGCTGCCCAAGAACCATAATACCTCGGACAGTGTATCACCTTCTCTAAATTCGTAAGTCGCAGATGACGGGCAGCCGGATGCAGTTGCTTTTCCCCCGAGGAGCACATTTGTCAGGGAGAAAGTCAAAAACATGAAAAAACAACAAAGACGTTGACGGTTTATCTTGTGTCGCATGGTGCGCCCAATTAAAATTTCATCATGCACAGCTTTTTCATCAAAGCCTTCGGAAAGTTTAGCACAATTCTGCACAGGCCAAATAGTTTTGGGCCTGAGAGCAGTTTTTCCCGCTTCATTTCTTTTTTGCCGGCAAAGTTTTATTTTATGATTGCCGGAATGTCGGCTCTTGTGTGTCCCCCTGAAGTGCGCGCACAGCAGACGGGCGGAGGATTGCTTACTTTCGGGTCCGTTCGGTTAACCGTTGAAGTCGATCCGGAGATCTTTCTTTCACCCGACGGTGTGCAGCAAAACAACCAGCTTGATACAGTTTGCAAAGTGTGGCGGGAAGCTTGGCTCAGAGAGCAGGGGCCGTGGGGATTTGGAATTGCATCTGACGTGAACTGTCGTCTGAAGCCGCCCGACGCGGCCGAATCTTTCCGGCAACTCAAAACATATGACCATTGGTTGCTGACGATTCAAAAAATTAAGGAAGACAATCATTCCGCTTTGGAAGTTAAAATCTGCAGAAACCGCCAGCCGGCTTCGGGGTCGTCGGATGCAAGCAGCAGCAGCGAGAATTTCCTGCGATGCGAAGCAAAAAAAACAATACCGTGGTCTCCATTCGCAATTCGCTTTGCAAGACATAGAACTTTCGTTCGGTTGTGGACAACATCGTTAATTGATCAATTGCCTTTTTTGTCCGTCGTCGGAAGAAATTTGATTCACTACGACAAGCTGGGGATTCGCGGTCTCAACGAATCCGGTACACCGGAAGTGAGCTTCCCGCCGCCTCCGAAAAACGTTTATTTTTCGGACATTTCTTTTGATTCCCGCTCAAATAAATTTGTAGTCAAAAATCTGGAAACCAAAGAGGCCATCTCCCGTGTATCCGAGGGCAGCGGAGTGGTCTGGATTCTGAGCAGCGACGGCCGCGGTGCGCGTTCTGAAGAAATCAACCGGCTGCTCAAGGAAGCATTCATCGCTTTAACGGCCCAGTTTCAGCTCGACGTTATGCTTGTCGAAAGCAGCAGAATCAAATCCGATGTCACTAAGCTCAAGGTTGTGTCTTCAATTAAATCGTATGCACAAATGCATGCGGATTATGGATTGCCTTTTTTGTCCATGCAGTCCGCTGCCGGAGGAGTGCTGAGTCTGGGAGTCAGGACAGGAAGCGGAATCGGAGCACGGCTTGCGTCGAATTATTCAAAATCTAAATATGCGCTCGGAACAGATTTTGCAGAAAAGGACACTGCAAAACAGAGTGTGACCTCAAAAGTCAATCTAGCCGAATATGGTTTTTCATTTCATCCGCAGGTCAGCCGAAAATTTGCAGGGCAGGCTTCGATGTTGTTCGAAGCCGATTTTCTTCTAACGTCCAGTAACGGTGACTTCACGACAGAGGTGATTCCTCCTCAGCCAAAGCTGGCTTTAAGTTCGAGGGAGTTTTCCATTGGTGCCGGCCTAGGGGTGAATGTGCCTGTCGGGACATCATGGGAATTGTCCTCCAATGCGAGTTTTGACCTTGGATGGACATCTAAATCGACTTCGGCACAGGCGGGGGCGGAAGTGGCATGGATTCCGCGCTCACCTCCGTCCGCAGGTGCCGGTCTTAATTCTGTTCCCTTAAGGTTGGGCACGGGTGTGAAATTTTCTTCCTTGGGACGCAGGTTTGTAAATTCCGACACGGCGCGGCTGGTTGAGACAACCGTTACGCTCAACGGAATCCGGCTTGGTTTGTTTGCGGAAAAGACTTTCTGAGAGTTTTTGTTTTCATGCGGTTTCGAAAAGGAAAATTTTCGATGTTTGGTTTTTTTGAAAGAAAGCGGAATCCCGCAGTCCGGCCGAAAGTTTCGGGGGGGCTGCAAAAAAGTCTCAAGTTTACGATCGGGCATTCCGAACACCCTTCAAATGAACCCGCCCTTCGACAGGAATTGAAGGGGTGATGGAGGACACGCGTATGCGAATTCTTTCAACAATGTTCGGCGGACTCTTTGTACTGAGTCTATTGAGCTTGCAGGCATGCCAGCCCCGCCGCTTCAACGAAACCGCTGTGCAGTCGGTTGGAGGCTCCGGTTTTGTTGATGAGCTGTTGACGTACCACCGCGCGGCAATGTCCCCCGATTTGGTGAGCAAGCTCACCGATACCAGTTTCTATGTGTTCAACAGAGGCTGTGCAGCCGGAATGTCCGCAGACGAAGTGGGCCGCAGACCTCTCGACGGTTCACGCGACCCCAGTTATGCCAGCGATCCGAATCCGTTTCCTCATCCTGATACATGCCAAAATTCGTACATTGATCCGGCTCACTATGAATTCAGAGGCGTGGTTCGCCGGAAAACCGGTTCCACGCCGGGATCAGCAACTGCGGGAACTCCCAATTCGGAAGGACAGTCTTCTGTTTTGGATGTCTTTCAGATTCCGCCGAACAGTCCGCGTTACCGCAAGCGCTGCTATAACTCACTTCCCAGCGGTCGTGCCATTTACCGCGTTTATTCCAAACAGGGATCGGCTTTCAGCGGAACTCCGTATTATGAGGTACGGTCGCACGATGTGACTGTCGGTGTGATTGTAGACATTCAGCGTGTTGTGAGTGAGGGGCTCGATCGCAGTCCTTCAGATCAACTCGATCTTGAGAGCGGATTTTATCCGCGTGTTCACATCATGCCCGGATTGTGCGGTGTAGGTTCTATGTCTGGCGGAGGAAAGGCAGGCAAGGTGCCGGGAGGACTTCCGGGGACACTTCCAAATCCTGCGAGTCAGAATCCTGCGTCACAAAACCCGACGAGTCAGAATCCGACAAGCCAAAATCCGACAGGTCAAAATCCTGCATCGCAGCAGCCTGCGGGCGGATTGCCGGTTCCGGTTCCGTCGAATCCGACGGTTCAGAATCCTGCGTCGCAGAATCCGGCACAGCAGGGTCCGGTGCTTCAGCCGCGTCCTTCCAACGGAAGCTCTCAGCAGTAAATCATGACTTACGAGTGATATTAAAAAAGGTCTGACAGAACGTCAGACCTTTTGCATTTCGAGCATCTTGGTGAGTTTTTTCGCAAACACACCGGGATTTCTCACCGGTGATCCCTCTGCCAGAAGCGCAGTGTCGTAAAGAACTTCGACCCACTCTTCCAGTGCAGTGTCTGCGCTGTTGTTCTGTGCTTTTTTCACTAGCGAGAGGATGATCGGATGCGACGGATTCACTTCGAGAATGCGCTTGTTGCCCGCGAATTCTTTGTTTGTGGCCTTCATCAGCCGTTCCATGTGAGCACTCAGTCCATGCTCGTCGGCAACAAGGCAGCAGGGGCTGTCGACCAAGCGGTTTGAGATTTTCACATCTTTAAGAGCGTCCGAACATTTTCTTCTGAAGACTTCAAGCAGCGGCGCAAGCTGTTCCGGAGAGGCCTGCTCTTCGTTTTCGGATTTGCGCGGTTCGGTTCCAACGCCGTCCAAGTCCAATTGACCCTTCGCAACCGACTTGAGTGCCGCTTCGCCGAACTTGGGATAGTCCATCACGAACCATTCATCGATCGGATCTGTCAGGAACAGAACTTCGATGCCTCTGGAGGTCAAAGATTCCAGATGCGGACTTGCCGACACAGCCTCAAAAGAAGGCCCGCTGAGGAAGTAAATTTCCTTTTGAGCGTCGGCTTTGCGCTCCCAATATTCTTTCAGGGAAACCCAACCGTCAGGACCTGTTTTGGTCGAGCGGAAACGCGCGAGCTCTGCAAGAGCCTCATGATTGTCATGGTCAAAATGAAAGCCTTCTTTCAGCACGGCACCGAATTGCGCGTAGAAGCTGTTGTATTTTTCGGTTTCATTTTTCGCCAGATTCTGCAGAGACGACAATATCTTTTTGACAATCTGCTTGCGGATGGCGGGGAGCTTGTTGTTCTGCTGAAGAATTTCGCGGGAGACATTGAGAGGCAACTCGTCGGTCTCGACAACTCCGCTGACAAACCGCAAATATTCGGGGATCAGTTCTTTGCATTTGTCGGTGATGCTGACTCGGCGCACATAAAGGTGCAGACCGTGGGAATCTCTTTGATACAGGTCAAAAGGCACCGCCGACGGAACAAAAGCGACGGCCTGAAAGGGCATGAGTCCTTCCGCGTGGATATGCTCCCACATTAGCGGCTCCTGCCAGTCGTTGCTCAGTTGTTTGTATAGTTCTTTGTAGTCTTCGGGAGTGTTGTCTTTTTTCTGGCGGGCCCAGACGGGAGTCGACTTGTTCAGCCGTTCTTCTTTGTCTTCCTTGTCCTTCCACAAAACAGGATAGGTGACATAGTCTGAATACTTCCGAACAATGCCCTTCAGTCGCCATTCTTCAAGAAATTCTTTTTCGTCTTCTTTAATCAGCAGTTCAATGCGGGTCCCGCGTTCTTCGCGCGTCGAGCTGTTCAGCGCGTATGTGCCGTTGCCTTGGCTTTCCCAAAGCCACGCATCGCCGCCGGATGCAGGACGGGTTTCAACCGTAATTTTTTCTGCCACCATGAAAGCCGAATAGAAACCGACACCGAATTGTCCAATCAGCTGTGCGTCTTTTTTATCCGATTCACTGAGCTTTTCGAGAAACTTTTTGGTGCCTGAACTGGCAATTGTACCCAGATTTGCGATCAGCTCATCGCGGGTCATGCCGATGCCCGTATCTTCGATGATGAGCTTGCGCTCGTCGGCCTTAACCGAAAGGCGGATACCTGCCTCAAGTTTTGAAGTCAGAAGGGTCGTTTTGGTGATTTCTTCAAACCGGACTTTGTCCAGAGCGTCGGAGGCGTTTGAAATCAGCTCGCGCAGAAAGATTTCCTTATTGGAATACAGCGAGTGGATCATCAGGTTGAGAAGTTGCTGGGTTTCAGCCTGAAAGGAATGAATTTCTTGTGACATTTTAAGCCTCCGGACTTGGGTTTCGCGCATAAGTTAAGGCGTTGCCGACAATCGTCAAGAGGATTTTCCGCAAAAACTGATTTTTAAACTTAAAGTGCTGAAATCATCCATAAAAAACGGGCAGGGGATTCGCTGCCGGTCAGAGCTCCGGAGGCAGCCAGAACCGGTCCGTCGGTCGGGAGGTTGGTGGGCTCTATGCCGACGGTCGAATGGGGCCTGCCGTCGCCCCAGCCGTTGTGGCACCACCAGAGACCCACCCAAGGAAGACTTGAATCCTGAAGGACGTCAATCCGCAGTCCAAGCCTGCGTCTGACAAGCGAGGTTACAAAAACCTTTTCGGAGTCCGTTTTCATGTAGAATTTTGAAGCGACAGGTTCATTGTTTTCGGCAAAAGTCCGAGCGGACAGAAGTTGCTGTACGGGGTTTTTTTGCGCGGCGGAGCTGAGGTTGTTCATCGACGGAAGCTGCGACCATTCAATCGTGTCCTTCGGTTCCGCCGCGAATAAAGCGTGTGAGGCGTAAGCAGAAACCAGATTCACATCCTGACTCAGCCCGCCGTGTTGCGAGACAAGCGGCATGCGGGACGGGTAGCGGATTTCAAACTGAAATATCCCCAAAACATTGGTGCGTTCAGTTGAAACAAGGGAGCTGATTGTCCGTTTGAACTGATGACCGTTCATATTCCAGCCGGTAAAAGACTGACTTTGGCTTCCGTAAAAAACATCCGGCGTGCGGGCCCAGAGATCGCCGTGGTCCCGAACATTCCACAAAGCCGAACCTGCGACCGTGGGAAAACATTCGTCTCCACCCCATGCATCCAGACTTTGAAATGAATTTCTGTTTTCGGCCGTCAGGGCTCTTTGCCGCTCGTGCGGCAGCGGAAGAACAAGGAGCTCTTCACCGCGAACCGTCAGGCGCGTGATCTTGCCTGTGGACGATGACACCGCGAGTTCGGTGTCTCTTGAAATCATGACAAGCTCCGAGGTCTGACCGCTCATCTTTTGTGTCCTTCAAGAATTGCTTGCCGGCGCGCCGGTCAGCTGCAGGTCCTGCACAATTTGCGTAAATATACCCGAAATTTCGAACTCCGCGGCCATGTCCTTGCGTGCCTGCATAATGCCCTGCTGAATTTTGACTCCGTCACGGCAGCTGGGACATCCGCTGACGACAACGTCTGCGGGTGCCGATCTGATTTGGTCGAAAAGATTCTCGGCAATTTGGGTGCCGATCCGCGGATGCTTGAGCCGCGAGGTTCCCGAAAGTCCGCAGCAGTTGTCGTAGGCTTCAACGCCTTTGTAATAAAGCTTGAGCAACGAGAGCTGTGCTTCGGTGGCCTGTTTGGTGTTGTGGCAGGGAACCTTCAGGCCAACGGTGGAGTCGAATTTTGCAGCCGGCGCGAGGGATTCTATTTTTTCTTTTTTGGCGGCAGCCGATCTCTTTAAAAGCTCCATCGCAATTTCAGCAGTATCCTGAGTTTCGTAATTCAGGTGATTTAAATCAAAAGAGCTCGGCAAAGATGCGCGGGCTTTGAGTAATTCCAATTTCTCGGGCTGTTTGAGCAGGTTTTTGAATTCACGGATAGCCTCGCAGCACGTCGGGCAGTTGGAGAACATGACGAACTTGGGTTGACCGTATGAGCCCTGACTTCTCCACTCTTCAACAAGCCGGTATATGCACTTTGCAATTTCGACGAGTGAATTGAAGTGAGCCTGAAGAGCACGTTCATGCAAACCTTCCGCCTCGTAGGGAAAGCCGCAGCACATTTTCTTTTCGAGGTCGACAAGGCGAACACCCAGCACGTTTTTGAAATATGTATCCACCGAGCTTGTTGCCTGTGGCATGCCGAATGTGTCCATACAGCCGCGGTAGCGGATGTAAATGGTGTCGGGAGCAATCACGTCACTGGCAGTTATGGCGGTGCCAAGGTCTTTTTTAATCAATACGAAATTATCCGACGGATTGATTTTGTGCCCCTCTTCAGAGGCAATGTAGTGATTCACCGACAGTGTCGGGGGGACCGTGTACGTTTTCAGCCAATCCGGAATTCGCGCGGAACGGCGCAAAACATTGAGCACAGGCATGCTGACCTGAATGCACATGGCGATCAGTTTATAAGTATACGCTTTGAAGAAGTCCTCACCCATCAGCCGATCGTAAAGAAATCCCCACAGCCTTGAGCCCATGGAGGGGAGTTTACCCATCGTATGGTAAGCGCGCATCAGCGGATGAATTTCGATGTTGACGGGGCAAGACTTGTCGCAGCGTCTGCAATAAAAACATTTTTTGAGAAGCTGCGCGCTTTCGGCAAGCATTTTATTGGTTGCCGAAATGACTTTTTCGATCTGCGCATTATTTTTTGTCGAGCGTGCCGACGCACGCAAAACCGCGATCCGCTCCATAAACATCAGAACATTTCTTTTGCTCGGCAGTGCGGAACTTTTTCCGGCGCGCTGTCCCTTGCTTTCAAGCTGATGCTCGGCATCGATCACCGGACAAACTTTGCAGCTGTTGCACCGCGTGCACTTTTGTCCTTCTTCGACGGCAAGCCGCTCCGCCGCAAGGTCGGACTGTTTTTCGGAAGGGGACGCCACTCTGAGTGCGTCCTGAATCTGACTTGAACTGACGTTGAGCAGTCGTGCACGCAGTGAACGTGACAGACTTGTGCGCAAAAACAGAGTCTCGGGGTTGAACAGGTCATCCGGATCGAGAGTGTCTTTGATTTTGCACATGCGTTCAAAATCGTTTTTGGGAATATGATTGATCCAAAGGAATGCCGCTTTTCCGGCTACACCGTGTTCACCGGTGAACCGTGCACTGCCGTGCAGATCACCCGATGGTGCGAGGTTTTGGGCTTCGCTGATGACTTTTTCAAGATAATCCCATGCAATCGACGACTGTTCTTCATCGTAGAGGTCAAATCCGCCGATATTCCAGTGTATGATTGCCGTGTGTCTTGGAGTGAGGTGTCCAAAAAGAACATCCTGCTTTTGATCGGCAAATCGTGCGGGTTTGGTGCGGTCGACAATGCGCAGCACCTCCGGCAGATACTCGCTCCTTATTTCCATATCGGTTTTGCACTTGGTGCGGAGCTTTTTCGGGAGTTCCTCGCGCGGCCGTTTCATGACTTCGAATTCGTGTATTCCTTTGGGAATATCCAGAACGTCGGTTTTTTCGATATGCCGCATGTGGTCGGTGGGTGTCAGGCCGGCATCGGCAAGAGCGATTATCGCGGTCGCTTCGCAGCGCTCCATGCGTGCTTTGCAGGAATTGAAATCCTGTTCTTCGACGGAAAGAATTATGACAGCCTCGTCCGAAGGACTGAAGACTTTCGGAAAATCCTGAAGCAGAAATTTTCGGATGCTGTGGCCGGTAATTATTTCAAAGTATTCCGGATGATCTTTCTGCGGGAGAGACTTGATCGCGCGGGTCACGCAAATTGCGGCTTCGACGGATGAAAAATGCCAGCGGGCACCGCTCAGATACGCTCTGCGCTTTTCGACCTCAAAAGTAACTTCATAAATGAAGCCGGTTGTACCCTCTGCGCCGATGAAGGCCGACAGCGGGAGCTTGGGGGAATCTGCCATCGTATCGTGCGCACCGAAGTTTTCTTCCTGTTCGGCCCGCGCAGCCCGCTGTGCAAGCATGTTGGCAGCAGCCTTCATTCCTTTGAGCGGCACGGTGACGTTGTCGGGTGAGGGCTCGCAGACGGCCTTCAGTTCCCGCTTGGCAATAATTTTAAATTCTTTTTCAAATTGCGATGTGTCGCGGATGCTGAAGAACTTGCGCGCCATCAAAAACGGCTCGCTCTCGATGTCGCGGGTTTCTTTTTCGTCGGGAGCAAAACAGGCAGCGGCGCCGCGGGCTGTCACTGCGCGTCCGTGTATGATCACTTCGTAGGCTTTTCGGCCGCCGTTACTTCCGGTCGCTGCAATTCCTCCGGTCGCCGCCCTTGGGGTATTCGGATCGCAGCGCAACACAAATCCGCGTTTTGCCAAATATGCGACCAGATCTTTAAAAGGAACTCCGGCTCCGACCGTAACCTCGTACAGTCCGTTGCAGCGGCGGCTCGGGCGAATATCCGAAATGTGGTCGATGCCGCGCAGACTGACCGTGACGGCAGGGGCCATGGGGGTGACACCCATGTTGTAGCCACCGCCTTCGCCGTAAGGGATCATCGGAATCTTGTGGGTATAAAGCAGTTTGACGAGCTTCTGGAGGGCTGAGGCCGAGTAAACGTGAATGACCGCTTCCGTGACAAGAGCGCGGTGTTCCATGCTGTCTGCAGAAAATGCTTCGCGGTCGAGCCACAGTGCGGAAAAGTTCCCTGTTCCGACAATATCCTCGATGCGGCTTTTGAGTTCGGCCAGTTTCTTGCGGAGCATAAACGTTTTGGAGATTCGCGAGACGATGAACTTGATGATGTCTGGGGCAACGTTTCTTTGAAGTTGCGGAAGGACATGAGTGTAGAATTCGGTTTCAGTCAGAAGATTCGGAATAAACGTGTGCGATCCGGAGGAGTCTCCTCCGGTCTTGGAAAAAAGTCTCTGCGAAACATCCGCGGGCAGCGGGGGCATGAGCCCCGCAACGTCAAGCCATTGATCCAAACCGTCCATTCCAAACCCCAATCGATACTCAAGACTTACGGGCTGTGAAGATGCCCTCAATAGTCCTGTGTCTGCAAGCGTGTTTCGTTAAAGTGAAGCAAACTGCCCAGCACTTTCTTTCGGACCGTCTGTGACTGATTCGACTTGTACTGCTCGTGTGATGCGGGTCCAAACTGCGAAGCCCGAAAGCTGCTCTGGTCAAAGATCTGAATTTCCAAGGGAAAAAAGCGGGCGTTCTCCTCAGGAATGAGTCCCATCAGCAGCGGATCATCTTCAGGTTCCAAACCTCGGGCATGCCGGAGCTGGCCCGCAAGCGAGCTCAGAACCAAAAAGGCGGGATTCGGGGTTCTGACGAGGTGTCGCACAGTCAATTGGATGGACTTGTATTTGCTGCTCGAATGCATGTTTTGCTTGTACCCGTCCGTTGCCCTTTCCGAGGGGAATGACCAGTTGACCTTTTCGCACATGTCCAAAAACTCTTTGGGAGATGTGGTTCCGGTGTGAAAGAGGTCATAGGCCAGCGACAGCTGCCTTTGAGCGGCCGACAGATTAAGCAAAGAATTTCTGGTTCTGAGGCTGAGCGCCTGATGCGGTATGATTATGTCTGTTTCAATGAGGATACGCAGTAACCTTGCAATGTCCTGCGGGGTACTGACGACAAAACGCACTCCCAGATAGTCGAACACTTCCTCGGCCATTGCCTCGGGTTTATGAAGAAGTTTGAGCAATACGCTGTGGCGCGTTTTGGCCTCTTTCCATTCGATGTGCTCAATGTCGAGTTCAAGATTATTCGAGCGTGCCCGCCAGCCCGCATTGGGACGATGAGTCACAATTGAACGGATGCGTCCGAAAATTTGTTCGCGGGCGGATTCCAGTTCCCGCAGTTTGCCGTTGTATTCCAGATGTGAAATCGCATTCATGACTTTGAGAATGGAACATGACCATAACCGCAGGTAGCGTCTGCGGGGCATTCTCTGACTGGCGTATACCATCAGTCTGCGCGGATCATCGAGATGCAGAAGATCGGCCGGCACGGGGAATTTTTCCCGTTCATCCGAAGAGAGCAAAACATGCCGGATAAAAAACAGAGCTTCACCGAAGAACTGATCGATTTGCTTCCGGTGTTCAAAGCGTCCAAGGTCAAAACCGCAATGCCGCAGAAATTCGAGGGCCCTGTCGCGATGGGGAATATTAAAGCTTCTGTGTGTCAAAATATTTTGCTGACCCAGAACGACGGCAAGTTCCTGCCAAGGCATCGCCCAGATATTTTCCGCTGCGCGCCTGTTGCTTAATGTTTCGGCATGATTTTCGGGATTCATTGCTGCGTCAACGGTTTCCAATGTGCCCCCGTGAATAATTTACGCGTTCATCGGATACTCATAATACCTGAGCCTGTGCAGGAGTCACTTAGAAGCTCGGGTGAATATTTGGAACGCGTTACGCCGATATCAACCAAAGGAAATGCGGATGCAGGAAATTACGCGAATATCCGTTGCGCTCAGAGCTGCTGCACTGGTTTGTTTCTTTTTGCCGGCATCGTTGTTTGCTTCTTCTGTTCCGGTCGGACAGAAGCCGACTCCGAATCCCGAGCCTTTCGCCCGTCGTATTTCTCTGCCTCCGCTGAAGCTGTTGGCGTCGGGTTCGGCATTGCCGCAGACATTTGAGCCGCGATCGTGGAGATTCTCATACGTCTGCGTCATGGGGTCATGGAGAAAGGGCACCGATACACTGCATAATTATTTTCAGAAACATCATGACTTCATGAACCGGCGGAAAATTGCCGCAGTCGCCGCCTTTTCGCATGAGACTCCCGAAAACGTTGCAGCATGGGCTGATAAAACAAAACCGCGATATATTTTTGGATTAGCTCAAACGGAATTTATCGATAAGCTAAATAATCCGAAATTACCCACATGCTGGCTTATTTCCAGAGAGGGGCAGATCCTGTTCAGACAGGAGATGCCAACAGAAGCTGATTTAGTTTCTGTTTACGAGAAGTTGAAACTGTGGACTGATTTTTGACGGCCAATTAAGTAACATTGACTCCGGACTTCCAACATCCCTAAACTTCTAAACGAAATTGCTTCTGAGCACAGGGGGCTTGGCATGGACTTTATTCAGCGCGCGTTTTCGGCCGGCGGTTTTATCATGTACATCATCCTCTTTTTCTTCATGTGCGTTGTAGCGCTGGGGATTTGGAGAACATGGTTGCTCTATTTTGTTTTCGACACTCCAAATGCCCGCGGCATGTGGGCAGAAATCTACAAACAGGTTGCGAATAATCAAATCGAAGGCGCAATCCGGCTTTGCGAACGCCAGCCTGCAAAACAAATTCTTCCGCGCGTTTGGAAGAAGGGTTTGCAAAGCGCGAGCCGCACGGCCGATGAAACTCAAAATGCAATTGAGTCTGCAACCCTTGAGCGCCTGCCGCTCGTCAACCGGTATCTGACCTATTTCGGCACTCTTGCAAACATTACAACTCTGCTCGGACTGCTCGGTACAATTGCCGGCCTTATTTCTTCATTCGGTGCGGTTGCGAATCTTACCGGTGCGGCCAAGCAGACACGCCTTGCCGAAGGTATTTCCCATGCTCTTTATGCGACCGGATTTGGTCTCGGTACGGCGCTGGTGGCAATGGTTCTTCACGGAGTGCTGACTTTCAAGGCCAACCAGACCACTGAAACAACCGATGAATTTGCTGCGAAACTGATTGAGCTGCTGCAAATGAGAAGAACAAATCTTGCCTCGAAGTCTTCCGGCGAGTGACGTCTGAGGAGGTATAATGAGCAAGTTCAGGTTTAAAAAGAGAAAGCAGGTGGCAACCGCGTTCGAGGTGAACGTGACGCCGATGCTCGATTTGTTTTCAGTGCTCATTATTTTTCTGCTTGCGACCTCGGTGCTTTCTTCGGTTGGAGAACTGAAGATCGAGGTTCCCTTCCTTTCGAGCAAGCCTCCTCCGCCTCAGGAAAAAATTGACAAAAACCCCGAAAAAACCGTCAGCGTTACTATAGACGTGCGCAAGGTGAAGTATCAGCAGGCAACAACTGCGAGTTCATTGCCTGCAAATGAATTTGAAGTCGACCTGACTGAAGACGGACTCGATAAAATTCAGGCCGCGATTTACGCCATCCGCAAAGAGAATGCGGCTTTTGACAAGGTTACGGTTTTTACGCAGCCCGAAGTTTCATACGCAAAGCTCGTGATGGTGTTGGACAGTCTGCGAGATTTGAGAAACGGCCGGACTCCGATTGCCTTTCCTGCGGGATATCAGTTCCCGTCAGGCGTTGAGCAGACGAGTCTTATTACCAAAATAGTTTTAGGTGATGTCCTTTTTTGAGGTTGAGGTTTGAATGGCCGGTGTAGATGTCGGAGGCGGTGACTCCTTTTCGTTGAACCTGTACCCGATGCTTGACGTGTTCAGCATTCTTATTGTGTTTTTGCTGATGAATTTTTCCGTCAGCGGCGAAAGCGCTGATGCCGCCGCAAATCTCGAACTTCCGGTATCATCTGTAAAAATCAACCTCGACTCTTCAGCTACTGTGGCCATTACCAAATCGGAAATTCTTGTTCAGGGCGGCTTGAGCATTCCCCTGACTGCAGACCGGCAGGATGTCGTTGAGGCATTCAAGAAGGACGGTCAGGGTGCCATAAGAAAGGCATATGATGTCTTCAAACAGTTGAAGGCGCAAAACGATACGCTCAAGAACAGGCAAAAGAATCTGGGGCTGACAAACTCGGATGTATCAACTCTGATCATGCAGTCGGACAAAGAAACACCCTACAGAATTGTCAAAAGAGTGTTGCTGTCTGCGCAGCAGGCAGAGTTTATTGCTTGGAAGTTCGGTGCTCAGAAAAGGGAAAACTGAATGCGTATGTACGGGCGATGTTCAGCGATTGTTTTGGCGGCGTATCTTGCGCTGCCTGCGACCGCGCGTGCACAAAAAGACAAAGAACAGGAAGCTCAGTTTTCAGATGTTGAGATTCGCGTTATCAGGCCCAAATATTTTCAAAAATCAGTTCGGGTCGAAGTCGGTGCCAGCATCGCTGCGGTGATGAACCAGTCATATACCTATACCTATATGCCTTCTGCAAAGCTCGGACTCCACCTGCTCGAGTGGCTCGAATTGTTTGGCGAAGGTGCGCTTGGGATCACAATCAACAAATCCGACTGTACTGACTTGGGTTCAAAATTTGCAATTGAACCAGTCGTTCAGGAAACCGAAAATATGTTCGGCGGCGGAGCCGCGCTGACTCCCATTTACGGCAAGTATCAGCTGGGCAGCGGTGATGTTGTTTATTTTGACTGGTTCCTGATTGGCGGAGGCGGGCTTGCCGGCATGAGATACCGCGAGCAGGGCTGTAAACAGCGGGCTGCCGATGAGCCTCTTAAAGTTCCAAAACCCTACAGTACAATTCAGTTCAATTTCGGAACGGGTCAACGTTATTTTATTAACAAAAATGTGTCTTTCAACTGGTTTTTGCGGGACTACCTCATCATGATCAAAGTTCCCGCAGATTCTGAAGAAGCGGTTCCGAGCAAGGCTGCAGGAACCTTGCAAAGCGTGAACCTGTCATTTGGTGCGAGTTATTATTTTTGAATGGACGTGAGATGACAACAAGAAGCGGCACAAAAAATCGAAGTCAGATAAAGCTCCCGTCAAGGGTCGCTTCGGTTTTTGTTCTTTTGGCATCTTTGAGTCCTCTGACATCTCATGCCGCCGGCGCGATTGCTGCGGGAAGGGTTGCGCTGAGCCGCGGCGATTTTCTCGGTGCTGCGCGAATTTTCTATCAGGTGGCCTCGTCCTCAACCGGCGAAGCAAAGCAGGATGCAGAAATGCTTCTCGGCCAAGCTTTGGATCAGGCCAGATTTCCCTACGGAGCAGCGTATTTCTACAGTCGGATTGTGAGTCTCGGGCCTCGCGGAAAATATTTTCGGCCGGCTCTTGATGCGTTGAGTCAGCTCAATTCAAGAACCCCGCTCGGACGTGCCAGCATATCCGGCCTGTTCTCCGTCAAAGTTGATCAAATTGAAATTCCACCAGCCTCTAAAGGCTTTTTTCACTATTTCAGGGGTCTTGAAGCATTTGATGCCGGCCCCGACAAACCGGCCAATCTGCGTCGCGGCAAAGCTGAATTCGACCGCGTTCCGGCAGGCAGTCCTTACTATGCACCTTCGCAGTTTTATCTTGGAGTCATTTATTCAATTTTGAAAAATTCGGACTCCGCTCTGGATGCTTTCAAAAGAGCGCAACGCTCTTCGAACGATAATGTCAGGCAGCTTGCGACAATCAACCTCGGCCGGGTTTTCTACGAGCGCAAGGAATACAAGGCTTCGTTTGAAAATTACTCCAAAATCCCGCGAGATTCCGATCTCTGGCTGCAAAGTATTTTTGAGGGTGCGTACGGATTTTTCATGATCCAAAAGCACAACAATACGCTCGGAAATCTGCACACTCTGACTTCGCCTTTTTTTGAAAGGCGGTTTTTTCCGGAAACGTACATTTTGCGGGCAATCACTTACCTCAGGCTTTGCCGCGTCGAAGATGTCGACAAAGCTCTGCGGCAGTTTCAGGAACGTTACAAGCCGAAATTTTCCGGACTCAACGGTCTTCTCAAGACTTACAGAAGACAAAATAGCGGCTTCTACGACCTCGTTGCCCGTTACAGCAATTCACGTTCAATGAAGGAATTTTCTGAAGCAATAGATATTGTTGACTCGGTCAGCCGCACGGAATCATTCAAGGAGGGGCAGACGGTAGTCCGCAATGTTGAACGCGAGCGCAATCTTCTCAAAAGCAGAGGTTCGCGGCTTGAAGCCCTTTCGGAAGTTTTAAAGGGCTACTACGGAGAATTGCGCAAGAAAACTGCCGAGAGAACGGGTCAGCAGGCTTATGATCATGCGCTGCAGCTTTTTAGATATCTTCAGGATCTCAGCAACCAGACACGCCTTATAAACCTCGAACGGCAGGCCGTTGTGACAGACAACATCCGTGAGGAATATCAGGGTGAACCTGACGGAGCCGACAAAACCGACTGGGGTGAGGGGATGAGGCCTTTGAACCTGAAACAACAGCTCGAATATTGGCCTTTCGAAGGCGAATATTGGGAGGATGAACTCGGCGCATACGTTTACAACATTGATACAAAATGCGGTGGCGGAGCGAAGAAGGGCAAAGCAAAATGAAGAGTTCAGCGGGATTGGCGCTTTTTGTTCTGATTGCTCTTGCCGCAAACAACGCGCAGGCTTCACCGGCATCGTTGGGCGGTGCAGGGCAGAGCAAACTTACAACAGTTCCGCAAAACGTTCAGGTAAAAGAACGTTCGGACAACGAAGTTGAAAATAAAAAACGACAGGGAAAATCCGAACGCGAGAAACGCGAAGCACGCGGCGGCGGGATTTCCAGAAGCGAATTTGAGACAGCCGCCATAGAAAAAAATCTCGGTGCGGCAATCGATCAGGAAATTCGGACAATGGAGCCGCTGGTTGCGAAACTTCCCAGAAGGTCGGAACAGCGGCCGCAGATCATGCGTCGTCTGATTGAAAACCTTCACCAGCGTGCAACGCTGACTTTTTTCAACGAGAGCAGAAAATACGACGATTCGTGGAAGAAATGGGATGAGGGAGGCCGTCGCGGAGTTGAGCCCAAATTGGCCATGAACGTCAGTAAAATGTGGACGAGCAAGGTTATTCAGCGTTGTCAGCAGTTTATTACCGAATACCCCGAAGGCCGCGGCATTGACGAAGTGACATATCAGCTTGCGTATGCATTTGATCAGTTGGGTCAAAACAAAGAGGCCGCGCAGTACTACAGCCGGCTTGTTCAGAAGTATCCCAACAGCAAAAGAATTGCCGACGCTCACTATTCGCTCGGCGAATTTTATTTCGAGAAACTTGATTTCACCAAGGCACTCACGTCTTTTAGTGAAGTGATTCGCTATTCGCGGGCACCGATCAGACCATATGCCGAATTCAAAATGGCATGGTGTTTTTTCAACCTCCAGCAGTATGGAAAAGCTCTCGACCGGTGGAAATCGGTGGTGGAGCTTTCGAAGGCGCCGTCGGGCGCGGGTCAGGGAGCACGGATCAGGCTCAAGGATGAAGCCGTGCGTGACATGCTGCTTGCATTTGTCGAGCTCAAGCAAATCGATCAGGCGATGGATTACGTCTCTGCCAACGCATCTTCGAAGACGATGGGCGACCTGTACAACAGACTTTCGACTCATCTGCAGGAAAAGGGCGAGTACGACGAAAGCGTGCGGGTTCTCAAAACCTATATTTCCAGAAAACCGAACGATCTGAGGTCAGCCGAGCTCCAGATTCAAATTGTTGATACGGCCAACCTGAAGAATGACAAGTCGCTTCTGTGGAAAGAAGTCATGGAGCTGAACCGCGGGTTCGGCGAAAGTTCGTCTTGGGCAAAAGCAAACGCCCAGAATCCCGAGTACAAAGAGCTCAAGGAAAAAGTGCATAACGTCGGATACACCTACGCTAAAAAAATGCATTTCCTCGGGCAGAAGGATAAGAGTCTTTATCATATCGAACAGGCGATCAAAGGGTATAAAATCTATCTGTCGACTTATTCACAGCGACGGGAGTCCGTGGAAGTCCGGTTTCTGCTGGGCGAGCTTCAGTACATGCGCGACCAGTTTCGCGATGCCGAACGCACCTTTGCCGCATTTACTTCGAATAAACAATTCAAACAGGCTGAACCTCAGAAATTCGAAAAGGCTTTTGAGTATCAGAGAACCTCGGCATATTTTCTTGTCCAGAAAGAGCTGACGGCGTTCAGAGCCAAACAGTTTTCTGCTGCTCAGCCGACGATTGCAGTTTCCAAAGATCTGCAGAACTATGTGAGCGTCTGTGATTCCTACATAGAAAACTATCCGAGAAAGCCGGGTGCGCTCGATTGCCAGATCGACACCGCAGAAATATTTTTGAAGACAAATAATTTGCCTCAGGCCGAAAAACGATTGTTTGTTCTTGCCAAGGAGCGCTCGGGTCAGAAAGAGGGCACTTTGGCCGCCGAGTTTCTGTTGATTTTGTCTCAAAATGACAAGAAAAAGCTGATTGCAGTGACCAATCAGCTGCTGGCTGTTCCTGCGTTGGCCGCCGGTCCGCTGGGCAAACGATTGTCGGACATCAAACGGGCCAATAAGTTTGATGAACTCAAGGACCTCGAAACTGCGGGTAAATTCAAAGACGCGGGTTCTGAATTTGAGCGTCTTGCAGCCGACAAATCATACGCAAAGGCCGACGCAGCATGGTTCAACGCGGGTGTGAACTACAGAAAAGCAAATTTACTTGATAAATCTGTTCAGGCCTATCAGCGTCTCATTCAGGAATTTCCGCAAAGTCCTCTTATCGGTGACGCAATTCTTGAAATTATTGATTTGTCTGCAGGTCGTGTGCAGCTGCAGACAGCCGTTAACTATGCGCGCATGTTTCTGACGCGTTTTCCTTCTTCGCCCAAAGCCATGAGAATCATGGCAGGTGCATGTGCTTACTACGAAGCTCTGTCGCAGGCCGAGCGTGCCCGTGAGGTGTGTCCGCGGGTGATTGCAGCCGGCGGACCTGCTGCTGCAGTTGCTGCCGAAGCCATGGGCGGAACCCTTGAGCGGGCCAGCCGCTATCAGGAGTTTACTGAATTTGCAGAAAAAACGATGTTGCCGCTGGCTCCAAACGCAGGCGAGAAAATTGAAGTCCTTCACCGCATTGAAGAGGCTGCAAAGCGGGTTGGAAACAATGCCAAGGCGAATGCCGTTCAGCAACAGATTCTGCGAACGTACCAGAGCGATAAAAAATCTGTCACGGGTCCTGCACTTTCGTACGTCGGTGCAATCAGGTTTGCTCAGGAATATCCCGCACTCGACAAGTTCCGGAGAGATCCTCTGAAGGCAGGTAAATCTCTCGCCGAGATGACGCAGAATATTGCCAAACGCGGCAACGAACTTACGGCTGTGCGCGATCGTTTTGCTGCTGTTGCTCAGGGAGTTGGCGATGCAGAGTGGTCCGTCGCGAGTCTTTACGTCATCGGCTACGCTCATGAACTTTTTGCCGCCGAACTTTTAAATCCTCCTCAGCCCGGCGGAGTTTCAGCCGAGCTTTGGCCAAAGGTCAAAGCAAAATTTGCAGAAATCGGTACGGATTTTCAGAAAAAAGCAAAAGATTATTACGTCAATGCTGCAGTGTTGGTGTCGAAATACGGAATTTATACCGAGTACGGAAGTAAGATTCTCGCAGCCATGGCGAGGCTTGAGCCGTCCAAATACAACAAGCCTGACGATTGGATTCCGGAGGCTCTGTTTGTCGGTACAGAAGTGATTGATTCCTCAAAATACCGTTCGGGACTGGAGGCGAAATAATGTTTATTTCAAATTCGGCGAAATACATTGTTTTACCGGCAGTTCTTCTGCTTGTTGCTGCCGCCGGCTGCCAGACCCCGAAGGGAAAGTCACCTGAAAGAAGTCAGTCGGCTGCACAGGAAAGAGCGTCGGCAAAGTCACAGTCTCAGAAACAGGAACAGTCCAAAGCCCAGCAGGACGAATCCCCGCGTTCTTCATCGCAGGAAAAGCAGTCATCGGTTGGATTTTCCGTGACGACTCTCACAAACGAAGAGTCTTTTGCGGGAAAAATTCCGCAACCGAAGATCGAAGATTTGTTGCGGGATCTGGAACAGGCGATTCGTGAGCGCAACGACGACGGGGGCGCTTTTATTTCTTATCTGGTGTTCAGGCGATTGTCGGGCAGCAGCCGCGATTTTGCTTCAGTTCTCGAACGTCGCGGATCAACGGCATCTTCAAAGGATCCTTGGATTTTGATTGAGTGTTCGTACGCCGCACTCCTGCAACGCAATTACGGAATGGTTCAGTATCTTCTGGATACGGCTGAAACCGTGGGCAAAGGTAAAGCCAAGGTTGCTGCCGCTGTGTTACACGCGCGCGGTCTGATGTTTTATGTTGAGAAAAAAATTGTTCAGGCAATGTCCGCGTTCCGTGATTCTGCGCAGCAAGGATACGAGCCTGCGATTCTTACATTGACCCTGTTTGCATTAAAGGCAGGTGATCACGAAGGTGCGCTCGGGAATCTGAGTCGACTGAAGGATTCCGGAACAGGAAATTTAAACGTTAGGGCAGCTCTGGGAATTGCACACCGGCTCGCAGGCAAGCCGGACGAAGCCGTCGAACACCTGAGAGCGGTACAGCGTGCACGGCCCAATGACCGTAGATTGGTTTGGAATCTGGCGCTTGCACTTGGTCAGTTGCCGGCCAAACGCAAAGAAGCGATCAGTTTGCTTGAACGCTATAACGATTTGCCGGGAAGTAACGTTGATATCGATGCACGGGCACGCGCACTCCTGTCAAAACTGCAAAATCAGGAAGAAGCGGCTCGGGCAGAGGCTGCCAAAGGCAAGGCTGCACCCGAGGGCGCAGCCGGCGGTGCAAAATAATCGGGTGACAAAGACGGACGAGGGGATTTGAATATGGCTCTTTTGCTGGTCGCCGATAAAGTTATGACTGGATATCCCGATTCGGTCATTCTTGAATCGGGTCAAATAGTCATCGGTCGTTTGAACACCAATCACATTGTGCTGGCCGATGGCAAGGTCGAACCTATCCATGCCATGGTCGAGTTTGATTCCGAGACCGGTCTGACCTCAATTGTCGATATGGCCAGTGACTTGGGGGTTTTTCTCAACGGTGAACGCATTGACGTGACCGCTCCGTTGAAGTCCGGAGATGTCATCACAATCGGCGGCGCGGCAATCACAGTCAAAGATCACGATTTGAACGCTTCCGCGAAAGGTCAGGCCAAGGATGCAGAGGGTGCAAAAGGACAGCAGCCGCGGGTTGCAAACGCGCGAATTCTGTTCACAGCCGAGAAAGAAAGACGCACGGGTTCCACGTTGGAAGTCGTGGCGTTCTGGGACCAGAGTATCCTTGATGTGCGCCACTATGGAGGCGACCAGCTGGCCGGTGAAGACCTCCGGAGTAACAAGGTCATCCTCGGAAATGAGCACGACGGTGAACTCATCGGTGTCGGTCCCAAGGCAAATACCCGCAACCTGAAGCTTGCCGACGTTAAGGGCTCCAAGGCAGTGGTTTATTTGAATGATGAAATGCGGGCGCGTGTCAGACGCGGTGCCCGTTTCGAGCAAATCAAGGGGCCGAGCGAAGTGCAGCTGTCGGGCAATGATATGGCTCTGATTCAGCATGGCACGATCAGTTATTTTATGACTCGGGTTGCAGTGCCCAATCCTGTATTAAAGAAGGTGGAAGAACTTGACGGCAAACCGATTATTTTTGCCTACGCAAGTGCCCTGTATTTAATCATTGCAATTCTTCTTGGCATTCTGAACGCGAGCGCACCGCCTGCCGAGGTCGTTTCCGACGAAGCTTGGCAAACGCAGTTTGCTGTCCGAACTCCGACTCCGAAGCCGACGAAGCAAGCCGAACCGCCTGCTCCGAAACCGACGGTGGCCATCAAGACACCTCCGCCTCAAAAGTCGACTCCGACTCCGACTCCGCGTCCGACTCAGGCAGCCAAACCACAACCGACAGCAAAGCCTTCGGCGACCAAACCTGCACCTGTTCAAAGACCTGAGAATCAGGTCAAAAAGCCTGACAAGACTCCCAGCGAAAAACCCAAATCCAAGGATGTCTCTCTCGGGCCGAAGGATCCAAAGGCAGCTGCCGGAAACAGCGGCGGCAAAAGCGGCGGGACGTCGGGCGCATTTGCATCACAGCGTCAGGGCAACGAAAAGAGCAGCAATGCAGGAACCGAAACGGGCAAAGAAGACTTGGCGAGCTTGGCGAATCTGGACAAGCTGGGCAGCGAATTGGGCAAGACGATCAATGCCTCAGGTGCGGGCGAAATTGCGACCGGCATCAAGTCGAATTCAGGTGGAGCCGGAAAGGCCCGCGGCAGCGGTGCGCGCGGGAGTTTTGGAATGGGAGGCGTCGGGTCCGGAAACTCGGTTTCATCGGGTGGGCCGGGTGATGCACTCAAAGGGCTCGGTGCAGGAGGCTTCGGAGGAGGCGGCGACGGTGCCGGCGGACGACGGGGCGGCGGTGCCGGCGGCGGCAAAATCAATATCAGTTCCGTTTCAGCGCCTGCGAGTGACAGTGTCGTCGAAGGAAGTTTGACCAAGGCCGAAATCGAGGCTGTCATTAAGGCAAACCTCGCAAAAATCAAGGCCTGCTACGAACGGCGGCTGCAGGCCAAGCGTGATCTCGCCGGCCGTGTTCTGACTCGCTTTGTGATCGCCGGCTCAGGTTCGGTATTGAGTGCGAGTGTTGAAAACAGCGATCTTGGCGACGGTCCGACGGAAAGCTGCATTACCAATGAGATTAAGAGATGGAAATTTCCGCTCCCGCGGGGAGGCGGTCAGGTGAATGTGAAGTACCCGTTCGTTTTTGCACCGCGCAGTTGATCTGAAATCTCATATTTTCTGCACAAATAAGCAGCTTTTTGACGGTCTTGACAGAGGCGAACATTTTGTTCTTGGCGGACAAAAAATCATAACACGCCAAAATTGCATTCCTTTCGTTGGGTTGCATCACCAGTCGAAACAGACTAGGGTTTTAGTATTGACTGAGCAACCAAGGAAGCCCTTTTGAGGCCGCCGAGGTTGTGCTTGGGGTTTGACACCCTCCACTAAAGTCCGTTCGTTTCAGTTCCGACGCAGGTTTATCATGCGTGTGAGCGAAAGAATGGCCGGTCCACGCGGTTTTGTGGCCGGATATCGGGAGTGAGTAATGGTTTTGTTTCGACTCGGCAGCGTGTTGTTGATTCCCGTGATGATGGGGATGACAGTGGGTTGCATTGCAAAGCGCGAAACTTCGGAATTGTTTTTGAAAGGCTCGATTGCCGAGTCTTCCGAAGTTGTGCAGCTCGATCCGGTTTTCCTGTCGCGTCAGCGTCAGGTTGAAAGCCGGTTTTTTGGTTTTGACGATCAGGCTGCAGCAGAGCATCCGTCCGGACACTCGTCGCTTGACGCGGCCGGTGAAGGGTCCGAAGATTTGGATGTCGGCATCGAGGTTCCTTCCGAGGGATTTCCTCCGTCAGCATCCGTTAAGAATATGTTTCCCGTTGACCTGAGCTGGCCGCTGGACGGTCACATCACGAGTCCGTTTGGAATGCGCAAAGGCAAACTGCATGCAGGCGTGGACATCAAGGGGCTCAAGGGCGACCCGATTATTGCTGCAGCCGACGGACAAATTCTTCTCGCAAAAAGAAAACGAGCATACGGGATTGTAGCCATCTTGGGACATGAGCATGATACCCAGACACTCTATGCTCACATGCTAAGACTCGCGGTTCGCGAAGGGCAGTTTGTCCGAGCCGGCGAAGTTCTTGGCTACGTTGGTCGAAGCGGCCGCGCGACCGGTTATCATCTTCATTTCGAAACACGCGTTTCCGGAGGAGTTCCTCAGGACCCGATGCGTTTTTTGCCCGCAGCCCGTACAGCCAAAGTCGGTTTGCTTGGCACGGGTGAAGCCCCGCGGTTTTGAATCTGACGCGAATACTCGTTCAGTAAAATTGCAGTTGCCGAGGCCACGTTGAGACTCTCGACGTGGCCTGTGCCGTTGATGCAGATTTTAAGATCGGCCTTCTTCAAAAGTTCGGGACTCACGCCGTCACCTTCTGAACCCATGATGAGTGCCAGTCGTTGAGGCAACAGGACCGAGTGCAGCATTTGCGCCGCAGAATGGCTCGAAGTTGCAGCGGGAGTGAATCCGAACTTGTCTTTGAGAGTTTCAATACAGGAAGCTGCCTGAGTGCAGTGATAAAGGTCCACGTGCACGGCACCTCCCTCGGCTGTGCGGTGATATGCAGCAGACATCAGGGCCTTCAGGCCGTCATCCTGAACATTAAAAAGTACGACCCGCCGGACACCGAAATGCGCTGCCGTCCTGACAATTGAGCCAAGGTTGTGGGGGTTCGACAATCCGTCGAGACAAAGCAGACACTCGGTTGTTGTTTTCGGCAATTTGCCGAGCTCAATCCACAGGCTCTTTTCGTCCTGAACAGAAAGCTTACCGACAAGAAGAACGACCCCTTCGTGGTGAAGCGATTCGGAAAGCTTTTCCAGATCTTCATTGGAAACGATGTGATAGGCTTTTTTCTCTTGTGCCAATTGCTTCAGCAGAAATCCGAATTCGCCCTGCGTTTTTTTGCTGCAGTATGCGCGAATGACTTTCTCAGGATATTTGCGTGCAAAAGCAAGGCACGCATTTTTTCCGTATAATTTTTGCTCATGAGATCTCATTTGTCGCCCAGCAGACGATCAGCCTGTGCAAAGAAGCTTTCCTCAAGCGCATCAAATTGCAGTTCGGCTCCGCAACTGTGAATAATCTGGGGGGCCCGTCTTTCCTGAAGGCGCTTGCGGTGAGTTGTCGTAGAAAGTTTGCAGTTGAGTTCAAGATTGCACTGCGGGCAGAAGTACGGGGCGAAAAAAGAGGTGACCTTTGATGCCGCAAGGATCTGCGGCACGATGTTGGCTTGATCTATAAATACCACGGAGCATTCGTCGAGAGTGACGTTCGCATTCCGGCAGAGAATAGCCACAAATGTGGACCATTCGCGGATTCCCAGCGAGTTTATGGACTTCAGGCCCGAGAGGTTGACGACGTACGAGGCTGCTTTTGGAATTGATATTTGTTT
Organism: Pseudomonadota bacterium; assembly: GCA_009926615.1. GTDB lineage: Bacteria > Bdellovibrionota_B > Oligoflexia > Silvanigrellales > Silvanigrellaceae > RFOM01. Next base: position 28,168 of record RFOM01000013.1, read on the forward strand.
GGATTTAAAATTTTCATGTATTTCGCCGTCAAAACGGAGGAGTATAGTGTCAGCCTGAACTGTTTCCAGATGAATTTTTAAATTATCGAAATTTAAAACGGTGACACGATTCATACTCGCCCCTTGATGGTGTCCTCTTCAAAGAGTGTCTCATCTTATGCTGATATTTCAAGAAAAATCCCTGCGACTTAAGAAGGCAAAGTGAACAGACGCGGAATTTCTAAGGCTAAAGCGATCGTTGAATGTCCGGTTATCCACGAAATTTGTGGATAACCAACTTTCAGAAGTCAAAGTCAAATTCATAACCTAAAGTAATCTTTGGTTTTAATCTTACGAAGCGCAAACGGTTCATATTTAAAGATAAAAATTCAAATAACACTGCTAATGGTGTTCCGGCGATCTGTCTCGCGCTATTTGTAGCGACTGTTTAGATTTCGTTGATTGTGATTTAAGTACCGTTGCAGGAAAACTCGTGGAGGGCAGTCCGATGAGCCTTCGTGACCAGTTTCTTAAAGCAGGTCTCGTCTCAAAAAAACAGGCCAAGCAAGCCGAGACACAGGCCAAGCAGAAAGAGCATCAGGCAAAAAAGAACAAAGTCGTCGCGCAGGAACTTGCAGCGGAACGTGACGATGAGCTGCGGCTTATCGAGGATCAAAAGCTCGAGAAGCAGAAGCAGGATCTTGAGTTGAACCTGCGCCGCGAGCAGGTGCGCATTGAGCGCGAGAATTTTCTTCGATGCCTGCAGCTGATGAAATCTAATGCAGTCAATGAGAACAGGGCGGGTGAAATTTACTATTTTCTCGAGGCCGGACGCTTTGTCCGCAAGGTGATGGTGACTCCGTGGCAGCGGGAAATGCTGGCACGCGGAAAGATGGCCATCGGAAGATTAAGCGAACTTGTAGATGAATTCGTTATTCTGCCGTACACTACTGCGCAAATGGTCATGAACCTGCATTCTGGCCTGATTGTTACTCTTCATTCTGAAGTTGCAGATGACGGGGAAGTTCAGCTGGCAGACTGACGAACAAAGGAAAGGTTTTTTATGTCGAATGGTAAGGTCATCGGTATTCTCGTGGGTGGAGTTTGCTTGGGACTGGCAGGCGGAGTCGCAGTCGCAAGTGCGGTCATGAAGGGCCCTTCGCGCGCCAACGTTACAGGTGCGACCGCAGCCGACGCATTGGCCGCCGGCAATGCACCATTGCTCGAAATCGACGGCAAAGTTGTAACCCGCGAAACGCTGCCCGCCGATATTCAGGATCAACTTTTCCAGATTCAATCGCAAATGCACGAAGCAACGACCGCTACGCTTAAAGAAATCGGCCTGCGCATGGCATTGGCTGCCGACAAGAAGATCGATACAAAAAACGGTCAGGCACTTCCCGAACTCAAAACACTGGTCGAAGGCAAAAAGGTGTCCGAAGCAGAAATGCTCGCATTTTTTGAAGCGAATAAAAAACAGCTCCCTCCGGGAACAACGTTTGATCAGGTTAAGCCGCAGCTTGAAATGTACATGCAGGGGCAGCAGTCAGGTGAGCAGGTCCGTCAGGAGATTGCGAAGCTTGAAGACAAAGGCCGCATGAAACTGCTCGTCAGGGCGCCTGTTGCTCCTTTCGTCAAGCTTGATCTTGCCGGACTGCCCTCGCGCGGCACGGAAGGTGCGAAAGTTGTGATCGTCGAGGCGTCTGACTACCTCTGTCCGCATTGCCGTCATGCAGTCGAAGATGTTGAAAAGGTTCTCCGTGAGTATGGTTCGAAAGTCAGGTTTTATCAGGCCAATTACGCCCTTCGTCCGGCAGGGTTGAGCGGTGTTCTGGTTCGCGGAGCGCACTGCGCCGGAAAGCAGGGCAACGATCAGTTCTGGAAGTATCATGAGAAGGCGTTTGCGGTTCCTCTGGAAGCAGCGAACCCCATCTCTCCGAATACCGAGAAGGCATATGCTGATACCGCGCTGAAGACAGCTCAGGATGCAGGATTGAACGCGGCTGAATTTGAAAAATGCCTTGCTTCGGAAGAAACGAAGAAAGCTGTCGAAGCTGCAAACGCCAAGCTGACAGCCGTCGGCGTTACGGGAACTCCGACTTTTTTCGTCAATAACCGCAAAATCGGCGGCCACAACAATCTCGCTTCGGCTGTCGCTGCTGAACTTGAGCGTTTGAGCGCCAATCCTTCCAAGGCAAATTGACGACAAGCTAGCTTTAAAAAAAAAGCGACCTTTGCAGGTCGCTTTTTTTTTACTGAAAAAATTCTGATTAACTGAGTTCCGCAAAAAGAACCGATCGTGCCGGCACGGTCAGCAAGCCTTCCGTGTTGGCCCGCACTGCAGTCAATTCTGCCGAGAGGTCTTTATCCAGACTGATCGACAGCGCATTTTTCAGGCTGACTTTTTCGCCGAGAGTGACGGATGTGTCTGAATGACCGAAGTGGACGCCGGCAAGAAACTGTTTTCCGTTTGTCTCAAGAATCTGCAGCTGCAGGTCGGAGGAGTGTGATTTTGCAGGAAGCGGCATCTCGAGAATTTTACGCAAAAGTCCGAGCGTTTCCTTCTCCGGAACCGGACAGGTTGCGAGATGCACGTGACTGCCTGCTTCCGCGCTCTCCTTCAGTTTAATAACGGCGGGTGAACCGGCATAGAGTGATTTTTGAGAAAACACGGCTTCGCAGTGCCATCGTGGATCGGTAATTTTGATTTTTTCGGCCCACAGATGGCCCTCGAATTTCTGGCCGGCGGGACTATGGGTAAATTCGCAAACCTCGCGCTCATTCTCAAGCATCGCACCATAATCTTCGAGGTAAAAGTCATCTTCTGAATAAAAGACGGCAGGCAGAGGGGATAGTTTGTTGTTTCTGCTTTTGTATGCCGTGCGCGGAAAACTGAGCACACGTCCGCCGCCTGCGCGGAAAGTTTTCAGCAGCGTCTTTTCTTTTTCAGTGAGTTCAAAAGCATGCCCGGGAAGAACGATGAGCTTAAACTTAGAAAGGTTTTTTTCTTCTGCCGAAAGATTGTTGGTAAACCAGAGTCCGTATGCGTGCCGTGTACAGAACTGTGTGACGTGGTCAATTTGCCGGCGCGTCGAATAGGTCAGGCTCTGTGAGGTGATTTCATGGCTCCAGAGACTTTCTGAGTCGTAAATGCACAACACGTCTTTTGCCGGAAGAGGCAGATGCGTGCTGAGATTAAACTGTGCTGCCAAAGTGGAAAAAATCTTATTTTTGGCGGCAATCAGTTTTTCCTGTTGGGAGGTTTCGATGCGTACGTCATGAGGAACGACTCCGTCATGGTATTGCTCGCACCCTCCGGCCATTCTTTGCCAGCTGAAATAGAGCATACCGTCGGCACCCTGAAATGCGGACTGCATCCCCCACAAAAGCAGCCAGTCGAAAGAAAAGCGGCGGTTCGTCGGCTGCCAGTTCACCTGCACGGGCTGTTGTTCCAAAATCGTAAAAGGCTTTTGCAATGCCGATCTCATCAGCGCAAATTGCCATGCCGAGGTCACCGGATGCGGCTCGGTTTCCATTTGATAATGATCAAAGCCGACGTAATCGAGGTCCCGTGAAGCCTGAAAAGGACAGAGGTCGGTGAACAGGGTCATCAAATTATGGGTGACGGGGCGGTTTGGACTGTGTTTTCTGATGATGTCGATCTGATCCTTCTGGAATGCACACAAAGCATCATTGCTGAAACGTCTGAAATCCAGCTCAAGATGAGGGTTTTGGTCGGCCCACGATGCAAAAGGAAGTTCAATTTCGTCGAAATTTCTGTAATTTTGTGACCAGAAACATGTAAACCAGTCTTCGTTCAGGCTGTCGATCTCGCCGTTGTATTTTGTTTTGAGCCATTTCCGGAATTCACGTCCGGCATTTTCGGTAAAAAGAAAAACCGAATTGTGGCAGCCGAATTCGTTGTCTGTTTGCCATGATTTTACTGCAGGATGATGACCGAACGTACGGGCATAAAAATCGGTTATTCTCCGGCTCTCGGATTTGTAAACCGGATGATGGAAGTCGTAGTGTCTTCGGGATCCGAAAGGAATCTGACGGCGATCGCGGGTGACAGGAAGAATATCCGGATGTGCATCAATGAGCCATTTGGGCGGAGTGGCGGTTGGTGTGCAGAAAATCACATCAATGCCGTGTTTGTGTGCAAGGTCGAGAGCTTCGAGAAACACGTCCGGACGAAATGAATTCGGAGTCGGTTCGACCGTTGCCCAACTGAATTCTCCCAAGCGGATGGTATGGATTTGCTGCCGGACCATTCTCTTGAAGTCTTCACGCAGACGTTCCTTCGCCGGAAGCCATTCACGCTTTTCCGAGTCTGTTCTTCTGGTGAGAGTCGGATTCCGCGAGATATAATCAGGATAGTAGGCGGCACCAAGTTTAAAAAGTTTTTGAACAGGTGTGTTGCTCATAGGATTATTCCTTCAAAAAATTCGGAAAATTTTAGTTCAGGCATTCGAATCCGAGGGAAAATCCTGCTGAGGGCTTTGTGACAATAAGCTGGGGCAGGATTCCTGTTTCCGAAGTATAGGGATTGTCTGTCGACGCAAATCGCTCAAGCAGGCCGTCGCAGAGACTTGCGTGCAAAAGCTGGACCGTTGATCCTCCGAATCCGCCTCCGGTCATGCGCGGACCAATCAGTGGAAGCACCGGCGGATTAGATTTACGTGAGCACATTTCGTGAACGGTGCGCTCAACCGCGGTGCATGCAATGTTCAGCTCAGGGCAAGTCACTTCGTAGAGCGAGTCAAGGGAAGAGTGACTTCCGCGCATGGCAGTGCTCAGTGCCTGCAGGTCGCCGTTGCCGAGTGCGCGCGCAGCTTCAAGGACACGGCTGTTCTCGCGCATGGCATGGCAGGCTCTGCGTGCCAGAATTTTGCTTTCCTTTTCTGTTTCCAAAAGCTGTTCCAAAAGGTTCAGAAATTGAGATTCCGATTCGACGGACTGGAATCTGGGAAGTCTGGCAAGTTCACCCAGCGAAGAACAGCTGAGACTCAGCTTTTTGTTCAAGGCGCGCAGCGCTGACTCACAGCTCATCCGCCGTTCGTTGTAAGCACTTTCTGCCAGTGAATGAGTGACTCCGGTTTTGAAAATCACCAGCGCATAATATTGCAGGGATTCATGGGCACGGGCATAAGAAATATGAAAATCCTGCGACTGCGGGAATTCAAGGAAATCAATTCTGGTATAGAACCCCGCGCGCGAGCAAAGCACGGCAAGCTGGTCCATCAGTCCGCATTTGGTCCCTGCAAAACGATGCTCGACATACATTGCAAGGCGGGCAATTGCGGCTGCATCCAGTATTGCTCCGCTCAGAACATTCAGTTGCGAAAGTAAAGACACGCAGAGCGATGCTGAGCTGCTCAGTCCTGCACCCTGAGGAAGATTGGATTCAAGCACAAAACTCAGACTGTTTTGATGCCACGGAATTCTGCCGATTTGGCGGGATTTCAACGCAGCTTCGAAGATGGCAAAGCAGCCAATGACGTAGGCGGTCCATGAATGTGATTGGGTTTCGGTTTCGGATATTTCAACCCGCTCGCTCCGTTCGATCCCTGTGGAGAGAATCCGTGCCGCAAGCGGGGCAATATCCGCGCTGTCCAATTTTAACGTTTGATTGACAGAACGTGAAACGACACAAATCTCATTTGACGTGCCGGCAAGAACTTTCAGCTCTGACCGCAGACCCAAATGAAGTGCCGCAGGCATGACCATGCCGCCGTTGTAGTCGGTGTGCTCGCCAATCAGGTTAACCCTTCCGGGGGTGAAGCTGACCAGATTTTGGATGACGGAGGCTGAGTTGCCTGTGAGTGGTTGTGCGCCTTGAATAATTTGCATCTGAGAAAAATCCTTTTTTCAAACATGCTGTTTTGCAGACAAGTTTAGAATGAGCCTTCGTCAATTGATATCTTACGCAGTTCTGCAGCCTTCTCTTCGGGAAATGTGTCGTTGATGAAAAATCCGGTTCCGCTTTCGACACCTGCAAGGTATTTTAATTTTTGTGCTGTCCGGTACGGCGGATAAAGTTCTATGTGCCAGTGATAGTCAGGGCAGTCGGTATGGCGGGCACGCGCCTGATGATGCGCCATGATGTAGGGCATCGGAAATCCGAAGAGTTTGTCGTATTTCATCAAAACTATTTTGAGGGTCAGCGCCAGTTCACGCCTTTCTGCGGGTGTGAGCTGTTGAATCAGCGGTCTGTGTTCTTTGGTTGTGATGTGAACTTCATAAGGATAACGCGCTGCAAACGGAATAAATGCGACAACTGAACCGGTTTCGAATACGACTCTTTGGGCGTTGCTGATTTCGTCACGGGCAATCCGGCAGACCAGACATTCGCCGTGTTCCGCATGATGCTTTTCAGCCATGGCATATTCGGAAGCCAGAAAAGGAGGAACGTGGTTAAACGCGTAAATCTGCCCGTGCGGGTGATGAAGCGTGACACCGATTTCGGTCCCTTTGTTTTCAAACGGAAAAATAACTTCGATTTGCGGATCCTTTGCAATCTCTGTGCACCGGTCCTGCCACACGGCAATCAGCCCTTCGATTTGGGCGAGTGATTCCTGAGCGAGCGTTGATTCGTGGCGCGGAGAATAAAGGACAACTTCACATCGCCCCGTATGCTGCCGGTCTGCCTGAGAGAGGCCGGGGAACATATTTTCGAAAACAGCCCAATCGTAGGGCCTGCCGGTAGAAGGCACTTCACTTGCAAGTCGCGATCCGTCGGCTGCAGCAGTGCTGGGACATAGAGGACAATACTCTTTCGGAGGCAGGAACGGACGGTCCTGTCGGCTTGCCGAAATGCTTACAAATTCTCCCCGCATTGCATTCCAACGCAGGTGCGGAGGAGTCCAGCTGGCCGGTCTCATCAGGCCATCCTCCGAGGGTCCAAAGTCCCGCGGAAAAGCCTCACGGCTGTACTGAATCCAGACGCGTCCGTCGGGCTTCCGCAATTCGAATTTGTGAAGCATTGTCGTGATCTCCATTTTATCCGCGAATTGTAGCCTGATTCTTTGGTATTCAAAAATGTCATCAAAAGGTGACAACTTCGATTGACCCTCTGCCGGTCTTGTGAAACCGTTGAAAAGTCAGGTGAGGAGGGTGCCGTGACCGAAGTAATACGCGAAAAATGGCTGATTCTGGATGACAGCGCGAGCGACAGACGAAGGCTTGTCAACGTTCTTTCAGTCTTTAAAGAGGAAGCGGAGCTGATTCACGCATCCACCGTGACGGAAGCTCTTGAGATTCTGAATAAAAAATCAATATCACTGTGCATTTTAGACTTTTTTCTGCGAGGGACGACGACTCAGCGGCTCATCACCGGCATTCGTTCCACACACCCTGAAATTCCTCTTGTCGTTGTTTCGGGGCAGGCCGGAAGCGAGAAAAGAATTTACAACGCCGGAGCTGATGCCGTCGTTCCCAAGCTGATGGACTTGGGAGCCTTTGCTTCGGTGGTGACCAATGCCGTTCTTCATGCGCGTGAATTGCGGAAGGTAAAAACGGAACGCTCGCAGTACAGGAAGGTCTATCTCAGCCCTTCCATCACTCCTCAACTCAGAAAAATTCTCCGCAGTCAGACCGGACACATCCTCGTCACGTCTCCGTCCGGAATGGGACGAAGTGAAATTGCTCTCAGTGTTGCCGAGCGTTTGCGTTACAAAAATCCGCAGCCGGACAATCAGGAAGTTCTCAAATTATCATTTTCCGATGAGGAGACTTTGCGGAATGCAGACGAACTTGTGTTCGGAAAGCTTCAGGAAAAAAAGATTGTCAGCCGCGGCTTGCTTGAGCGGGCTCTCGATTCCGTGTTGCTGATTGATGATGCCCATTTGATGCAGGACAGCCTGCGCAACAAATTCAAATCGATCTTCAAAAAAGGCAGTTTTCTTGGTTCCGGCGGTGTATTGCTTGAAACCAAGAGAATTCGTCTGATTTTCACTTCATCCGATGACCGGCAGCAAATCGGCGATATCGAGGAGCTGACGCAGCAGCAAATTTCATTCCGGATAAACATTCCCGATTTTACAAAAATCCTTGACGAGAAAAAATCGGTTATCGATTTTGTTTTCAAGCGTGCCTGCCTGCGGGAACGCAGGGAACTCAGACCCGAGAAGGCATTCCTGCGGAGCCTTTATGCTGCCGTCGACAGGGAATCTCACAGAGTCACGCTTCGAAGCCTGATGAAAACCGTTGATGAAGCCATTGAACGTGCCGGCGAAGACGGCCGCACGGCTGTTGTGGCCTCGGATCTCGGTAATTTTGAGTATCTTTTTGAGGATAAAGAAAGAAAAGTGTCCGGCCGGACGCAGGTTCTCGAACTCGAATATGATGACGAAATCGGCATCGGCCCGTGGCTCGAACTTTATCAGGCAGCCCGTAATTCGAGTTTTGATCAGGCCAACCGCATTCTCCGGCAGATGATGGTTGATTACGCCATGATTAAATTTGAAGGGAACAAAACCAAAGTTGCAGCGCAGCTCGACATTGCAAGGCAGCATTTATACAAACCGGCGCTGAGGAAGATGCATTTGTCCAATTAATTTTTTGCAGGCGCTCCGGCAGCAACGGCAATGGTCTCTATTTCGGATTCGATTATCCGTTTTGCCTGTCTGGCTTCCTCGAGAATTGAAATTCCTTCTTCGGAGTTGAAGTCAATTCCGTCATCGATAAATTCTACAAGCGAAGTTAAAATTCTCAGCGCCTGAATAAGATCGTGCTTTCGTCTGTCCGGTGCGTTTCCCATCATCTGCCTTTGAATAAAGATTGTTTGCAGCTGCCCTCAGGCAACGGATGCAACCGAAGCGAACGAAACCGAACCGGTTAAATCTTCGGGTGACAGAATCAGGCTGGGTTCCACCAGAATGACAACCTTGTCGGGAAGTTTTCCGATGCCGATGAGGCACTGGGTATGATTCTGCCCGCCGATTTCGGGTGCACCTTCAATGTTGTTCACCTTGAAATCAAGAACCTCGCGGACGGTATCGACGATGAGACCGATTTTCTTGGTCCAGATGTCAACGATTATCACGCAGGTTTCGCGATGGTATTCGGCAACCGGAAGGGAAAATTTCCGCCGCATGTCCATGACTGGCAAAACTTTCCCCCTCAGATTGATTATACCCCTCATGTAATCCGGAAGATTCGGGACATGAGTAATGTCCGTCAAACCGACAATCTCGGAAACGCTTTTGATTGGAACGGCATATGTCTCGCCGGAAAGCCTGAAACTCAGATATTTGCCTTCGGCAGCCGTCCGGCGGCTCGGTCGTTCCACTGAATATCCTCCTGCATTTTCCCGTGTCACAGTCCTATCGGCGATTATGAGAAAAAATGACCGACCCGATTTATGTGATCGTGGTTTTTTTGACATGAGAGAATTCAAAAAGCAGGCCGATAAACCTGTTATCAGAAGAGGAGGATTGTTCCGTGGCCAATCGCCGTGCGGCAGCGAACGCGGGATGTTCCGTCCGTGAGGGAGAAGTTGCATGAACATGACATATGCACTCAATGAAAAGATGATGGTTGTCGAAGACGACGCCGACCTCAGGGATGCCATCAGTGAATCGCTGCAGGGTATCGGATGTGAGGTGATAGCCGCTGCCAGCGGTGAGGATGCTCTTGAAGCTATGAGACAAGAGTGCGTATTCGCAATTGTCAGCGACTACAGAATGCCGGGGATTAACGGGCTGGAACTTTGCAGACGCGTCAAAGAAGAGTTTCCGAAAGTGAAGTTTGTTATTTTGACGGGCTATGCCGACAAAAACGCTGTTCTTGAGGGGCTGCGTGTCGGGATCGACGACTTGCTCGAAAAACCGCAGGACCTGATTCGCCTGAGGGATATGGCGGAAAAGTTCGTGTCCGACAGAATTTCCGCAATTAAAAAAGAACAGGAAGAGATGCGTTTAATCCGCAAGATCTTTTGCGATGATGCAAATTCACTTCTCAAAGACATGGAAAAGAATATCGTCCGAATCGAAAATGCAGATTCGCAGAGCGAGGTTGTCGATGATCTGTTCCGCAGGGCAAATGCTCTGAAAGAATCTGCCTCGGCATTTCAGGGCGCCGAAAAGATTTGCGCGGTCACACAGGCTTATGAGAACCTGTTTCAGGCGATCAGGAGCGGTAAGCTTGTTCCTTCGCAGTCATTGACGCAAGTTCTGCTTCAGGCATCGGGCGTAATCAAAATTCTGATTTCCGACTTTGAAGGCTTCAAAGAAACCAAGATCAACCTCCAGCCTTTTGTCGAGGCGCTGAACAGATGGACTCAGGGCAGAACTCCCGCAGCTGAGCAGGTTTTGTCGCTCACAAACCGCGACTCCGGTGCTCTTCAGCAGGATCATAAGCCTGCTTCCGGTCAACAGAATTCAAAATCCGGCGGACCCGAAAGCGAACAGTCGGCGGCGGTCTTCAATTCCGACGACAGTTTTGTTGTCAGCAATGAAAAACTGCACGCCTTCATGGATCTTTCGGGCGAGCTGCTGGTGCTCAAAAATGCGTATGATGCAACAATGAGGCAAATCTCCAAGTTTGCTGTTCCTCCGCAGCAAAAACTCGTTCTCGAAGAACTGAATCAGTCACTTGAGAGGATTTCCGGACAAATCCAAAGTCAGATCACTGATGTCAGAAAAGTTGAACTCAAGGCGGCATTTCAGAAGTTTCCGCGTTTTGTCCGTCAGGTCTCGCAGGACTTTCGAAAACACGTCAATCTGGAAATGAATGGCATCGATTTGGGTGTCGACAGAAAAATTGCGCGGTGTCTTTCCGAAAATCTTGTTCACCTTTTGAGAAACTCAGTGGAGCATGGCATCGAGTTGCCGCGGCGGCGTGCAGATACCGGTAAACCCGAACAAGGAAAAATTAGCGTTTCGGCGCGCCAAACTGACCAGCACATTGTTGTAACAGTTGAAGATGACGGATTGGGTATTGAGCTTGAGCGCGTCAGGCGGAAAGCTATGGAAATGAACCTTGCCGACAAGCAGACATTATTTTCCATGAACGATCAGGACGTCGCAGATTTTGTTTTTGCTCAGGGTTTCACAACGGCAGAAGACAAAACCGGCGGATTGGAACGCGGGACCGGCATGAGTGTTCTCAAGTCGGAAATCGTCCGGTTGGGCGGAACAGTGAAAATCGACACGACTTTTGGCTTGGGCACGAAAATTACAATCACCGTTCCTGTTCCCAAGCCTGTACTGATTGAAAACTCGCTTCTCGCCGTCAGCGGCGGACATCAGATTGTCATTCCGCTTGTCAACATCACCAAAATTGCGTCAGTCCGCGATCTGATGCTCTCCAAGGTGGATGGCCGGATGACCTGTCAGCACGAGGGGATGACAGTTCCGCTTGGTGATTACAAGTCATTTATTGAGTCTCCTCTGCACGGCAGTTCCGCGGAAAAGGAAGCTTTTTTGGCAGATGCGCTGGTCCTGATTATTTCACACGGAAAGCACTCTGTTGCTCTTTACGTCGACAGGGTTGTCGACCAGCGCGAGGTTGTTGTCAGGCCTTTTGACAATGTTGTCAGGAGTCTTCCGGGATTTAAAGGTACCAGTCTTCTCGATTCCGAACAGGTTGCTTTCGTTTTGGACGGCGAGTCGCTTCTCAATGAAGCTTTCGCGGGTTAAGGAGAATTTATGAACTTCTTTCAGGAAGCAATTGAGGAACAAAAAAGCAAAGGACCGCAGCGCGGGTATCTGCTTATTCAGGCCGGTGATCAAAAGTTCGGAATCCCGATGGATCAGGTTGTTGAAGTCCTTGAATCACGCCGCTGGAATCCGCTTCCTGTCCGCCGCAATCATCTGCTCGGGGTTATAAATCTGAGAGGGGTTGTGTTTACGATTTATCATCTGGCTTCGCTGCTGGGTAAAGGAAAGATGAGCGATGCCGAGTCGGGGCAGGGATGTATCATTGTCGTTCAGGACGGGCAGCGCACATTTGGTCTTTGGGTGGAGAAAATGCTCCACGTTCAGGATTTTCCGGAAGATGAGCTGCATACGCTCGAAGACACGCAGCTTCTGGTCAGTCATTTGTGCGTCGTTGAGCACGAGTCCATTCTGATGATGGACGTCAGGCGGGTTGCCTGAAAGCCCTTTAGCCCGTTGAGATTCTGCGGGTATTTCAAGAAGAATTGTTGCAAAGCTGTGCTGACGGGGCTAGCGTGCTGGCTGGACGGCTGAAGGTCGTTCGGTTTGAGTTACAGAATGTTGTAATGACTGGAGTAAATCGAGTGTCGGGACATAAGAAACCGTGGAGTCCGGATTCTTGGAAGTGCCTCGCGGCACGACAGCTTCCGACATACCCCGATGCGGCCGTCCTTGGGCAGGTCGTCAGACAGCTCGAACAAAGGCCTCCGCTTGTTCATCCTTCGGAGATTACAAAGCTCAAAGCGCAAATTGCCGACGCGGGGCAGGGAAAACGATTCATTCTTCAGGCCGGCGAATGCGCTGAACGTTTTGTGGATTGCCAGTCCGACGTTATCTCGGAAAAATTGAAGATTCTGCTGCAGACCAGTTTGATTGCCGCCCACGGATTACGCCGTCCGGTGGTCACGATTGGACGCCTCGCAGGACAATTCGGCAAACCCCGCTCGGATGAGACCGAAACTCGCGGTGAAGTGACTTTGCCGAGTTATCGCGGCGATATTATCAACGGATTCGAATTCTCTCCGGCCGCCCGCAGACCCGATCCCCACAGAATGCTCGATGCGTATCAGTGTGCTTGTGCGACCCTGAACTGGATGAGAGCCTTGGGCGAAAGCGGAATCAATGATTTGAGCCAACTGCGCAGATGGTCTTTGCATCAGGACGGAACGGCAGCCCAAGCAGTTTTTGATGAAATCAGAGACCGTCTGGAAGACGCGATGGCTCTGCTTGAACTCTGGGGGCAGGACTATCCTCACGCGTTTCAAAATTTTCGCACGCCGATATTCACCTCTCACGAGGCACTGCTTCTGCACTATGAAGCCGGACTCACCCGCCGTTGCGAAGAATCCGGAGAATACTTCAATCTCGGATCTCATTTCCTTTGGCTCGGCGAACGGACCCGCACTCCTGACGAGGCTCATGTTGAATATTTGCGGGGTATTTCAAATCCGGTCGGAATAAAAGTCGGCCCGACGGTTACACCCGAAGAGCTGATCGAGTTGATTTCCGTAATCAACCCCCGAAACGAATGGGGTCGAATCACTTTGATTACAAGACTCGGAGCTTCCAAAACAGAAACTCTTTTGCCGCCGCTGATTGAGGCTGTTGCCGCAGCAGGCTTGCACGTGACTTGGGCATGCGATCCCATGCACGGAAATATTGTCCGTTTGTCTGACGGTGTGAAGACACGATATTTTGATAACATTATGGCTGAAGTTCTCGTTTCGCAGCGGGTTCATCACCGGTCAGGCTCGTGGCTTGGAGGTTTGCACCTCGAAATTACGGCAGAAGATGTTACGGAGTGTGTGGGTGGAAACGTCGGAATTCAGGAAAGTCATCTGAATCTGAACTATCAGTCCTACTGTGATCCGCGACTGAACTACGGTCAGAGCCTTGAGCTGATGATGCGATTCTGCGACTCGTTCAAAAATCTTGTCCACCGTGAGGTCGCCAGTGCGGTTGCAGCCAATCAGCAAGTTTCGTCGGGTTTTGAATTGGAGTCTGAATTTTAGCGTTTTGATTTTTGTTCAGTTTCCCGCACAAGCCGGTCCGGCAATCGACCCGTCGGCACAGTCAGGCAAGTATTCTGTTATAGGTCCTTGGACACTTTCTGCCGGCTTTCCGCAAGGCGGATCGGTCCTTGGCTCTCCTGCATTGAGTCTCAGAAATGAAGTCACTCAGGGAGAATTTGTGACTGCCGGTTTGAATTTTAGTTCAGATCGTCAGGCAGGCAGCGAATCTGCCGGCGGCTTTCTTAAATGGAATCACATGTTGTCGGCCGGTTGGGGAAAAAGTTTTCCCTACGCGTTTGTGCAGTCAGGCCTGATGACCCAGAAAACATCCCAGTCTTCCAAAAAAGAAACATCTCTCCTTGCAGCAGCTGGAATTGGAGTTGAAATTACCCTGCTTCGTGAGATTTCAACGTCTTTGGAAACCGGAATCGGAGGCAACATATGGCCCTCCGAACGCCTCAGCTTCAATGCGGCAACGACCCAAATTGCAATTCATTATCATTTTGATTTCTGACTCCTGCAGAAGTGTAGCCGAATATGAATTTATTGCGTTCAATGACAACGTTGCTGATTCCGTTTGCGGCTGCCTGCGGCGTGACTGCCGAAAAAAAATCACCGCGGGGTTGGGTGTTCGAAATGCAGCTCCGGCAGGGGCTGAGCCTGACGGATTCGAACCTGACGGACGGCGAAAAGCTCTACAGACAACTTTCCAATGTCAGCTTGAGCAAGGCGTTTTTTCGTGATCCGGTGACTTTCGGCGGAATCAATTCTGCGTCTTCGATGAGAGTACGTGTGTTCGGTGTTCACCGCGAGAAGAGCTACGCGTGGAAACCGTTGCAGAACGCAGGTCCGGAAGGAATCTGGGGTGCGTGCCGAGCAGACGGTTTTCAGGCACCCTGCGAACAGGTTCATCTGGTGAATTGTATGAAGCATAAAGCGGAAGAGTCACTGCTGAACGGCTTGAGCGGCACAGGCTTGAGTTCTGACCCGTCACGAAGTCTCCTTCTTGAATGGTCGACCCGTTGCGGTTTGCGGGGGGCTTTTTATGAAGACACGCTCTCTGAACTCAGCTTCAGGATAAACGGCGGAGGAATTGTATTTTCTCCGAGGGCGCTTTTGAGCTTACTGATATTCAAAGGCATATGGAGCGACTATGAAGAAGCTGCCGTTCAGTCGCAGGCCAAAGCCAGTCTGCCGGCAGTCGTCCCCTGCAACCGCTCAGACGGAGCCTGTCTCGCAAGCCCTGCGGCCCTGTCGTCATGTGTCGGCTGTGAGTCACTTGAGTCAGGACAAATTTACACGGTCTTTTTTATTGAATCTCTGAGACAGGATTATTCCTCAGTCCGCAGCATGCTCTATGTGCATGAACAGGAATAGTCTGCGTCAGTGGTGAAAAGACAAAAACAGCAAATGCGCCAGCGGGACACCGAACAGCAGAGAATCAATGCGGTCGAGCATACCGCCGTGACCGGGTAACAGACTTCCGCTGTCTTTGACATTTGCCGTGCGCTTGAGCGCACTCTCGGCAAGATCACCGACCTGACCGGCGGCTCCGACAATAAGTGCGGTCACCAATCCCCAGACCGGAGAAAGCTGTTTCATGAAATAAATGCAAAACAGAAAACCGGTTGCAGCGCTGAACAGCAGTCCGCCTATGGCACCTTCGACCGTCTTTTTTGGGGAGACTTTGGGGATGAGCTTGTGGCGGCCAAAAGCCCGTCCGACAAAATAAGCTCCTGAATCACCCAGAAGAATGCAGGCTAATGCAAAGTAAAGCGCGATTCCTCTTGGCGCATTGTCCACCTGAATCTGGCTCAGTTTAAGCATGATGACGCCGGGAATCGAGACGTAAACAAAACCGGCAAGCACGTTCATCAGTTTGTGCGTCGAATGCTCAAGGTCAATTTCCCGACGGTAAAAGAATGCCGACCCGCAAATTGTGGTCAGCGCAATCCATGCGAACACAATGGACGTTCCCAAACCCGCGGGCTGACCCAAAAGTTTGGGCCCGTAAAATTCGATTGGGATACAAAGGGCGTAGCTCAGGGCAATACCCCAGTGTTCGCGTTTCAGAAGGGGATGAGGACGCTCTGTGGCCGCCTGACCGTCGATAACGTGCCATCTCATGGCAATAAATTCGGCACCGGCAAAAATTGAGCCAATCATGAAAAAAAGCACGGGCACAATTTCGTGTGAGCTGAAGGAAACACACCAAAAAAGAACGGAAACAAAAACTAATGCTGTGAGCACGCGAATTCGGAGCATTTCGGGCCTTTTCAGTTGGTGGAATTCGTCAATACAACAAAAACTACTGTAAATATCCAAGCCTGCAAAGGGCCCGAGGGCGATTTGTTCCGGTTCCGACGCTCAGACTCCCTGTTCCCGCGGTTAAAATACATCTGGTAAGATCTTGCATCACGGGAAGGTGTCACCGGATGCGTTATGAATATGCAAAAAGGAATTAAATTGGAGTTGATACGGGAGACGAAAATCATGAACCGCAAAAACATATCCCAACGCAAATCAGACCAATCCAAGTCCTCCGAAAAAAAGGCATCTGATATTTTTCAGCAAATGGAGAAACTGCAGCGCGAAATTCTCGTGCTTGCCAAGCGTGCGGAACAGGAACTTGATGCTCATTTACTGGCCGAACCGGCCCCTGTCGTCAGGATGCTTGAATCTTTTGCACGTCGTATCAAGGCGACAGAAGCGATGGTTTGCTTTGATTCTCGGAGCAAAAAATTTGAGGGTCTGGAGGGCTTTTCCCAGATCGCAATTCTGGAATCCGATTTGATGCAATGTGATTTGGCTCTTTCCGGACGCGAAATGACGTTTGATTTTGCCAATTCGAGAATATTCCTTCCTGTTGTTGTCTTTGAAAATCCCGTAGCCGTGGCTGTCTTTAGATGTCAGTCGCTTAACCTGTCCATGTATGAATCTGTTTGCGCTGCGGCAAGTGAAGGCATTTGCAGCCTGCGCAATGAACTGAAAATGAACTGCGGAAAATCTGAAATTTCCGGAGTTGCATCCTAAAAAAACAGAATTGTTTTGGGAAAATTTTTCATGAGAATTGATTTTAAAAAGACCTTTCAAAGCATTCTTCTGGGTACCGGTGCGCAAGTCCGCATTGCGGTCATCGACAGCGGAATCAATCCTCAGTTTCCCATGTTGCACGGCCGTTCCGGTCACGTATTTGATTGTTCCTACGGGGTCAAAGGGTTGGCCCTGACCGAGATTCCTGCAGGCGACAACTCCGACAGGACCGGCCACGGAAGTCTTGTACAAAGCTGCCTGATGTCGGTTTCGCCTGAAGCGGAAGTCGATCACTTCCGCGTTCTTGACGAAAATAATGTCACCGACAGTTCGTTGCTCTGTTACGTAATCGATCATTGCATAAATCAGAAATATAAAATCATTAACGTCAGTCTCGGAACTTCGAGTGAATATCATCTGCCTTGGCTGGTCTCTCTGATGAAGCGTGCCTACGAGTCGGATGTGGTCGTCGTGGCTGCCTGCAGCAATGTCGGTAACTGGCTTTATCCCGCTGCATTCACTTATTGTGTCAGCGTAAATGCCATGCCTGCATCACACGCCATGCAGATCCGTTTTCACGCCGGAAGTGTTGTTGAATTTTCGGGTTTGGGGGTGAATGTACCGGTGGCCGGTCCCGCAGACCAATCAGTGTTCGTGACAGGCTCAAGCTATGCCGCTGCCCACATCAGCGGATTGTGCGCTCGTATTCTTGAAATTCGGCCGGAGTCCAGCCCGCTTGATGTGAAAATTCTGCTAAGGGAATATGCGCTCTCAATGAGCGGCGGAAGTCAGGTCGCCTGAGATTTGGAGGGTCGGGGGCCAAACAGACGGGACCCGACACGAATGGTATTTGCTCCGGAGCGAAGCGCGATTTCAAGGTCATCGCTCATTCCCAGTGAGATTCGCGGCTCACGCGTTTGTCGTGACGGGTCGCGCAGCGAATACTGCTCCCACAACCGATGAGCCAGAGCATTAAACTGATCGTAAAGCCAGCGAAGGTTTTCGTGTGTGCAGTCCGCGGGACCAATTCCCATGAATCCTTCCCAAAGCAAACCGGGAATCTCCGACAGACTCTGGCACAACGCTTCAGCATCTGCGCGCGCACATCCCGATTTGTTCACGTCGGAAGGATCAACCTGCAGCTGAATCAGGACCCGCAACGGGTCAGCCGGATTTGCATATTTGGCAAGCTCGCTCAGCAATGACGTGCGATCAACAGAGTGAATGAGCGGATGGCGTGAAATAATTTTTTTGGCTTTGTTGGATTGAAGATGGCCGATGAAGTGCCAGCGGATATCTTTAAGATCTTCGAGTTCATGAGATTTTCGCTCAAATTCCTGAGCATAACTCTCGCCGAAGTCTCTTACGCCCAGTTTGTGCATTTGTCGGATGGCTTCCGGCGTATGCCCCTTGCTGACCGCAATCAGCGTAATGTCGGCGATTTTACGCTGGGTACCGATCAGCGCAGTTTCTATCCGCGATTTAATCGCAGTCAGCCGTTCCTCAGGCGAAGACGCAGGAATGTCAGGATTCATTTTGTTATTGTTCATCCGATGCCGGCAGCCACTTTCGCAGTGTCATCACGACGTGCGCCATCGGCAGTCCGACGACGTTCGTGTAACTGCCCTCTATGGATTCGACAAAAGTAAGGGCGTGCCCCTGTATGCCGTAGGATCCGGCTTTATCGAAGGGTTCTCCGCTGGAAATGTAGCGTTCAATTTCGTCTTCGAACAATTCCCTGAACAAAACTTGGGTCTGAACGGTCTTGCATTCGATGATTTCGCCTGTTGTGCCGTTGCACAGCGCGTATCCCGTCATCACTCTGTGAGTGCGGGAAGATAACTTACCGAGCATGCGCCGTGCATCATTTGCATCGGCCGGCTTTTCGAGGACTTCGTTGTCAAAAGCGACAACAATCGTATCCGCCGCCAAAACCAGCGATTTCGCGACCGCCACCGGCTGACTGCTGCAGACAGCCATCGCCTTTTCGCGGGCGTTTCTTTGCACGTAGTCTTCCGGCCGCTCGCCCTGTCTGCGCTTTTCTTCGATATTGGAGACAATCACTTCGTGACGGTATCCCGCCTGAGTCAGCAGGTCACGTCGTCTGGGGGATGCACTTGCGAGCACAATTTTTTCGAACATGAACTCTCTCCGTCAGCAGATCTTGCCTACTGTGGCACTTCAGCCGTCAGCCTGAATAGGCATATTCCTCCCGTTCCGACAATTTTTCCATGGGCTGGGCGAGCCATGACCAGAAAGCGTCTTTCAAATTGCCTAAAGTTAAATCAGGAGCGGGCGCACTATGGGTTTAGATCAGAATACTCTCAACAAGCAATTGGCGGAAAGTGCTGAGCTGGTCGAGCGCTTTGCGGGCGTGTGCCTGAACTTAAGAAGTGAAATCGAACTGAGCTCCGGAGTTTTGCCTGCTACAATGGAAAATCTCCGCACAACCGTGCGGGAGCTGAAAGATATATCCGAGTGTTCAGACCGAGTGCGGCTTGCCTCGGCGCTCAGTCTCATTGAAGACGGGCTGGCTGAACTGCACGGCGGACGAGCGCTGACCGATGCCTCAGCGGCAACACTTTTGGCTCAGGCACAAATGGTTTTGGAAAAGCTTTTCAGCGCAGAATCGTCATTCGACGAGTCCTTCCTTTTGACCGAACTTGAGAGCCTTTGCGGGCAGTTTATGCTGAACTGCATATACTCTTCGGCAAGGGACGTTCCTCCGGCCGGAGTCGAAACCGAAACCGAATCCGAAACCGAAACCGAAACCGAAGCCGAAGCAGGAGCCGGTATCGTCCGGCCCGAGTGTTTGCGTTCTGATGAAGTTCAATTGGTCTCGAAATTCAATACACGGGATGAAGCTTTTTTTCTTTATTCGGGCTGCGGTGATTCTTCGCGCGTCCTGACTCGAATTCTTCCTGTCGGTGACGTCCTCATTTACCGTGAACACGCTGAAGATTTTTTATTCATCTTTGCGACTGAGCTGGAGCAGCCGCTGGTTGAGGCAATTGTCGAAGGCTCCGTCCGGCTGCTCCAGAAAAATGCTCAGGACGTTGAGTCGGTCGTCGCCGCTTGGGTGCTGTCACTGCCTGTTGTGCAGGGGTATCCGGTCATTGAACCGCAGGCAGAGTTGTCAGTCGGGGCTGTGAGCGCCGTCGCACCGGCAGAGGTTCAGATCCAAGAAGTAGTTGAAATTGATGCTCCTGTTGAACAATCAGTTGAAGTTCATGCTCCTGTTCCCGAAACAGTTGATGTTCCTGTTGATGAAACAGTTGTGGTTGATGTTCCTGTTGATGAAAAACTGTCTTGTGATTCCTCCTTGGAACAGCCGCTTCCGGCAACGCTCCCTGCGGCTGCCACGACAGAGGATTCGGGAAATCAGGAGAATGTCTCCGAGACTTATCAACTTTCAGAAACGTCTCAGTCTGAGTTGGTTGCAGATTTTTTGTCCAATGCTCACAGACTCCTTGAAACCTTGAATCGTGCACTGTTGACCCTCGAAAGGAATCCTGCCGAAACCTCCGTCGTTGATGAGGTTTTCAGAGCGGCGCATACAATCAAAGGTACGGCCGGCATGCTTGGTTTTTCAGGTGTCGAAAAACTGTTGCATGCTCTTGAAGGTGCGTTTGACAAAATCAGGCTCGGACAGCTCAAACCGACTGCCGATGTGGTTGATCTCCTTCTTGTCGGGTCCGATAAAGTTCGCGACTTGTTCATATTGATAGAATTCGGCAAAACTCCGGAAATTGAAGTCGATGATTACCTCTCAAAGCTTGAAGATTTGGGCTGCAACAAAGCACCGGACGATGTGCCTGCGGAATTGAACAAGGACGACGGACCCGATAATTTTTCTCTGCCGTCGGCGAACAGAAATGAAACTCAAGGGTCAATTCGTGTTGACTTGAAGCGTCTCGAAAGTCTGGTCAATCTTGTCGGTGAACTTGTCACGGACAGAACACGATTTGCCGATATCGGCGAAGAATTAAGAAAAAGCCCGATGCACAGCGATCTCGGCCACCGGATGTCCGAAAGTGTCTCGATTTTTGGCCGTCACATGAATGAAGTGCAGAATCTGATCATGCAGGTGCGCATGGTTCCGGCCGGAGAACTTTTTTCGAAGTTTTCGCGTATGGTCCGCGATCTGGCGAGACAGACCGGCAAGGAAGTTGAGCTGCAGGTTGAGGGAGCTGATGTAGAACTGGATAAGACACTTGTTGAAGATCTTGCAGACACGCTGATTCATCTTTTGCGCAACGCAGTTGATCACGGGATTGAATTTCCTGAAATCAGAGAATCACTCGGCAAGCCGCGGACGGGAAAAATTCAATTGAATGTCTCGCGGCAGGGCAACTTGGTTGTCATTTGCGTCAGTGACGACGGCCAAGGTCTGGATACTGAAAAAATTCGTCTCAAGGCAATTGAGAAGGGATTGGCCGGTGCGAACGAAGTGCTTTCGAGGTCGGATTTGTTTGAACTCATTTTCAGGCAGGGATTTTCAACAGCCGAGAAGGTCACAAATATTTCCGGCCGCGGGGTCGGAATGGATGTTGTCAAAATGGACATCCAAAGACTCAAGGGAGTCATCTCGCTTGAGTCGCAGGAAGGCAGGGGAACTGCCGTATCTGTCAAGCTCCCGCTGACCCTTGCCATTGTTCCAAGTCTGGTCGTTGAAGTTCAGGGTGAAGGATTTGCGATTCCGCTCATCAACGTGATTGAGAGTCTGCGGATTGATCCATCGGAAATTCAGCAGATGGGCTCCTCGCGGTTCTTTAAAGTTCGTGAGCAAGTTATTCCCGTAGTAAATCTCCGAGAAGCTCTCGAAATACCGTCAGGGCACAAAGAAACGGGTTATCGCCGGCCGGCAGTGAGTTCCACACTGCAGACACGGAGTCGGGAGCGGGTTGTATTTGTTGTGATTGGAATCGGATCTGAAAGGTTCGGGCTTGTCGTGGACCGGCTCATCAGCCAGCAGGACATCGTTATCCGATCTCTGGGCCGACTGCTCAGAAATAATATGGCATTGGCCGGCGGGTGTGTGATGGGCGACGGTCGCGTTGCTCTCGTGCTGGATGTTGCGCACATCTTCGGCAATGAAAATAATCAGCGGAGTAAGCATGCTCGAAGAGCTTCGTAAACAGCTAAAATCCCGATTGGGAGACGAGTTTACACCTGAGGTCACCGGAATTCGCGAGGGGCTCCAGTTTCTTGTCTTTCGCTCGGGTACGCAGGACCTTCTTGTCGCGGTTGGAAATATTTCTGAAATAATAATGCCGCCGCCGATTACCTTTTTGCCGAAGGCACAGAGCGAAGTTGACGGTGTTATTGCATTGCGCGGTGAAATCCTGCCCGTGGTCAATCTCCGGCGGTTGCTGGGACTGTCGGACGGACAGCATACCTCATCGGCCCGTGTCCTTGTTGTACGTCACGAAGACGATGTCTTCGGAATTATCGTCGACGAAATCAGAGAGTTTGTATGGGTCGGTGATTCTGAAGTTCATATTTTAAAGCAGAATTATCTGAGCGAAGAATTTAAGGTTGTTTCCAAAGTCGTAAAAACAGCGGGTACGGTTCGCCCGATTCTTGATGTTCCGACTGTGTTGAAATGTGTTTTTCTGAAGGGAGAAAGCAATGAAAAAGCCATGGCCTGAGACCGCTGCGGGGCGAATTTCCCGCACGGGAATTGCTGAGTTGGCTCTTTTTGTGTTGCTGAGTGTCCTCGTGCAGTCCTGTGTGCAGCAGCCGCGGGTTGCCACCAAGATCAAGGTTTTGAGCCTGAATCCTGATGAGTACCTTGGAAACCGCGTGTTTCTGAGCGGCAAAGTTCAGAGTGTAGGACCGGCGGAGGCCTATTTGGTTGTTGAAGATGATACTGGCCGTATTATGGTAGGGACAGAACAAATTGCACAGAAGGCAGGCTGTCCGACGCAGGCCAAAATTGAGCTCGCGGGAACACTGCGCACACTGAAAAGTGTTTCCCAGCCTTACTTCTCAATGGATTCTTTGGTAGAATGCAAGCCTTGAAACAATAGTTGGCAAGGCGAATTCATGAAAAAAGTACTCATATCAGGAGTTGCGTCAGTACTTCTGACTTCTTGCAATTATTTCTCATATCTGCGCAAGCAAACGTTAACTCTCGACGCACCGGCAGCCGTGGAGCTTGTCGTTTACCGGCAGGTAGGACAGGCCGGACGCCGTGTTATGAGCCCTGTCGGACTGATTCGCGGAGGTCAGTCAATTGAGCTCGCCGAGGGGACTTATCTCGTCGGTAACGAATGCTCCGGATACGAATTTCAGCAAACCAAAAATCGTCCGACCAAAATTCCCGTTCGCCGGCTGAATCTGACTTTGCACGGAGAACAGGTCGGCACACCTGCCTCTCAGCAGACTGCGGGTGTTCAGGAAAATTCAACGCCTGAAGAAAACTCTGCGGATTCCGATTCCACGACTAACGAGAGTGGGCAGGATACCGGCGAACCGGCTGAAGTATCTCCTGACAAATCCGGAACAAAGCCGGCATCCGCCGACAATCTTCAAGGCAAGCTGCCGGAGGAGAGCAGTTCTCCTTCAAAAGAAAAAACCGCCGAGCCCAAAGGTCTGGTGCACACGATGTGTATAGATCCTTTGGACCAGCAGAGAAACCAGTGGAATAACCGGCGCGCGTTCGACATTCTTCCGGGGACAACTGAATTGCGTATCGGCGGCAGACTCGTGAAAGTCGAAAACCACGGTGAAACTGCAGAGCCCCTTTCACTGGACTTGTACCCTGTTCTCATTTCTTCCGAGTTTCCCGCAATTCATGCGCGATTCTACCTTGCGCCGGAAGAGAAGGATCCAAAGACTGAAATTTCCGTGGTCGGAGCAGAGGCAAACAGCACGACTTGGCTGCTGCCGGGGAATTACTCGCTTGAGGTGAACGGGACGCGCCGGAAAATGAATGTTGAAAAAGGTTCGCGCACCGAAATAACCGTGGGCGTGTTGCGGATAGAAATGCCTGAAACATTTCCGATTGAAGACCGTTTGAAGGCCGGCGGACAGCCTGTCTTTGTGTATCTGGACACCGGCGCGCTTCTGAACATGAACACCGACTATCTGGTTTTTCCGGGAAGCTACACGGTTTCGATTGAAGGCTCCGAGGTTCAGGATGTTTTTCAGGTTGAAAGCGGAAAAGAAACCGTAATCAAGACTTTTGCCGCGCGGGTGGACGTTCCGTCCTGTCCTGATACCGAAAAGGGTTGCCGCAATCCGCCGCGGATCACCATTCATCGTGATCAAAAACCATACGCGCTGATGACTGTTGAACCGCGCCTGCCTTTTCTTCTGCTTGAGGGCAGTTACGAGTACGGCGTTGAGGGACTGCGTGGGATTAAGAGAAGCCTGAACAAACGCGGTTCATCGCTTTCGGGTGAGCCGTTGGCGCGTGTCCGCTTCAAATGGGACGTTCGTCCTGCTCAAGGACGATTCCGCACCGATTTAGTCAGAATCGAGAGCCGCGGTCAAAATACTTTCGGCCGGTCGCTGGACCTTTTATTTCACAAACCCGACGAGGTTTATGTTCCGGCCGGAAATTATGACCTCACTTATTTTGTAGGCGATCCTTTGGCTGAGCGCAGCAAATCACGACAGTCACTTCTGCTGGAGCCGGGGCAGACTCGTGAAGCTGTAATTCCAATTTACGTTGAAAAATCAGCCCGCACCGAAGACGGTCGAAATCCTTCAGTTCAGGATTCCGCGACGAACCGCACCGGAGTGAAAAGTAAAAAGCCGACTCCCGCAGAGGATGCGGTCGCGTCACCGGCTCTCCCGAGAAGTCTTACACCGCTCAGGCGTTGAGAATATTTTTCATTTGGTGACGGGACTTCAGTTCTGATTGCAGTTGAGTATGTACTTCAGCATTCCATCCAGACTCTCATTCAGCTTACTGGAATTGACCTGAATCTGGTCGTCGCGGACCTCAGGAGAGGCAGGGATTGCAAGTAATGCTTTCCAATAGTTTGCAAAAGAAGAATGCTCTTCCAAACCCCATTTTAACGGTCCCGTGAACAACCCTTCAAGGACGGATTTCGGACCTTGATTCTGGGATTCATCGCTGATTTCACCGTCCCCGTAAACCTGAAGCAGAACGACTCTGTTTTCTTTTCCCAAATTTTTACGCGCTTTTTTAATTTTTGACGGGGAGCGATCCGTCGGCAGTCCGTCTGTGACCAGAACCATGACACCTTGCCTCGGATCGCCTTCTTTTTTCTCTTCGTTCAAAAGCGTGTTTGCGGCAGAGAATGCTGTCAGATAAGGAGTCATACCGTTCGGATGATGTGTAAATTTAAGAGTGTTCCAAATATTCTGACTGAATTCTGCAGATTCTTCGATGACCGAAATGTCCGTCATTTTGGATTTTAATCCGGTATTCTCTCCAAAATGAAATACTGCATTTTTCATTTGCTCTTCCGTCGGACTGCTTTTCTCTTTGTCATCACGATTGTACTTCGGGGCGAGCGGGAAATGCGAGATCCCGACATCCATGCCCTTGTAATCAGGATTTGAAGCGCGCGCTTCAAGTCCGGCGCGTTGAAGCCTGCGTATCGCTTTGTAAACGGCGAACTGCCTGTTGGTGTACAGGCCGTCTGTATTCAAATTTTTAAAATCAGGATCATCAAGAAGATATTTTTGCTCTGCAAAATTTCTGATTGGATCCGAACCCTGCAATTTATCACCGGACTGCGGAATGCCGGGAGTTTCGCTGTTTGAACGGGTGTTGTCGATGACAAATGCGACCCGCAGGGGACGACTTTTATCGGGACAGCCCATCATTTCGGCACCGAGCGCTTTGGCACCAAACGGGGTCGGTGCTGCCTTGGCTGACAGGAACTCGGTTGCCTTTTCTCCAGAGCAGGCAGCCGATGCAAGAGAGATAAAAGCGACACCAGCACATAAAAACAGCCGAGGGAAAAAGCCGGTTCTGGAGAGATTCATAGATTCCTCCGCACAACCTCTTGTTATCGGACTTATTTGTTGGAAACTTGAGGAACAATCTCTGTAAAGCCAGTGCCTTCAATGACTTGTGAGGTGTCTGCGGCCTTTTTCGAAACCGCTGACCAGCGTGCTTTGGTGCTTCCTTCCCAGTATATTCTCGCCAGTCCCTGACTGCCCCCGTCGAGTTCCTGTTCGGGAAATGCGGCTTGCGTCTGGATAACCTCTGATTTGCCGCTGGCCGGATTGGTAAATGCAATGCGGTATGACTGCGGATAACAACGTCCGCTCCGCAAACAAGTGACTGGACCGTCTGTAATGATCACGTTTTTCAGCTCAAAACCGCGGCCGCTGTTTTCGTCCCACATTTCACCTCGGGCACCCTGTCCGGATTTTTTTGATTGAATTTCATAAAACATAAGAGCTTTGCGGTTTGAAAAAGTCAGACCAAACCATTTCCAGCCGACGTCAAGCACCTCATTGACGTGAATTTCATGATCAAACCACAGCCTGCCGCAGACGGGTTCCGAGACCGGTCCGGCATTTTTATCTTTTGATATTCTCAGTCCGCGCGCTTTCACAAACGGGATGCTGTAGTAAAAATTTGCGGCGGTTTGCGTTTTTTGCACCAGTCCGCGCCTGCCGTGAAACCATATTTTATTCTTGGGAACTTCCAGCTGCAGCAGGTATTCCGTCCCCTTGACGTCCAGCCGCAGGTCCCAGTTCAAACTTGAAGCTGTCTTTGCAAGTTGCGTCAGCCGCCAATGTCCAAGTGCAAGGTTCAAAAAGTCGGCCTCTGCAAAAGCAATCGGTGACTGGCCGTTTGAGTCGGCAAACAAGGAGGCAATTTCTGAGTGGACGTGTTTCCGCTCATTTAAATTTGCCTCGGCAGCATGCGCCAGAAGTCCTTTTGGCGAGTTCTTGTCTGTGAGAAAAAATGTCGCCTGCAGGCCGTAGTCGGCATTCAGCCTGCCGAAATTATTGACCGGCCCCTGTTTGTCATCACAAAGTCCGCGCTCATTGTCCTTCCACAAATGACCGGTAAAATACCACCATTCGAGAGATGTGGGTGAACGTGCACCGTGCAGTTGTCTGACTTCAACGGTCTGCCTCAGGTCACGGACGGCATCATCACTTAACAGCATTTCATCGCTCCTGATTTACTCCTGAACTATCGAATGCGCAGATAAAATTTGAGTCAGTGCACGACTTTGAATTTTGCCGCTCAGATAACCGGAAACTGCAGCGACCATGAGAACAGCCACAGGCAGATGCCATGGAATTTCCAAGCTCAACGAATAGCCGAATGAGTAATAATTCACTGCATAGACAAGCGTCGCCGAAAGAACGACTCCGCCGAGAATTGATACGGCAGCCGCAAGAGTTGCCATGACGGCCGACCACACCGCAAATCGCCGGCTCAGTTCACGGGAACCTATTCCCAGAGCCCACTGAATATTCCATTCACGCCGTCTGAGGAGTATCTGCATATTGAGACAACTGATTGTTGCGATAATTGCGATGATACCGCACAAAACATAAAGGGCATCGGTGACGCGGAAGGTGTTGTCGAAGGTTTCCAGAATGCGTTTCTGCAATTCATCCAGAGTCTCAAAACCCAGCAGACCGTCGGAGTCCTGAACAAGTTTGCGCAGCTCGCGTTCAAGAGATGTTTCTGATTTTTTGAATTCCGGCGAAAGATAAATATTGGCAAACGAGGGCTGCAGACGTGTACCGCCGAGTCTCTCAAAAGCTGATTTGTCGCTGAGGATCACTCCCTGATCACTTCCGAAGTCCTGATAAACGGCAATAACTTTAAAACAATATGTCCGCGACATTATTTCCGGACAGAGAATCGCACCGAGAGGTTTTTTCAGTGAAAAGTGCACCTGCACAGGTTCGGAGATATAGGCGAGGCAGGGTGATTCCTTGGTCGCTGCGCACACTGAAGCAGAGTCGGCGATGCTTTTTGCGAGCTTCGACTGGGCAGTTTTGTCTGCGCCTTCCGGAAGCAGCAGGTGCATCGGCGTCACCCGCGCCTGATCGGCCATATGAGCGTTGGCAAACAGGACCGGCTTTGCATTTGTGCTTTGATCCGTTCTTAATGAAGCAGGAAGGATAGTCAGACTGTCTATGGCTAGGGCTTCTTTCCCGCGTGCCATTTCGAGTCTTCGCAATATTGAATCCGGCAGAAAACTTGTACCTCCGCCGACTGCCCGAATCCAGAGATCGGCTTTGAGCGAACTCACGCTCCAGTCGGCGACGGTTCTCCGGAAGCTTTCTGCCATTCCTTTCACCCCGAACGTCAGTGTGAAAGTGAGTGTGAGCACCTGAATGACAACAGCAGTTTGCGGCGGAAGATAAAGTCTGAGATTTTTCGGCCAGCGGACATCGTTACTTTTAAGCCGCGCGGCACGATAGAGAAAAACAGCGATGATTTGTGCAAAAAGGGCAGAAACCACAAGAAATCCAAGACATGCGGCAAGTGCCGTCACAGGTATTCTGTTCCACACAAACGTAAACTGCAGCAAAATTGCACTGAAGGCTGTGATTGAAATTGCAAGCAGACCGGCTTGAGCAAACGAAAGACCGGTCTGATGTGACTCAAAGCTGCCGTCACGCATGATCTGCGCAACAGGCAGAGAGCGGACTTTCAGAATCGGATGCACGGACCCGAGCACACATGCCGCAAATCCGAGTACAAATCCGTAGAGTAAATCATCAGCCTGCCAGTAGAACCCCGAGGCATCAACGAGAGAATCGTAAAGGTTCATGACGGTCGCCGAAGTTGCCCAAGACAAAAATGATCCGGTCAGCAGGCCAAGTAAAGTGCCGACTGTGCTTGCAGCAAATCCCAGCAGACAAGCCAGCGCAAGAAGAACTTTGGACTGCCTGCGCAAAGAAATTCCAAGTGCGGACAACGTTGAAAGCGTCTTTGCCTGTTTGGCAATGATCAACGAAAAGATGTGATGAACCATGGCAAATCCGATAAACAGGGCAATGAATCCCATGAGCTGCAGATTGGTTCTGAAACTGCGGGTTACATCTTTAAGACGGTCGATACGGCGCTGCCCTGAAGCATGTTCAAATCCGGGTATTCGAATGCCGGCCGACTTGACGGCCTCAAAGTTTTTCTTCTCTTCATCCGTTTGAAGCCTGAAGGTTGCACGGACGGGAGTTTTTGCAAGTTCCGAAACCAGTGCTGCCCGCAAACCCGAATCTTCCGACAGCGATTGGGGATCAATGACGGCAACTCTGCAGCGCTTGGCTGATGTTTGAGCCAAAGCTGCAGGCATCAGACGCGGTGAAAAGTTTTTGCCTGCTATTCGTATTTTTCCTATTCCCGAAAGCTCATCTGAGCATTGCTGCCTGCGGCCTTCGGCGGGCGGCATTCCCGCCCACGGGAAAACAATTTGAAGTGAGAAAGTCTTTTGCGCATTCAATCCCGATTCCTGAGCGGCCTGCACCTCGATCAGTGAGAAAACACGTGTTGTGTGCCTCAAGGCAACGTCGCGTAAAAATGCAGTTGCTTCCGCTCCCTGAGCGCTTACAGGTGTTGACCATATCGGGTCTGATTGCAGCGGAAGGGTATCTTCAAGGGAATGCGTTGCACTTTCGGTGCCCAGTCTGATACCGAGAGCCAAAGCGACCCCCAAGGCGACCGTGATGACGGCAAAGACAAACAACCTGCTTTGTGTCTTGAGCAAACGAAAAAACAGAGCTTGCCAGAGCAAACGGGATGAAGAATTCTTCATGCCGAAACACGACCGTCACGCAAATGAATAATTCTTTCGGCGCGATCGGCCGCATTTTGGTCATGTGTCACAAGCAGCAAGGTGAATTTTCTTTTCGCCTGTTCCTGAAAAAGAAAATCAAGGACACGTTCTCCGGTTTTGGAGTCCAGATTTCCGGTCGGTTCATCGGCAAGAACAAGTTTCGGTGCAGCAACAAGAGCACGCGCCAACGCAACCCGAGCCTGCATTCCGCCGCTCAGCTGGGCCGGATATTTGTGCGCTGCATCCGCGATTCCAAGTTCCCCGAGGGTTCTGAGTGCCTCGCCGATAATTTCGTCCGCCTCGCGGTCTTTCTGTTCAAAAGCAATCAACGCACAATTTTCGAGTGCCGTCAGAGTCGGGAGCAGATGAAAAGACTGAAAAACATAAGATACGGATCCGAGTCTGAACTTTTCACGTTCTTCCGGTGAAAGAAGGTTGATTTTCTTTCCTTCAACAACAACGTCGCCGGCAGTCGGAAGATCGAGACCTGCAATGAGGTTAAGAATCGTGCTTTTTCCGCTTCCGCTGGGGCCCATCAGGGCTACCGATTCGCCCGCCCGTACCGAAAAACTCAGACCGTCGATTACCGACTGGACGGGCGCGCTGCCGTCCGATGAAAAGGATTTAAAAACATTGTCCAAAGAAACAGAAGACATCAGTGAATTATGTCCACATAGACTTTCAGGGGAAGCGCCGCTGACAGGTTCGGATCTGTGAGTCCCATGGAAAGTGTCATCACAGACGGTGCGTCAGTCCATGGAAAACTCCATTCGGGAAAGAACGAACTGTCAAAACGCTTTTCGTATGTACCGCGCAGAAAGTTGTCGGAGCCGGCATCGAACTGCAGATTTCTGTTGCCCGCCTTCAGTTCCTGAAAAGAAATTGAAGGACTTGAAACTGAAGATTGTGCGGCAACATTTATTTGAACCCGTCCGCTGAGACTTGATGTTTTTTGTTTGCAGTCTGTCGGGATTGTGCCCGAATACGAGACCGTTGAGTTCTCGGCGAATGCAAGTTGGCCTGATGTTCTTGCGAGCTCGACTGCACAAAGTTTTCCTTCGTCGCCGTCGCCGCCGTCGGTGCTTTGCTTGGTGCAGGATGTCAGAACAACCAGTCCGGCGGTCATGACAACTGACAAATTCAGAGATGATTTAGTTATTTGCCGAAAATTCAAAAGTGTCTCCGGATGAATGAAGGTTAACCTTGATTGTTTGTCCCTCCGAGAACGCACCCTCAAGAATTTTGAGGCTCAGGGGCACTTCCAGTAATTCCTGTATTGCTCTTTTCAAGGGACGGGCTCCGAATTGCGGATCCCAGCCTGCCTTGGCGAGAGAATCGATTATCCCGTCTTCGTAACTGATTTTCAGATTTTGTGCGATTAACTTCTTCTCAAGGCTCTTGAGCTGAATTTTGACGATGTTCCGAATAACCGCTTCGCTCAGAGGATTGAAAACAACAATTTCGTCAATCCGGTTTATCAGCTCGGGTCTCAGATATTTCAGAAGCTCACCCATCAGCATTTTTTTCATCTGTTCAGGGCTTTGAAGGCCACCCTGCTGAAGAATTTCAAGAGCGCCGATGTTGCTCGTCATGATCACAACGCAGTTCTGGAAATTAACAGTCCGGCCGTGGCTGTCGGTCAGCCGTCCGTCATCGAGCATTTGAAGCAGCACATTGAGTACCTTGGGATGGGCTTTCTCGATTTCGTCAAAAAGCACAACCGAATAAGGTTTGCGCCTGACAGCCTCGGTCAGCTGTCCGCCCTCTTCGAAGCCCACGTAACCGGGAGGTGCGCCGATAAGACGGGCAACCGTGTGCTCCTCCATGAATTCCGACATGTCGAGACGGATCATGGATTTTTCGGATTCAAAAAGATTTCCGGCGAGAGCTTTTGCAGTTTCCGTTTTGCCGACTCCCGTCGGACCGAGGAATAAAAATGAACCCATCGGCCGGTTGGGATCCTTCAAACCGCTGCGTGACAGACGGATTGCGTTGGCAACCGCACGAAGGGCGTGATCCTGACCCACGACACGGGCACGCAATTCGTTTTCTATGTGCAGCAGTTTTTCACGTTCTGCCGAAAATAATTTGCTGACGGGAATACCTGTCCAATGACTGACGACTGCTGCGATATCCTCGCTGTCGACTTCTTCCTTCAGCATGATGGAATTTTCGTCTGCATTTTCGGCCGTCGCTTTCTTTGCGGAGCCGGCCTTTTTGGAGTCTGCAGCGAGAGTCATTTCAGCCAGTTTCTTTTCGAGTTCGGGCAGTTCACCGAATTTTATTTCAGATGCTCTGGCATACTCGGCCTGTCTTTCCAGCTGATCCATGGTCAGGCGCAGCTGTTCGATTTGCATTTTTATGACATTCACCTGACTGACGTTTGATTTGGCAGCATTCCAGCGCAAGCGCATTTGCAGGGCTTTTTGTTCGAGCTCGCGGACTTGCTTTTCAATTGCTTCACGCTGTGCAACCGCCGGTTTGTCAGTTTCTTTTGCGAGCGCTGCAAGCTCGATTTTGAGCTGGGAAATCTTCCTCTCTGTCGTGTCCACCGCTTCGGGTACACTGTCGAGTTGGATTTTCAGCCGGCTGGAAGCTTCGTCAATCAGGTCGATTGCTTTGTCCGGAAGGAATCTGTCCTGAATGTATCTGTCCGAAAGAGTGGCTGCGGAGACGAGTGCGGCATCAAGAATTCGCACTCCGTGATGGATTTCGTATTTTTCCTTAAGACCCCTGAGAATCGTGACCGTGTCTTCAACACTCGGCGGAACGACCAGCACCGGTTGGAAGCGGCGCTCCAGTGCGGGATCTTTTTCAATCAGCCGGTATTCATCGAGTGTTGTTGCTCCGATACAGCGCAGTTCGCCTCGGGCAAGTGCAGGTTTGAGCATGTTTCCGGCGTCCATGACTCCTTCGCCTGCTCCCGTTTTCACAATGGTATGAATTTCATCAATGAAGAGAATAATCTGTCCGGCGGATTCCTGAACAGTTTTGAGAACTGCTTTGAGGCGTTCTTCAAATTCGCCTCTGAGTTTTGCACCGGCAATCAGTGCAGCGACATCAAGTGCGACTAAGGTTCTGTTTTTGAGAGTTTCCGGAACGTCGCCGCGCACAATCCGCTGGGCCAGCCCTTCTGCAATAGCAGTCTTTCCTACTCCGGGTTCGCCGATGAGAACGGGATTGTTTTTGGTCCTGCGTGAAAGGATTTGCACGACTCTTCTGACTTCGGAGTCCCGTCCGATGACCGGATCGAGTTTGTTGTCTTTGGCGAGTTTGGTGAGGTCCCTGCCGTATTTTTCAAGGACACCCAATTTTGCTTCCGGATTTGCATCGGTCACCCGTGAAGTTCCGCGGATTTTTTGTGTTGCTTTTTGCAAAGTCTGCTGATCGAGATTTTGTTTTTGAAATGCCTTTGCGACGGAAACCTGTTTTGATTTTGGAGCAGCGAGAAAAAAATGTTCGACCGACAGGTATTCGTCTTTGAGCTCGCGCCTGAATTTTTCTGCGTCATCAAGAAACTGATTGAAAAAAGTTCCTATCACCGGCTCGGTGCGTCCCGATGTCACGGCCGGAAGAGAATCCACGGCCGCGCGCAGATCATCGTGCAGATTTTTCCGGACACTCGGGGTGTCTTTCAGCAGCAGCTGAAGGAATTCTTCGTTCAGGTCAAAGGCAGCGAGCAGAAAGTGGGCCGGTGTAAGTTCCGGATTGTTTTTCTCGCGCGCGAGAGCGGCTGACTGGGCCAGAACCTGTTGCGAACGTTCGGTCAAATTCTGCATGGTCAGTCTACCTCCGGTTGTGAGTCGGACAAGCTCCCTCGGGCATCAATCTGTATTCGGTTTGGAAGCTGTCAAGTGTCTCTGCCGGTCCGCACACGAACACTGAAAGTGAACCATGACAGGGTGACAATAACAAGTTGGGTAGGGTAGTCTTCTGCGGACCTCTCGGAGCTCGCAACCCAAATGTTTTCCCAGACGAAACTGACATTCCGGATAGCCTTGCAGTTCATGCGCCGGAGAAATTCAAAACTCCCCTCGTTTTCTGCGGCCGTTTCGGTCGTCGGAGTTGCTCTCGGTGTGGCTGCATTTCTGGTGGTGGTCACGGTTTTCAACTCGTTTGAGAAAGAACTGAAAAATATCCTTCTTGCCGCAAATCCGAACATAGTGGTTTATTCCCTGCCAAACGGCATTCCCGATGCTGCCGAGCTGGCGGCGAGGATTCAACGGACTCATGAAGGTGAAATCGAGCGGGTCAGCCGCTTTCAGTATTCCGAGGCATTGCTCAGTTTCGGTCCGCAGACGGCCACTGCCGTGATTCGCGGAATTGAAGGGGTCAAGGCATCGACTGCCGATAAGCTGTCCCGATTTGTCCAGCCGGCAGATGCGATATCGACCCTCAATTCTCATGCTCTCAGAACACCCCTTGAGCATCAGCTTGCCGAAGAACTAGGGGACAAAGAGGCCGTTGCCGACCCGCTGTCTCAAGACTCCAAGCCGCAGACTTTACCCTCGCTCGTCGTTGGCAAGGGCTTGGCATTGCGTTTGAATGCATCCGTGGGCGACGTTGTTACATTGATCACCAGTTCCGGAAAATCGGGCGAGGAAACACGCTCATCTTCGCGCTATCAGGAGTTCAAGATTTCGGGAATAATGAACGTCGGGCTGGCACAATACGACGACAGGATTGCATTTTTGAATTTTCAGGATGCAGTCAGTCTGTTTGGAATTCGGGGATGGGCGACCGGCCTTGAGATTAGGGTCAAAGACCCGAATATTGCCCTTAGTCTTGCCAGAACGCTCAGAAAATCCCATCCCTACAGAATTCAGGCATGGCAGGAAATAGACAAAAGCCTGTTCGAACAGATCGATCGCGACGGCATGGCAATTAAGCTGAT
Source organism: Pseudomonadota bacterium (assembly GCA_009926615.1). GTDB lineage: Bacteria > Bdellovibrionota_B > Oligoflexia > Silvanigrellales > Silvanigrellaceae > RFOM01. Next base: position 62,489 of record RFOM01000013.1, read on the forward strand.
TGTCCTGATTATCGCTTTAGTTGCTGCTTTTAATATCATAGTTACCTTGAGTCTGAGCGTTTTGGATCGCTCAAAACAGATTGCCATTCTTCGCAGCACCGGAGCTACACGGTTATTTATTGTCAGGGTTTTTGTGGCTCAAGGGGTGACACTGGGGTTGGTGGGGTCTATGGTGGGTGTCGGGTTGGGACTTCTCGTATTGAAAATCTTCTCGGGCTTCGACATCGGCGATCTCAAAGCTTTTTATTTTCTTGAAAAAATTCCGGTGGAGTACGATTTGCCGCTGATAGCCTTCGCCGTGATCGTTGCGCTGGTGTTGAGTTTTGCAAGCGCCCTTTATCCGGCGTACAGAGCAACCAGAGTTTCTCCGCTGCTTGGCCTGCGACCGGGCGGCATGAATCAAACATAGGATCGACGTGCTTATGAAGTTAAAGGGATATGCAACACTCGAACAAACGGCCGGCAAATCCGGTCAGCGACAGGGAGTGTTTCACGAACGGCGCCGCCCTCTTTATTCCGGCGGTCCATTGGTGAGCTTGGTCGGGTTCGGCAGTTACCGAGTCGGATTTGCTGCGGGCCTCGGTTTTCCTCAGTGCAGGGACGCTCTGGAATACGCTCTGCGTCGCGGCGTCAACTTGATCGACACCAGCACGAATTACGGGAACGGCCAAAGCGAATTGCTCATCGGTCAAACGCTTGCGGCACTTGCCGGTGAAAATCAAATCAGCCGTGAGCAGGTCGTGCTTGTTTCCAAAGCCGGATACGCTCAGGGCAACGCGCTTGAATTTGTGCAGCAGAGGGAGCGTGAAGGAAATCCCTTTGCGCCTGTCTTCAAGTTCGGATCAGATCTTTGGTACAGTCTTGATCCGGCTTTCATTCTTGATCAGCTCGATCGCTCGTTATCCCGCTTGGGTGTTGAATGTCTGGACGTATTTCTGATTCACAACCCCGAATATATGCTTAAAGCATACGAACATAATTCCGTTCCGCCGGACGAGTCGCGGGCTGCATTTTACAGTCAAATGACAAAGTGTTTTGAGGCACTGGAGACGGAAGTGGAGCGCGGCAGGCTGCGTTCATACGGAGTGAGTTCAAACACGCTCGGAGCAACATCCGACGACCCGACAGCCGTATCGCTTCAGCGGCTGATTGATGCGGCTGCAAAAGTCAAAGAAAAAAATTCATTTAAGGTCGTTCAGTGTCCGCTGAATTGGATTGAAGTCAATCCCATTGCAGTTGAATCTGCCGACGATCAGGACAACACACTCACTCTGGCACGCGGCGCCGGAATCGGCGTGCTCGTCAATCGCCCGTTCAATGCAATGCATGAAGGCGGTCTGATCCGACTCACCCGTCCGACAGTGGATGCCTCAAGTGTAACGGATGAGTCCCAAAGAAAGGGATTGCAGAATTGGTCTCGTCTGGCGGCTGATCTCGAGCGGCTTGCCCGCGAGTATATTACCACGCCGGGATTCGATGAGGCCCCGCTCTCACAGCTGGTGTTGTCCACGCTGATGTGGCAGCCGGGTGTCAGTTCGGTGCTCTGCGGTATGCGCAGACGCGAGTATGTTGCCGATGCCGAAGAGGCAGGTGCACTGCCAAGTTTGATCAACGCAGATCAAGTGATGGCTCAGATTTATCAGGACCTCGAATTTCACAAACCGGAAAACTGAAGGGAGTCAGTGACGATGGGAATTACCGCACAGTTTCTAAAATTCGCTCTGCTCGGAGCAGAATGGGTCATGTACCTGCTGGTGTTTTGCAGTGTTCTGAGCTTCTCAGTCATCTTCGAACGGATCATTTATTTTATGAAGATGCGCGGTGATTTCGGTGTGTTCGTCAAAGAACTTACCGACAGACTCAATTCCGGTGAGGATATCGGCAAAACAGCAGCGTGGTGCGCAGGCCACAAAATGCTCGAAGCCAACGTGGCATCGGTCGGTCTTGAGCGTTTCAAAGACGGTCATAAGGCCATGGAAGATACCATGAACGCCACAATCATTGCTGCGCGCACGAAACTCGACAAAGGTCTGACTTTGCTGGGAACACTTGGCAACAACACTCCGTTCATCGGCCTGTTCGGAACTGTAATTGGAATTATTCAGGCTTTCGACGCACTCTCGAGCAACAAGGCATCCGGTCCGGAAGTCGTTATGGCATCCATTTCGGAAGCGTTGGTTGCAACTGCAGTGGGTCTGATGGTCGCTATTCCTGCTGTTATTGCGTTCAACGTGCTCGCGCGGGCGGTTAAAAAGAAGATGGCGAACAGTGAGACGGTGTCCAGAATTGTGCTGAGCTTCCACGCGCGCACAAACGGTCAATAAGGAGATCGACATGGCCGGTGGAGCGAATCTGAATGACGACGACGTCATATCCGAAATTAACGTCACTCCTTTTGTAGACGTCGTGCTGGTTTTGCTTGTTATTTTTATGGTGACTGCCGGATTTATAGTCAATAAAGGGCTCAAAATTCAGTTGCCGCAGGCCGCCACGGCTGAGCAGCTGAACCTGCAGCGCACCTTCAATATTCTCATCGGTGCAAACGGAGCTTTATTTCTGGACGGAAAGCCTATTACCGTTGAAGAACTCAAGTCGACAGGCGAAGCTGCGAAAGTCAAGGGTGAGAAGGTTGTCGCCATGATCAGCGCAGACAGAGGAACTGTTTACAGCTCGGTCGTAGGTGTGATGGATGCTCTCCGGCAGGTCGGGATTGCAGAGTTTGCATTTCAGCTCGACGCGTTGCCTGCCGGTTCTGCTCCGTCGTCCGTGCCTGCGGTCAAGACTCCCGCTGCCGGCAATCAGTCACAACCTTGAACGGAAAAATTTTCGCAGACGAGGTTGCCTTCTGTGTTGCCTAAGGATCACAACAAAAATTTGCCGCAAGCTGCGGATTCTGAGGATACCGACAGCGTATGTGACGGACTGTGGAAGCGTCCGATTCGGGGAGGTGCATCTCAGGCAATCCGCGGATCAACCTCGCAGTTCAATCAGTCTTCCCGCCAAACTCAGTCTGCGACTATGGGAATCGAGATGGAGATGTTTGCTTACGATGCAAACAACCTGATTCCGTTGGGATTGCAGGGAGCTGTGTATCATCCAAGCGAATTACTCAAGAGAATGTCGGATTGCGTGGAGGGAGCCAACCTCAAAGTCGATCCTTCGACCGGCGTTGTGACCGGCCTTGCTTTCCCGTCGGGAGCTAATTTTAGTTTGGAGCCGGGCGGTCAGGTCGAATTTTCTTCGGCACCCCGCACGAGTACCGAAGCGCTGGTGGAAGATGTCATCTTCGGATTGACGGCCCTGCAGAATGCCGCCCGCGGTGAAGTCGTGTTTTTGAGCCATGGCACCAATCCGGTTGCACCGCCGGAAATGCCGCTTCTCGTTCCCAAGGAACGGTATCAGATTCTGCGACGTTATTTCCAAAGCGAGAGCAGCGGACGCGGCGTTGATATGATGGGACATACGGGAACTGTTCAACCGAATATTGATATACCGGGTGACGACTCGGACTGGGAAGATGCAGTCCGGCTTGCATTCGCACTTACACCTGCTGTTCAAATGCTGACCCGCAATTCTTATTTCTTTGCCGGCAAGCGTTCGTTATTTTCATCCGAACGCCAGCAAATTTGGAAATGTACCGATGCTTCGCGTTCCGGAATTCCGGACGGAATTGTTCACGCTCGCGACGTGGCCTGTCACTATGCGCTGTGGGCCCGTCATGCAAATGTATTTCTTGTCCGAGGGTTGCCCCTGAACGAGCAGCCTTTGTTCGGTGAACTCAAATTTCAGGATTATCTTGAAAAAGGTTTCAAAGGGGTGTTTCCGACACTGCCGGACTGGGAACTTCACCTTGCGACTCTTTTTCCGGAAATCCGGCTGCGCGGCTTTCTGGAAATTCGCAATCTCGATGCACAACCCTTTGAGCATCTGCTGGCAGGGGTCATGCTCTGGAAAGGATTGCTGGTTGATTCAAATGCGCGCGCGGAAGCGTGGAGTCTTTTAAGCCGAAACGCACTTTCGCCGTCCGGCGACGGTCGCGCTCTTGCAGAGTTCGGGAATGAATTGCTCACTCTGAGTACCGAGTCTCTCAGACGATCGGAAGATGTTCTGGGTGCGGCGGCTCTTCAGTCTGCTGCAGCCTTTTGGTCAGTGCCCGAAGTTGATCGAAACATCTCTGAGGATGCGGCGGCGTTTGTAAGAGAAAATGTCGTCAGCGATCCGGCGGAAGCATTCATCAAATCTGTAAAGCC
>RFOM01000121.1 GCA_009926615.1 Pseudomonadota bacterium
CCCTCCTCGACCCCTGCGGCCCCCGCGGCGACCTCTACTTCCTCCTCAAAGCACTATTCGAGCAGCCCCAGGCCTCCGCAAATCCCGCCAATGTCGCCGGCGCCGAGGGTCTCTCAGTGTAGATGCACACACTCGTACGGCAACTGTTAGTTGCAGTAGTACTTTACAAGTTTTTCTATTTAAGACAACGTAAGTTATCATGGGACAAGATCATACTCAAGAGTTCTTGCATGAGTTAATAGGCATAAAAAAAATGGTAGAACAGTTGGAACAAAAAAACAAATCAGACAAAGCTATGCTGGACTTTTATAAAAATGCATTAAAACCCCAAAATATGGATGATAATTCGAAACATTTAATTGAAGCTCAAGATCAAATCTCACAGTTGAGGGAACAAAACTTGATTTTGAATTCAAAATTAAAATTATTATCCGAACATAATAATCATCTACAAAATACAATTAATCATCAAACTGATCAATTGAGGAAATGGGACTTGGAAAACAGTAATTTAAAAACGCAAATACAGGCCTTACAGTCCAAGTCACACCAAGACGATAATGAAGCTGGAACATCAATCCGTGGAGAACAAATGAGCATGATACCAGCAGACACTGACCCCAAAACAATTATGGGAGCAGCAGCTGCTGACCCCGAAACGAATATGCGAGCAGCAAAAACTGGAAATACACAAGTACCCTCATATCAAGACCCTCACGACCAACCACAATCATTAGTACAACAAGGAAAAGATTTCGTTTTAAACAAAATTGGTTTTAAAAGAACTCCACTATCCCAAACACCCGCAAGTGGAAATAATAAGACACTGTTTCATGTGAACTTATCACCTAACATCATTGCACCTATACCTGAAGATCAGGATGTTCTTGGAATGAGCGCTACACAACTTGATGAATATGCGCAATCAAATAATATTAAGGTTAGTGGTAGAACTTCAATGGAAGACAGATTAGAACGAGTTTTGGATGCCATGAATGACGAACAATTGAAAAATTATAAAACAAAATATAAGATTAGCGAGTCATTAGATCGCAAAAAGTCTTTTGAAGAATTGGGAAAAATTACAATGCTTTCTGATTTATTGAACAAAGCAACAGAAACTGAGTGGAAAGCAAGTTTTAAAAGTAAGTTTGAAAATGTCGAGAAAAATAAACGTGACATTACTTCAGCGTTATCAAACATGACACCACAAGAACGAAATGCTTTACGTAATCTCGTGTTTTCAATGAAAATAAGAGAAAAAAAATTATTCTGCAGTATTTGTGAAACTTATGGCATTACATGCGAAAATAAGAAGGGAACTAATGTAGAAGACCTTTATCCTTACGCAATGGAAAACACTGAGACAGTAACGGAATATGTGTGATTTTTTGTAATAAAATCCCCTTGCATTAAAATCTGATATAATCTTCAATTTCTCTGTATCTCTTGAACATCTCTGCTTTGCACTCGGACACGATACTCCACGGGCACCCGGCTCCAGATCTGGCTCTGCACGCGCGCGCAATCGGGCGCTTGCGCGCACATGGGCGCTTGCGCGCACATGGGCGCTTGCGCGCACATGGGCGCTTGAGCGCGCCCGACGGCGCCGCCCGCGGCGCGCCCGACGGCGCCGCCCGCGGCGCACCCGACGGCGAGCGGGATGGGCGCGAGGCTCGGCTCGCCGGCGAGCACGACGCGCGCGCGGGGGACGGCGCTGGCCCGCGCGCGCTCCCAGCCCGCGCGCGTTGCGCGCTCCAGTGCGCGCGCGCTCCCCTCGAGGGCCGCGCGCAGCCCGGCCGCCGCGCCCGCGAGGTCCACCGCCTGCAGCGCGCGCAGCAGCGCCGCGCTCCGCGATTCAGACGCTTCGCCGCGCGCTGTGCCCGCGCCACTCTCTGTCATGCACGTGCACTCGGATATATATGCGCCAGGTAATAACGGAGGGCAAAGTCGTATATAAAGCCCCGTATTCCATGACTGCAAATCCGTTTCTGGTCCTCGTTGATGGTGGGCATACAGGAAGTGCATCGCAAACAGAAATCAAGCACGCGGACGCGCATGATGCAATCATACAGGATTTGCAACGACAAATAGTAAGTAATCAGAAGACGATGAAGTATTATGAAAATCAAATCGAAACATTTATGACTATACGAACACAAATAGAAGCAGATTGTAAGCGCAGAGATCAAAATGAAAACAGAGCAAAAAAATTAGCACATAAATTAAATGAGCTATTACCAACTTTAGAAATTTGTAAACAGTTAGCATTAGAAAACAAGAAACTGAAGGAAAAAATTGAAAGGGAAAATTTTGCTCATCAAATGATGATAGAGAGTTCAAAAAGAGTCATAACGAAATTGAATACTGAAGTGGATGATCTACGAAAACAATTCAATGAGAATAAGGGTAATAATTTAACACAAGGTAGAAATGAACAAGTAGTTGACGCAATGATACCAGATGAAGAGAACAAAGTAGACACGAAACAAACACGTAAAACACAAGAAAACACTGTAGACACACGTAATCATGGAGACGCATCTGAGGCTGGATACGAATCTGATCTTGGAGACAAATCTGGTCCGAACAACGTGTCCGAACACCTGGAACAAAAAGCAGTTGAAAAAGAACAAAAACCGATTTCACAAGCATCAACGACTCCACCTACCTTAAATCAGGCTGCCGCACACGAAAATGCACAGCATGGTACATCATTACAAGAAACATCAAAAAAAACTAGTAATTATGAAACTTTGCAAGCAAATCATCGTGTCTCAAGTGATCGTCCACATGCAGCCATAAGTATAAAAGTTCTCACATCAGTGGACAATTATTCAGATTTAAACCGTAAACGACGAAACGGCCAAGAACCAACTATAGTTATGAAAATTTTGCGACACTTTGCTAAGATCAAACAACAAGAATTGACCATGAAGGTTCCTTCGAACTCCATAATGAATCTAAACGGCATCACTTCTGAATTAAACATGAGAGTGTCTGCATTTCTATTGCCCTTGCAGCTTGAAAGTCCTGTTGAAAATCAGCTGCCGCCGCCGCCGCCGCCGCCGCCGCCGGGTGGCATGGGGATGCCGCCGCCGCCGCCGCCGCCGGGTGGCATGGGGATGCCGCCGCCGCCGCCGCCGCCGGGTGGCCTACAGATGCCGCACACGAATAATCAGAATTTGTCCATTGCTAATATAAATTTCGAAAAAATTTCATTTGATAGCCCATTTACTTTTGAAAAAAAAATGAAAGCAAACATAGATTCTATATATAGAATATTTGACCAAAAAAACGGAAAGAAATCTTCAGTGAAGGAAAAAAAGGGTGAAACTCAAACAGATGACCAAAATACAAACATAAATACAGGAAAAGTTGTATTTTCATTTAAAATACGTTGTCCAGATTTTGAAAAATATGATAAGATTAAATTACATGCCTTTCAAGTTAGCAAAATCATAAAATATGTAGTCGAATTAATTTACAAAATGACCACTGTAAATGAGGAAGATTTTGCGGATGGGGACTTGGTTGAATCTGTACATGAGCTTTTAAACCACGTAAAAACAACTGTAGTGAAATATTTAAACACTTCACATTATTCTGAAGAAATCATTTGGGAGGATGTCCTACATTGTTTATTTGGAAAAGAAAATAGATATCGATATACTTTTGAAAAACTAAGAAAACAAACTATCAATAATGAGATCTATACTAAAGTTACTTGTACAACTTTAGATTTAAACACAACTTTAACATTTACAAGGGACCAAATTGTTCTTCATCGATTTCATGTACAGAGTGATCAAAAAAACAACGGTTTTGTAGAAATACTGGAAAAAGACTGCATATATTTTCAAGACTCTTATTACATGTTAAGTGCTCCAGAAAATAATGAAGAATTTGAACAAAAATCAAAAATATTGAGAGATATCGAGGACCAAGATTTATTACAAATTCTAGACTTGATTAACTCTAGCCTCTTAGACATATCAAGTATGAGTACTGATGAAAACCATTGCAAAGATATAATATGGCCACATTTTTTAGAAAACAACATAGAAGATATATACGCCTCAAAAACAACACTGAAAAACCAATATGAACAAATCCAAGAATGGATACAAGGAGGAATCACACCAACATCATCATATACGGAAAAGAAAAATTGTTTTATGAAACAATTTCAGACATGTTATGATTGGTACACGACTCACAAAGAAAAAGGAGGTATGTTGATAGAATCATCCCAAAACTTTGGTCTTAACATTTCACCAAAAGGATTTATATCATGCAGGCTTGTACTCATGGATTTATTATGTTTCTGGATGCAAATAGTGTGTAACTTGGAGGACAATCAGGAAAAGTTTGATGGATTATTTAAATCTTTCGACATGGTTAGACAAAAACTCTTTTTAGACAACTTTACGATGACCATCAACAAGAAAGAGATAACGGTGATGGAAGGAATAAACGAAAAAACATTTGAATGGCTTAAAGTATCTTTAATAACAACGAAAGAAATTATTCGAGAAAATCCTGGTATAAAATTATCAACATAGTGCAAAGATCATATCTCCAAAACTTCCATGTCTTAGTAGAGAAAAGGTGCAAAACAACACCTCTAGTTCGCGAGTGCATGTAGGGGTGAGAAAGCCTAAGCAACATAGACACAGAGGTGATGATGTGAACATGCATGACGTTGATGATGATTGGCAAGTGCATGACGCCGGTTCTCGCCGCCATTGACCGGATCGACCTACGTCGGCGCGCTGGAGCGCGCGATTGCGCGCACGGAAAACACACTGGCAGGCTTGCGCAAAAGCTCGACCGCTTGTGTTGCGCTCTGCCGACTCGCCGTCGCGCGCAACGAGCTCTGTGCTATATGGGAAGACTTGATGCGTCCATGCTTGTGTGCATGCTTGCGGAGTTCAAGGCTTGCAAGACGGCGCCACAGTACGGCGTCCTGCGAATCTCGCGAGATTGCAGCGAGGGATTCTATTTTGATTTTTTTTCTTGTCACGATCCCCTTCCTGTCGGTCTTTTCCCATTTTTTCTATTTTCCCGGAAATAACCTAATAAATCATAATCCCGCGCGCTATTTCCGGCAGTACGTGAATCGCGAACCCGCCGCGATGCCGCACACGATGCCCCCCCCGGCGGGCTGGAGCCTGCTTCCCGAGCACGCAGGCGCCCCCGACGGGGGCTTTGCGATGGGCCCGGCGCGCGCGGACGCGGGCGGGGGGCCCTGGGCGATGCTGAACAAGAACACGGAGCGCGGGCGCCCGAAGTACGTGGCCGCGAACGCGCTGGAGCTGGAGGACCCGGTGAACGTGCGCTGCTGCTTCGAGCGCGGGCGCCAGCGCCTGCACGCAATCGACTCGCAGACAAAGCTGGCGGCGCTCAAGCACAACGGCTGCTCGGCGCGCGGGTACGTGATGCTGGCGCACATCCCGCGCGACGCGAACCCGGGGCAGGTCGCGTGGGTGCTCGTGTGGCACACGCTGAAGCGCGTGCTCCCGCCGATGCTGCTCCTACCGGGCGCGGACTTCACCTACTGCCCGGACGTCTCGGAGCGCACGATCCCGGACGGGCAGATGGTGCGCCACTTCTTCACGGCGCAGGAGCACGCGCAGGGGGTGCGGGAGGCGGCGCGCCGCGAGTGCGCGCAGGCGGAGGCGCTGCTGAGCACGCTGCTGGCGGTCGCGCGCGAGGCGCACGACCCGCGCGCGCCGGAGGCGACAATGCGGCGCCTGCAGCGCTACGTCTTCGTCGGGGAGATCGTGGCGCGCGGGCAGGAGCCCGGGAAGCCCGCGCTGCAGGAGGCCGCGCGCTTCGTCGCGCGCTTCGGCGTGCACGTGTGCAGCCCCCCGCGCTACCGCGACGGCGAGCTGCACCCCTTCCTGCCGACCGGGGCCCCGGGCCGCTGCTACGCCGTCGAGAAGAGCCCGGCGCTGCACGCGTGGG
>RFOM01000122.1 GCA_009926615.1 Pseudomonadota bacterium
TCTGTTAATTTATCACAGTATTTTAAGAGACTTATTTGTTTTCCTGAGATTAAGCACTGTTCAAGAAGAAGTCAGTCTTTGGTGCGAATGTCGAAAAATTGAACAAAACTCAAAACCATTGAAGAATTTTCCTGATTTTGCCGATGACACATGGTCATTGAAGGAAAGGGTTTACATGGACTTTCGAAAAATTTTGCTGCTTGGCATTTTGGCTTCCGTATCCGCGTGCAAAGAATCAGGTGAGATTTCGCAGTCGGCAAGTGTCGGCGATGCCAAGGCTGCAACCGAGCAATGCGGTGTCGTGCAGAAAAAGGGTTCTGAATTTTTTCTTCTGATTCAGCAGCAATTCGCTCGCTCGCTTGCACCTCAGGATGGTGCGGTGACAAATATCCTCGGCGAATATGCCGCAAGCAAGACCGAAGTGTGCGTGCGCGGGGACTGGAGCGGAACAGGTGCAGTCATGGTGACTTCGGCTTCGTCGGTGCGTTTGCCGGTCAGAAGGACAATTATCACTGAAGAATGCGGCGTGCTTTCATTGAGCCCCGAAGGCAAACTGACCCTTCAGATAGCAGGCAACAACTCTGAGGGTAACGTCAATAAGGTCCTTGATCCTCAGGACGGCGCGACAATCAATCTTCTGAAAGACTACGCGTCGACGATGACTGAGGTCTGCGTCAAAGGCGACTTTTCGGACACTCTTTCGGTTGTAACCGTCAACTCGCAGTCTGCAGTGAGAAAAGCAAAATAAGCCGAAAGAGAATTCGGTGAATGAATGAAGAGGTCGGATGCGACCTCTTTTTTTCGTCCTGAGACGGAAGACTATTCCTGATCGCGCGGGCATCCGGTTTGAAGTGTCGGTCGCAGTCTCTGAACATCGTATCCGCGGTTCTTCAGTTCTGTGTGAATCTTTTTCAATTCATCCGCAGCGAGCGTCCGCGAACGTGACAAGACCCAGAGATCGGATTTCAGCGGAGCCGAAACCACAGCAAAAGAATAGTCATCGTCAACCATTGTTATGAAATAATTCGGAAACAGAAACGGAAAGCGGCCCGAGTTGAAAGTCAGGGCTGCTGCGTTGAGTGCATTCGGCACTGCGTTGCCTTCGACCTGTGCGAGGACTCCCGAGGGTTGACCGAGGCGGCATGAGTTGACGACTCTCACTGAGTCATCGTTGTTCATCGAATATTCAGCACTCGTGCATGTACAGTCTGTCTGGCGGGCATGCTGTGTCGATTCAATCTCGTACCATCGTCCCATGTAGCGGTTCAGGTCAAACTCATTTACCGTCCGCGGATTGAGACCGTCGGCATGAGCAGACATGTTGAACAGACCAAACGAAGCCAAAGCGAGCAATTTTTTTGTCATATGCGTTCTCCTCTTTTTGTTTTCCACTCTGCAGAATGCAGAATGCAGAATGCGGACTCTGTTAGTGCCTGTCAGAGGGGAAAAACAATAATTTGATGATCAATCTTTCCGATTCAAAAACTCTGTGAAAATATCTAAATAATTCTTTGCCGGAGTGAATTCTATGTGGACTTGCGGTGATCAGGCTGTTCGGAATCTTTGGAGTTTGAATCCGGATATTGCCTTTTTGAATCATGGTTCTTATGGCGCTGTTCCTTTAAAAGTCCGGCAGAATTATTTTGACTGGCATGAGCGGATTGAACGGAATCCGGTTGCTTTTTTGGGCAGGGAGCTGCCTGAATTGCTCTCGGCTGTCCGGCATGACGTGTCCGGCTGGTTGAATGCACAGCCCGATGGTCTTGCCTTTGTCAGCAATGCAACATCAGGCGTAGGTTCAGTTTTGTCGTCCCTGAAGTTTTCTCAGGGCGATGAAATCGTATTTCATAATCACGGCTACGGTTGGGTCCGGCAGGGGTTGACTAATTTGGCGGCTGCCACCGGCGTAGTGGTGAGGGAAGCCAACATACCCTTGAGCCCTCAGTCTGACTCTGAAATTATTAATGCCTTCGCCAATGTCTTGAATTCAAAAACCAAGCTGTTGATTTGCGATCATGTCACATCGCCGACAGCTCTGGTCTTTCCGGTCAAAAGTATTGTGGAGCTCGCTCAAAGTGCATCCGTTCCTGTTTTGGTCGATGGAGCGCATGCTCCAGCTCTTATGTCTCTGGATACAGATTCAATTGGCGCTGATTTTTACACCGGCAATTTTCATAAGTGGCTTTGCGCTCCGCGCGGGGCTGCATTTTTGTCGGTCGCTTCGCAATGGAGAGGCATCATTCGTCCGCAATCGGTGAGTTACAGCGGGGGTGTCTCGCATCATGCCTGTGATCAGTCGATGACGGGCTTTTTCGACTGGACGGGGACAAACAATTTCGCAGCTTGGCTGACAGTTCCTCAGGCCATTCGTTTTCATGAAGACTTGGGATGGGAGAGAGTTTTTTCACAGCGCAGTGAACTGTTGAAGTCATTTTATGAGTTTTATATCAGCGAGATGAACTTGACCGGTTTTCAGTTGCCCGCGCGCCACCTTTTGGGTGCGATGGTTACGCTTCCGTGGCCGACTCTGCCTGAAATTGAGCTTTCCAATGCACTCGCCCGCACTCTCACACAGGAGCTGCATGACAGTGCGGGTGTGGAAATTCCGGTGATCTGTTTTGCGAATCAGTTACACGTCCGCTTGTCGGCACAAATTTACAATCGTGCTGCAGACGTTGAGAAACTCGTCGGGGCATTGGCCGCGCACCGCTTTTCAGCGGTGCGGGTAGGGTGATGGTGGATAGGGGGAGTTCGGCGGGTAAGGATAGGGAGGTACTGGGGCGGGACGGTTCGGTGATCCGCGCAGACGTTTGCATTTGAATTCCTGATATTGACCTCCGCCCAGCGAGAGCATTGCTGTTGGGCCGTAAGGGTGATTCAGGTATCCGATGCTGATCTGCGAGTTTCCGTATTGACTGTTGAAGCGGAAATTGATCGCGTCATAGGTTCTGTTCAGGACGTAAATCTCAATTCCGGAGGCGGTGATGTTGTGGGCATTGATGTCCAGAACGTAACCGCTGCGCGAGAATGATGCCTGAGTGATCGTGAAGAAATCGTAGCCGTTGTACATGTCGCGGCATTCAAATTCTTCGAATGCAGGAGGGCGCGGATAGTTGTGCGGCGGCGGAACAGGGGCCGGATAGTCAGGGCCCGGATACGGGTTGCTTGGACCCGGATAAGGATAACCGGGACCGCGGCCGGGACCGTGACCGGGAAAAGGCGTCACGGGACCGTTTGAGGGTGGAACGGGGCGGACGTCCGCAAAGGCGGGGACCGCGGAAAGCGTTGCAATCACTGACGCAAGTACTCTAACGGATGCGCTCATGGGGACCTCCAGAGGTTAATACACAAAAGTTTGTGTATATGAATTTTAGATAACACAAAAGTTTTGGAATGGTCAAGTTCAGCACTCGCGCAACGTCATTGCAAGTCCTCTATTCATGCGCAGGACTGTTGTGGTTCTGACAGACTCCGTTCAAAATCCGTGCACAGGAAAAAAAGGAACACGGATGAAGAACGACATGGTTTCGCGCGACTGGGCAGACAGGCTCGTTCATGCACATGATGCTAGTGTATACCGGCTTATTCCGCGCGCCGTTGCGCGGCCCCGCAACATTCATGACGTTCAGAACATCCTCCTGCAGGCGCGTTCCGAAAATGCGGGTGTGACTTTTCGCGCGGGCGGTACGAGCTTGTCCGGACAGGCTGTGACGCGGGGCTTTCTTGTTGTTTTGGGGCGCGACTGGGACACCTTCCGCGTGCATGACAATGGATTCAAACTGACCTGCGGTCCTGCGCTCCGCGGTGCTGTGGCCAATGCCGCATTGTCGCGTTACGGCCGTCGTATCGGGCCCGATCCGGCTTCGATTCAGGCGGCGTGTCTTGGGGGAATCGTTGCCAACAACGCAAGCGGAATGTGCTGCGGTGTTGAGGAAAATTCATACCGGACGATCGACGGGCTCAAAGTTTTGTTTGCCTCAGGCAGTGTTTTGGATACGCGAGAAGCGGATTGCGATGCAAAGTTCCGGCAACTCGAACCGCATATATATGACGGACTGATGAATCTGCGCGACAAAGTGCTCAGTTCTCCCCGACTGGTTGCACTCATCCGTAAGAAAAACGAAATCAAAAACACCACGGGCTATGGTCTGCAAGCCTTTCTGGATTACCGGACACCCGCAGATTTGCTTTCACATTTGCTCGTAGGTTCCGAGGGAACTCTGGCGTTTATTGCGGAAATGACGTTGCGCACAGTGCCGCTCAGGCCTCACCGCGCGAGTGCGTTGCTATCTTTCAATGAGCTGGGTGATGCCTGTGAAGCGGCGCCACGGCTCAAAGATCTGGGTTTCAGCGCCATTGAGCTCTTTGATTACACATCGGTGCAGACACTCCGGAGTTACCCGCAGCTGCCCGATTTTTTGAAAGAGTTGAACAGTCAGGGGGCCTGTCTGCTGATTCAGGCTCAACAGGACGATCGGCAGGCGCTGGATGAACTTCTCGGGCGGGCAGGTGTTGTAAAAAATTGGCGTCAGATTGCTCATCATACCGATTTTTTCGATGACGATGTGAAACAAAATCAGCTTTGGGATTTAAGAAAAGGAATATTTCCGGCCGTCGGGGCGCGCCGGCCAAGGGGAACGTCGGTTATTATTGAGGACGTTGCTTTTCCGCTGGTGCATTTGGCCGACGGCACCCGAGCGCTGCGCAAAATGCTTGAGAAACATGAATATCGCGATGCGGTCATTTACGGCCATGCCCGCGACGGGAATCTGCATTTTGTCCTTGCTCAGGATTTTGCCGCGGCCGGCGAGATTAAAAGGTATGAACGTTTCATTGACGATATGGTTGAATGCGTTGCCGGTCAGTTTGGCGGATCGCTGAAGGCCGAACACGGCACCGGCCGCAATATGGCTCCCTTTGTCGAAATGGAGTGGGGCAGTGAAGCATACCTGCTGATGCGGGAGCTGAAATCCCTTTTTGATCCTGAAAATCTTCTTAATCCTGACGTTTTGATCAATTCCAATCCGCGCGCACATTTGCAGAATCTCAAGGAGACTCCGCGTATCGACGGGATTTTGGATCCATGCATTGAATGCGGTTTTTGCGAGCCCGTATGCCCGAGTCAGGGTCTGACCCTGTCACCGCGCGGACGAATCGTTCTTCAGCGCGAGCGCGCAATGGAAAGCAACCAAGGCTCATTGAAAAAAAAAGAGTTGGACTATCTTCAGCTCGATACCTGCGCCGCAGACGGCCTGTGTGCCAAGGCCTGTCCGGTGGGTATTAATACAGGGAGTTGGGTGAAAGCCGAACGCGCGCGCGAGGCCCGCGGTGTTTCGCGTGCACTCGCGCAGTGGAGTGCGGCGGAAACCGCAGGAGTGGAGTCTGCAGCAAAATGGGCTCTCACTGGTGCTCAGCTCGCTCAAAACGTTGTCGGAAGTCAGGCTCTGGAGAAATCGACCCGCGTGCTCAATTCCATATTCGGACTACCGGTATGGAAGCGCGGGATGGGCATGCAAAGGTCGGACTCCGCAAGTGCTGCTACGACTGATGATTCGGGAGGCCGACGATGCGAAGAGTTGAATTCCGTTAAAAACGCAGACTCCGGAGTTGCAAATAAAGAGAAGTTTGTGGTTGTGCGCAGCTGTCTGACGCGGTCGCTGCAACAGTCACGCACAGATCCGCTTGAAGAATGCGCGCTTCGGGCAGGCGTTGATCTTGCAGGGGTGAATCAGCAAGGGTTGTGCTGCGGTCAACCGTGGAGCTCCAAAGGACATCAGCAGGAGGCCGGT
>RFOM01000123.1 GCA_009926615.1 Pseudomonadota bacterium
TGAGCTTTGCGTTTTTGCAGGCATCCGCGCCGACGTACATACTTTGTCCTTTGGCATAGTACGCGACTCCTGCCACGCACGCGGATGCACCGAAAAGTTTTGCGTTCCGGCAGGCGTCGTGGCCGACGTACACTTGTGAGCCGTCGGGTTTGTAAAGTTGTCCTGCGACACACAAAAAAGATGCCGAAGCAGTTGCCGCTGACTGCGACTGCAGGGCAAGAATTGCAAATGCGGCTTTAAAAATGTGTGGTTTCATCAATTTGTTTACCCGTAAAAACTGAACTAGTTTCTGTGTATACGTGATTGTTGTGCACCATTCGCTCTAAAAAGCCCAAAAATCAAGCTGATTCTGCCTTAGCTCTATTCTCTTCGGGTTGACTCGAAGGATTGATGCAAACTAATGTTCCGAAACACGCTTGGTAGCGGTCCCCCATAAAGGTCGTTGAATGGATAAAACTCTCTATAACATTGCTCAGGGGTATTTGCGGTTTCGCGCCGACTTCCTTTCGGAATCGGGCGATTTTTACCGCAGGCTGGCAACGAACGGGCAAAAGCCGCGGGTCGCGATTATTTCGTGCTCGGATTCTCGTGTGGATCCGGCTGTCATTACGGATACCAAGCCGGGAGATATGTTCGTTTTGCGGAACGTGGCGAACCTCATTCCTGAACGGACGAGCGAAACCGCGTGGGGTGTTCGGGCTGCACTGCAGTTTGCCATCGAGGTTCTTGAAGTTGAACATTTTGTGGTTTGCGGCCACTCGGGATGCGGCGGCGTTCAGGCAGCCCGCCGCAATGAGATGATTGGTCCTCAGGGACAGCGGCTTGATGATTTGAGTGTCTGGCTCAGGCATTTGAGCGACAAGTTTTCTCCGCTCGAATCTCAGGTCAAAGAACTTGATCCGGAACTTCATGATGAGTTTTACGAAAAGATTGGAATCATCAACTCTCTGGGCAATCTTTTTACATTTCCTGAAATTGAGAGACGCGTGAAGGACGGGCAGCTTCACCTTCACGGATGGTATTTTGATATCAAGCGCGGAGAACTGATGGCCTACAATTCCGCAGGCTACAGTTTTGTCCCGTTTGATTCGCTCATCAAAAACTGATTATCCCATCATCCCTTTGACAAGCTCCTGAGCCGCAGCCATTGCTGCCGGCAATTTGGAAGGTGAGGAACCGCCGCCGCGCGCAAAGTCCGGTCGGCCGCCGCCCTTGCCGTCAACTTTTTCGGACAATTGTTTGATGATGTTTCCGGCACTGATGTTCTTGAATGCTTTGGTGACGTCGGGGTTGACGGCAGACAGCAGAATCGCCTTTCCTTCCAGCGATGCTCCGACGACTACAATTTCGATACCCTTTTCCTTGATCCGGTCGGCATAAAGTTCAAGTTCCTGCGCATTGGAAACTTCGACCTGTGCCGTCACGATTCGGGTATTCGGGGCCAGTGAGGCCGCATTGGCAACCAACTGGTCAACAATGCTGTTGGCCAGACGGGATTGCACGGTGGCCAGCTGTTTTTCGGTGTCTTTGAGTGACTCACGCAGCGTCCGGACTCTGTCGAGAACGTCGGCTTCGGCGCATTTCAAAAGGTCTGCCGCGTTGGCCATCTGCTGTTTGAGACCGGACAGGTTGTCCATAACACCCCAGCCGGTGACTGCTTCAATACGCCGGACGCCGCTTGTGACTGATCCTTCGGATGTGATGCGGAACAACCCGATGGAACCGGTGGCCGGCACGTGTGTGCCGCCGCACAACTCCATTGAAAATCCGGCGATGTCCAAGACTCGCACGGCGTCGTCATATTTTTCGTCGAAGATCGCCATTGCGCCCATTTTTTTGGCATCGTCGAGCTTCACATTCTCGTGCGTTGTAACGCCAGTATTTTTGAGAATCTCGTCGTTGACCATGGCTTCGACGCGGGCGAGTTGTTCGCGTGTCACCGCCGAAGGATGGGAAAAGTCAAAGCGCAGTCCGTCGGGACCAACGTATGAACCTGCCTGTCGCACGCCGTCACCGAGAACAACCTGCAATGCCTTGTGAAGAAGGTGAGTGGCTGTGTGGTTGCGCATGGTGGCCGAGCGGTTTTTCATGTCGACCAGAGCAGTCAGACCTTTGCTGAACATGTCCTTGAGCACTGCAGCCGGCAGAGTTTCACTTTCGTCGGTGCTCCATTCCGGATGACGAAGAATGTGGACAATGGCCGCCGGCGATTTACGCACGTCAATCACTTCGAATTCGGTTGAATTTCCGTCCGTCGTGCTCACCCGAATCCAACCCGAGTCGGAGACCTGTCCGCCTCCTTCCGGATAAAAGGGAGTCTGCGACATCCACAGTTCAAAGTACTTGTTCTTCAGCTGCCGCACGCGCGCAATTCTGCGTGCTTCGACCTTCACCGCGCTGACCGGAGTGCCGGCGACTTTCTCTGCAGAAGGTGGAATTTGGTAACCGGCAAATGCTTTCAGGTCGCTCTGGCTGAGGTCGTTGAGTTCAATCCAAGCAGAATCGTCCTGATCAAACTTGTAGAACTTGGCTTCGGCGCGGCTTTTTTCCTTTTGGGCCTGCATGCAGCGTACGAAACCGTCGAGGTCGGTTTTCAGTCCGGACTCCTCGCACAAAACACGGGTCAGGTCCGACGGAAAACCGAAGGTGTCGTGAAGAACGAAAACCTCATCGCCCGAAAGCATGTTGCGTCCCTGAGCGCGGGCTTCGTTGACGAAGCCCTGAAACTTTGAAAGTCCGCTTTCGAGGGTTGCAACAAAGCGGGCTTCTTCATTGCGGATGAGGTCCTGAACCCGTTTTTGCTGCTGCACGATTTCGGGGAAAAACTCACCGAATTCTTCAACAACAGCAGGAACAACGTCGGCAAGAAAAGACTGTCCCTTGGGCAACGAGGGGTTGAGCCTGTGCGCGTGCCGCACTGCGCGCCGGAGCACGCGCCGGAGCACGTAACCGCGGCCTTCGGAACTGAAGTTTGCGCCGTCTGCGAGAGTGAACGTCAGCGTCCGAATATGGTCGCAGACAACATTCAGACTTTCGTTTTCATGTGCCGTGCGGGCTGCTGGAATTTGCGCGCGCTTCAAAATGGACGCACGGATTCCCTCAAAGGAATCGATTTCGAAGGCCGATGTTTTACCCTGTAGCAGGGCGGTCACGCGCTCAAGTCCTGAACCCGTGTCGACACTCTTGAAAGGCAGTTCTTCCAGAGTCCCGTCTTCTTTTTTGTCGTACTGCATGAACACGAGGTTCCAGAATTCGAGATAGCGATCGCAGTCGCATCCGGGACCGGCCTTGCAATTGAATGTTTTGTCGTCGCATTTGCCGACCGCCGGACCTTGGTCCAGATGCAGCTCGGTGCAGGGGCCGCAAGGGCCTGTCGGCCCCATGGTCCAAAAATTGTCCTTGTCGCCGAGCCGGACAATGCGTTCTTTGGGCATACCGGTCTGTTGCCAGATCTGCTCGGCTTCCGAGTCGGAATTATGGACACTGACCCACAGTTTTTCGGTAGGGAATTTGTAGACCTGTGTCACGAGTTCGTAAGCCCATCGGATGGCATCGTGCTTGTAGTAGTCGCCGAATGACCAGCTTCCGAGCATTTCGAACATTGTGCAGTGCCGGCCGTCTTTGCCCACGTCGTCGAGGTCACCGATGCGAATGCACTTTTGCGAGTTGGTTGCGCGGGAATAGGGGCGCTTTTCCACACCCGTCAGCGCGTCTTTGAACTGCGCCATACCTGCAATCGTAAACAGGATCGTCTTGTCACCCACGGGTATCGTCGAGCTGCTCGGTACAAATGTGTGCTCTTTTTGTTTGAAAAACTCGATGAATTTGTGGCGGACCTCGCGGCTTTTCATGAACTCTCCGATTGCGTTTGCTTGTTTTAGCGGCGTTTATTCGTAAGTGACGGAGCGAGTATGGCAAAGACCCCTCGATATGGTCAATGTTCGGAGCGGGTTAGCATGGGGTTTGAGGGCATTTCCTGAAATCGATTGACGTTCCGGATGTCTTTGATGTGCGTTTGCCCGATTTGGATTGGGACCCGACTGTTGTGATTCTGCCGCAGGCAGCCCCCGACGGGAACTGTCTGCGGCAGACCAAGAGGTGAGATTACGGCAAGAAGACGGTGATTATTTCGGAGAGCCGAAGATCGTTTCAATTTTTCCGGCAACGCCTTTTGCAAAACCGTTGGCAATCGTTCCCAGTACGCCGGTGCCGATTTCGACAAACGGATTCGGAGCGCCGTTGCCGCCGTTTTGGTTGTTATTGTTCTTTTTATTTTTTTTGTTCTTATTTTCGGGTTGCGGATCTTCCGCGGCAGGAACCGGCGCGGCTGCAACGGCCTGCTGTTCTTTGAGCTGCTGCTCGAGTTGGGCCATTCGCTGTTCCTGCAGTTTGGCGACTCTCAAAGCCTCGTCATTTTTCTTTTCCTGTTCCTTTTTGAGTTTCTCCAATTCCGCCTCGGTGGTCGAATTGGCATTCTGAGCGTTGGCCAAATTCCCGTTTTGCTGTCCGACAACGTCGCTGCGCACACGTGATGAACAGGTCGAAGCCACCGTGCTTGCGCCGCTGCCGCAGGTCACAGGAACGTCAGTGCCGCAGGCTGCGGTGAAAGCGACGAGAGACAATGAGACGGTAGCAATCAACTTGTTCATGAGTTGGAACCTCCATGAGGGTTATATCGGTATTTGTTAAAATAACTTAAAAAAAAGCTTAAAGGCTAATTATAGCCTGTAGTTATATTAGGTGTGTTTATCTCTTTCAGTTCGTACTGACATGATGTTTTTGGCAGGAACTAATCCTTCTTCCCCGCAAAATCGTGCTTTTGGAACAAAAAAATCCTCGGCAGCTTCCGAGGATGAATTTTACAACTGAGCTGAGGTCAGGCGGCGATTATTTTGTCGGCGCGGACTTGTCCGTGGGCGGGGGGGATGCCGGCTGAGATTTGGAACCGAACAAACCGCCAAGTGCGTTTGATGCTGCATTTCCCAGTCCGGTGGCAACACCTCCGAGGATCGTTGTCCCGAAGGACACGAACGGGTTGCTGCCGCCGCCGTTGTTGCCGTTGTTGCTGTTGTTGTTGTTGTTGTTGTTGTTGTTGTTGTTGTTGTTGTTGTTTTTGTTTTTCTCCTGTTCTGCCAGTTTCTTTCTGAGTTCGTCCATCTCTTCTTTGTTTTTCTTTTCCAGTTCCTCAAGTTTCGCCTTTTGTTCTTTGTTTTGTCTTTCGAGCTCGGCGTTTGCCTTCGAGTCCGAATTCAAAACTCTCGAATCGCCGCCGTTGCCTTGACCTGTCACTGTACCTTTGCCTGCGGGAGAACAGCCGGCGGCTGCCGATTGTGCGCCGGTTGCCGTGCGGCAGCTCAAAGGCGCATCTTCCCCGCATGCCGACAAAACGACCATAAAAAGCAGGGGCAGAGCAGTAGATAATCGAGTCATAGCCGGTCCTCCTATCTGGGTGGTATTCGGATAATTTTGAAAATAATTGAGGGTCTAAAATTATGTTCAATTTTCCGGTGTGTTAAGAAATTTCATCGATGAACGGGAGTATTTTCCGCGCGCCGCTTGTCTCACGACCGGCTTTCGGGAAGGGACTTGGCCTGTCTGAACTTCTCCTCAAGTGTTGAATTGACTCTCTCTTTTGCGTGTTGTTTTGCCCCGCCCAGCCTCAGGGAGCGGGAACCGAATACTGAAAATTTGCGTTTTGCCGGCATATTCAAATTTGCCATGTAATTTTCACGAAAATTTCTTGTTCCTGTTTTGACTGCA
>RFOM01000124.1 GCA_009926615.1 Pseudomonadota bacterium
ACATCATGCACAACCATGTCATGGTAGGTTGCGCAGGTGTATTGTTTTGCGTTGTCTCCTTCGGATGCTTTCGGCGGAAGCATGCAGCTTTGCTTTGGTGTCGGGCTCGACATCTCTGTTGTACCTGCAGGCACATCAAAGACCGCATTCATGTTGCGCACGGCCGGCTGAAAGGCCTTGAGAATGTCAACTGCGTTTTGATTCGTGATCGTTCCCGCTGCGACTTTGGCTGCCAGCGCAGTCCGTAAATCTTTGACAGCCTTCAGCTCCGGAATTGTGAGCGCAATATTCGTGTATGCATTTTTGAATGACGGCAAATCCTGTCCGGACGCAGAAAAGACAGACAGCACCACGTCTTCGTTTATCGAATAGTCAAAACAGTGCGCTGCCGAATAAATTCGGACTTTGAGCAGATCTGAGGCTGCAGGAAAGCGCTCTGCAGCAATTTGCGCTTCAGTCTTTCCGTACCACGCAGAACCCGCAACCGAAGGGTCAGGAATTTCGCCTGTGTGTTTTGGAAATTCAAGCATCACACTGCAACGGTGCCAAGGTGCATCTGCAGCGACATTACCCATGACATCGTTTGCCGCTCTGGACCTGATATAAACGTAACCGCCCGTGGTTTTAGCTTTGAATTGACCGTAGTGCTTGAAAAAGAGTGAGCGCTGTTTTTCTTCATCGGCCTTATTGGCCGAATCGTATGCTGTCGTGCTTTCAGTAGAGATAATTGTCGGCGTTTTGAGTACACTCGACGTCTTTGAACAGCCGATTCCGCCGCCGCTTTTTCCCGGTGCACAGGAGAGCAGGGCCAGCGCAGGACCACTGATATACAAGGCAAAAAGTGAAGACTTCATGGGACGCCCCTCTTCATCAACGATATCGTCCTGAAAAAGAGCGTCTTCATAATTTTTTTGTAAGTATCAGGAATTTTTCATGTAAATTTGTGGACCGGTTCGTTCCAAAACAGAACGACCATTTTTAAAAACCGGCAGGGCTGAGAATTTCCGAAATTTCGACGGTATGCTCAAGCGTTCCTGCTCCCGGCCCGCTCAGAACAAATTCACCGGTCAGCTCAACTTCGCTGTGCGCCTCAACAATCGCTTCGGCAAGAACAACACGGGCACCCAATCCGGCGTTGATTTTGGGATCCAAAAAAATCTGCTGCCATTCTTTGGCCGTTCCCGTGCCACGGTATGCAACCGGCGACGCTCCGTCGGCTGTCATGCCGAGAGTCACGCGCCGAGCATGTGTGCCGCTGTTTTTGACTCGAACCGGATGTGTGTAATGGACGCCCCAATTTCCCCAGTTCGGCAAGCGCCACTTTTTGAAGTCCGGCAGAAACCAAAAGAATTGATGGGACATCCGCATGCACTGCTCTGCTTCCGCCGGCCATGCCGACGGGCATGAAGGAGTGCTTTCAGGGAGCACAAGTTCAATGAGGTCACTGACAATTGCACGTTTTCGCTTGGGGTTGGAATCTGCCGGATCGGGTGCAATGTGGGTCACCCAGCTTGAACTTTGTTGGGCCATTTCGAGACTTTTCAGTGCGCTGCCGGTGCATGCCGGCCGGCGGTCCGGTCTGCACGTTGATTCGAGTGCATCCAGCGGGACAAGCTCATGGTGCCTGTAGGCCACCGGCAGCCGTCCTGAAGGAGTTGCGTCGTCGACAAAAAATTCTGCACCTGTCAGTGAAACTGCAGATGTTGAAGAAATTCCCTTGTAAACCAAACTTTCGTGCACACTAAAGAGCGTTCGCTGCGAATATCCGACCGGCGCAAGCTGCTCGGCCGGAGCGCTGCGGAAAACAACTTCTTCCAGACTGACTTCACCGCCTGTCACCGCAAAGTCGATGACACCGGCAAAAAATCGGCCAGTGCCGATGCGTTCATTTTGAACGGAGCCGAGAAAACGTCTTTCGCCCGCTGCGAGAATGATTTCTTTATCCACTGAGGCAGCATTGAAAATCTTTGCAAATTCCCGCCCGCCGAGTCTGAAACTGTTTGTTTCGACAGCTTCTGCCTGAAGGACTATTCGCGCAGGCGACTGAGTCGGGTTGGAAATCAGAAGTCCCGAGTGAATGCTGAAGGGAATCATGTTGCGATGTTCCCACCAAGCTCTGTAGGAGCCTGTGCCAAGCCGTTCGACGTTGAAAAGGCTGCGCCCGCATTTTTGCCTGCGCATTCCTGCAACGGCATCAGCCAAATCGCATGAGTCTTTGGTTATCCAAAGGAATTCGGGATTGTTCATGAAAATAAGATTGCGCTGCTGCCCGTGTGCGGCGGTGTACGAAATTTGCGGGACATTCACTGCTGCAGCGAAAGAATCTGCCGCGCGCGCATCTGCGGGCGGATGACCAAAAAATTCAAAAAGCAGACCGAGAAAGAGAAAAGCAAATCTGCCGCGCAGTGCGGACGACCGGTCTGAGGATGAGCGGATTGACGCCTGTTTCAATTCGGTTTTCCTTTCGACAGCAAATCTGAGAGAGTTTCTTGTCCGGAAGTGTAGCTGAATGCCCTCAGGAATCAAAAAATGAACCCTGCGCTTGAACGTATTCGTATATTGCGGTCGGCTCTGGCATCAGAGACGGCTGAGCAAAAATCACATCATACGGTCGGCGAGGTGTTTGTTCTTTTGCAGCCGGTAGAGCTTGGTTTGGGAGGAATCGTCTTTTCGATTCCTTTTCTTCAACCCGTTCCGCTGCCCGGTTTGAGCACGCCCTTCGGCATTCTGCTTGGTGCATTGGGCTTTTTTCATCTCTCCGGCCAAGGCTACCGCGCGTTGCCAAAGCGCCTTCTGGAGAGGCGAATTGAGGCTGCAACCGTGCTGAAAATTCTTGAGTACAGCGAGAAAACACTCTCAGGATTGGCAAAAATTCCGTTTTGGAACTGGGGACGTGCGGGACGATTGCTTTCGCATCCGCGTGCGTTGGGGAGTCACATTGTCTTTATGGCTATTTTGCTGTCGTTGCCTTTGCCGGTGCCGTTCAGCAATGCATTGCCCGCATGGGGAATTGTTTTTGCAAGTCTGTCGATAATTGAAGCAAACGGAATTTTTATATTGCTTTCTTATCTGACCCTCATCGGAAATCTTGTTTTTTTTGGCGGTCTTGTGCTTCTTGCTGCAGCGGCAGTCTGAATTTTTGCGGGAGAAAGATAATGGTAAACGAACCGACGCTTATCGGGATTTTGCAGGCTTCACTTGCGCCGGTCACTGTCATCTCGGGTGCAGGCTTGTTGCTGGGCGCAATGACCAACCGTTACGGACGAACATCCGATCGTATCCGCGTACTGATGCGTGACTACCGCACGCGAGAGCATGACAGGCGGGCAGCCAATGCGATTGTGACTGAGGTGGTTATTTTGTACCGCCGTGCAAGGCTTATCCGAACAGAAATTGTTGCTGTAGCGGTGAGTATATTTTTCGTCTCCGTGACGATTTTCAGCCTGTTTTTCAATCTCGTTTACGGGGCTTCGCTCGACAAGCTGGCACAAACGTTTTTTCTTTTGAGTTTGTGTTCATTGATTGTTGCGATGTTGTTTTTCATTGCAGATATTGTTGCGTCCCTGAAAGCACTTCGGGTTGTGCTGAGTGCAGAGCCGGAACTTTTTGAGGCCTGCAGCCGCAGAATCCGCTGGCTGAAGCAGATCGATCTGATTGATGAGGAGGAACTCCAACGCAAGGAGTGACCGTGACGCCGTCAGAACCCGCCATCAGTTTTGATTCAGATTTTCAAACCGACGGCTGGTCTGTTGAGCAGCTGCTTGTCGACGGCGATGCCTACTTTGATGCAATACTGAAGGCGATCCGCAGCGCCGATGTTTGCATCGATATTGAGTTTTACATCTTTGAAGACGATACGTTGGGAAAAAGAATACTCAATGAGCTGCGTGCTGCCGCACATCGCGGCGTGCGGGTCAGACTGATGGTTGACGGGGTGGGGTCGGCGAACTTTATCAACGGTAAACCCGACAGGCTCGGCAGAGATGGAATTGATGTCCGGATTTATCATCCGCTTCCGTGGCAGATGATGCCGCGGCTTGCCCTGCCCCGCAGCTTGGGTCTGCGCAAAGTTCTGAGATTTTTTTCGTATCTCAACAGCAGAAATCACAGAAAAATGGTGATCATTGACGGTAAAACTGCATTTGTCGGCAGTCTCAACGTCAGTGACGTTCATCTTGCCGAGATCTTCGGGGAACGTGCGTGGCATGATGCCGGAGTGCGTCTGCAAGGAACGCCTGTCCAAATACTCGGGCTCATATTCGCCAATACTTGGAATAAGGCATGGCAGTCAGGTGCGGGTTCACGAACGGCATTTGATGGTCGCATGAAAAATGTCAAGATCGATCACGACTCTGAATTTGTTGTCCGCAATGACAGCCGGCTGGCAAGGCACAGAGCCTACGCCGCGAGGATTAAGGCTATTCGTAATGCACGCTCCAGAATTTGGATTGCCACTGCATATTTTGTTCCCAACGGACATTTGTTGCGGGCTCTGATGTCGGCAGCCAAACGGGGAACGGATGTCCGAATTCTTCTTCCGCGTTTCTCCGATGTGAGTTTTATGCCTTTGGTTTCGAGAGTTTTTTATGAAAGCCTGACTAAGTACGGCGTCGCGGTTTACGAATATTCGCCGAGGGTATTGCATGCGAAAATGATGCTGGTCGACGCAACGGCATGGATCGGCACGAGCAATCTGAACCACCGCAGTCTGCTGCATGACAGTGAAATTGACGTCATTTTGAAGTCAGCAGTTTTTGGGGCTGAAGTTGAACGATGTTTTCGGGCTGATTTTCGCCGGTCCCGCAGGATTGACAGATTTTCGCCGAGCGGAGAATCTGTTTTCCGGCGCATATTCGTTCAGCTGCTTCTTTACTTCCGTCATTTGCTTTGATGAGGCATTCAATGCGGATTGTGACGTATAATATTCATAAGGGATTTTCGTTTGCGAACCGGCAGTTTGTCCTGTCCGATATGAAGTCGGCGCTGCGGAGCCTCGATGCCGATGTTGTTCTGCTTCAGGAAGTTCAGGGAGAACATCGCCGCAAGGCGAAAAAGATTCCCCAGTGGCCGCGTGAGGAGCAGCACGTTTTTCTTGCCGACGGCTCTTACGACTACAGGGTTTACGGCCGGACGTGGGACGGATGGGACGGTCACCACGGGAATGCCGTATTGAGCAGGTTTCCAATCATTTATTCCAACAATATTGATGTTTCGAACGTCTTTTTTCAGAAGCGTTCGCTGCTGCACGTGGTTGTACTTGTTTCGCCCGAGCGGCCTCCGGTGCATTTTATTTGTCTGCATTTTGATTTGCACGAACGCGGCCGTAAGACACAGGTCAGCCGCTTGGTCGAGCGAATAGAACAGGCCGTTCCGCATCACACTCCGCTGGTCATTGCGGGAGACTTTAATGACTGGCGCGGACAGGTTTCCGACCATCTGGAGTCAGGTTGCGGAGTGACTGAGGCCCACAAATGGATGCACGGCAGTCATGCCCGTTCGTTCCCGAGCCCGTTTCCGGTGCTCCCTTTGGATCGCGTCTATTCCAGAGGGTTGGATTACCGCGGAGTAAAATGTTTGAGCGGAACACCGTGGACTCAGTTGTCCGACCATGTTCCGCTCGTTGTGGACTTCGGATTT
>RFOM01000125.1 GCA_009926615.1 Pseudomonadota bacterium
CCGCCGGTGTACCAGTTATACCAGTTGAGCATCCATGCATCATTTCCGCCGCTTCCCTTAAACTGGACATTCACATCGGGTGCATAAATGTCGTTGTTCAATGCCGATGCTGCAACGGAATTTTTGATTTTCGGCATTTGAACTTTGCTCTCGTTTCGTCCGCACGACAGTGTTGCGGCAGAGAGGACAATAAAAATTGAGAACATTATGTTATTCATCAGACAGACTCTTTCATGCTCGGGGAGTTGAGAATTTCGATGATTTGCCGGTAAAGAGAATCGGATGTGCTCTTCCAGCGTTCAGCTTCGTTTTGAAGAAAATTTCGGATGATTCCGAGATCGTTTTGTGCCCGTCTGAGCTGGTTTTCGAACGTCGTTTTGATGCTCTCCGAGTTCAGTGAACAGACGGATTCAACAACGGCGCATTGATTCAGCTCTTCCGCCGTTTCCCTGAGTTCGGCGATGTTGGCTTGAACTTCTGCAAGGACAACGCGGAGCTGTTTGATTTTTTCTGCTGAAGTTTCTGCTGCGATTTGTTTTTTCAGGTCAGTTTCGCGGCCGGAAAGATTTGCGACGGTTGATTCCAAGACCATGAGTGTCGAGGTCATGATGCTTTTCAGCGATTGTCCCGCAGTCATGAGGGTTTCGAGAATAAATTTGTAGGCGCTGATTTCGTCTGCAAATTGACCGATGCTCTGCTGCTGACCTGCGAGGTCGGGAATGATGCAGGTGTTCGGGCTCACGCCAAAAGTTTCATTTTTGCAGGTCGGATAAGTTCTGGATTCTTCGCCGTGCGACGGATGCCGGCAGGTTTCGTAGCCCACAGTGCATGCTTGATAACTTTTGACTCCAAGATTGCACTCACTGTAAACCTCCGTGCCGAAGTCCGGATGTCTGCACGTTTTGGGCGCCTGTCCCTTGCACCTTTTACGTTCCTGAACGGAGACGCTGAATCCGACGCGGTGAACGCGGTATTCGCTCTCGCCTGTCGCCATCGGAACAGAAATCGGCCCCGCGATGCCGTGCATGACTGTCACGGCGGGACACGATTCATCCCATCCGCTCCAAAATTCAGTCGGCTCGGTGCCGCAGACATTGGATGTGCCGACCCTATAAAGTTCAGCTCCGCAGTCCGGACTGCGTCCGCGGAAATATTCCGCAACGGGGCATCGGCTGTCCTGTGCCTGAATGGCGCGACATGCGGCCGTTGAAGCGGCGTTCCACGTCAAGGAAGGTTCGCCGCATTGCGGGCCGCTGCCCGTGTTGGCGGTTGAACCGCAAACCATGTCGGTGACTGTTTTGGTTCTCAGAAATTTGAATGCGCTCGGGTCGGGCGGGTTGTCCTGCGCAAGAGCGGGCAGGCCGATAAAGAGGATTGGAAAGACACGGACGGCAATTTTGAGAATGTTCTGAAACATGGTGCTGCGAAACTCCAAACGGTTTTCAGGTCGCCAATGGCGAACTCGCGGCCGCTCTCGCAAGAGCCGTGCCATGTTTGGGTGACAGCCGATGGGTTCGGGTTCTTCAAGAAATCCGGCAGCCTGCAGGATTGCAGCTTCGCAGCGTAAAGCGCGGTAAGCGCTGAAGGCCGGATTTCAGTCAGTGCTGGCCGGAAATCGGCCAGAGCATTTGATGGCGGCGTTTTGTTAAAGTTCCAGACTGACGATCTGTCGGCTGGCAGACAGATCTATTTCGAGGTTTCGGCAGGGTACTTACGCGCCTTGGAAAAAAGAAACTTCACGGTTGCAGCGAGCCGGAAAAGTACGACTTGTAATTGCAAATTAGACCCATGTCAGGAGCATTCATAAGCGTTTCGTATTTGCCGCTCCATTGCGTGCCTTTGAATTGACCTGACACTTTGTACGTCACATTAAGAATACCATATTTGGGGTCATCAAAAACACTGACGCTTGTTGTTGTAAATGCACCCGCGCGGTCAATCGGACCAGAGGGAGAAGTTGACGAAACGACACGAGGCCCGATGGTTGCTGCTCTCTCAACACTTGAACGTGAAGAGACCGCAGATTGTTGAAAACTGAGATAACCGCCAGAGACTTCAACAATCATCTGCATTGCCCCGCCCAAAGAAGTGCCTGTTGTTCCATCACTGCAAGTATAATTGAAATCAGTAAAGACGAAGGAATAAGTTCCATTGGTAATTTTTACCCCAGATTCGTTTTTATTGCGGTCATCGGAATTTTCCGCGGTCAAATAGTCACTCATTGTTCCCACCCCGCAGCCGGCAACACTCAATGAACAGATCAACACGGACCAAATTTGATTAATCGACATGATTTTCTCCTCACCATTCAGACTTTGTTCTTCCCTATTATGCGTGCTCGGAAACAGATGCAGCGGGGATAATTCAAAGTTGGATTTTCATCTTGAAAAGATTCAAAGCAGACCTGAGTTATGCGTCAAAAAAGGCAGTACCATTGACTGAATACCGTCCTGCCAGAAATTAAAACTATTGCATTCAGTCTTTCCGGATTGGATTGAGTCTTTTTCTGGAGGAAATATCGTTCAATCCGAATCTGTCTTCAAAAGGAAGAGAGAATGAGCGTTGCTCATGTGGAGGTCAGTGTGACTAGAATTGTCGGTTTTTCGATTGCTTTTGTCGCTGCCGCTTTAATTCTTAATGGTTGTGGAAAAATTGAGAAGAAAAATGACGATACAGCAGAAGAAACGGGGTCAAACACAGCTTCAACCCCAAACACGACGTCAGATTATAGCATCAGTTTTGCAGTTACTTCAATGACAAATCTCCCTGAATGCAATGCGGGCAGAATAGGATCACTCGCTTACGTCAGAGATGTGAAAAAGTTTTACACTTGCGAGCCAACCGGCTGGGGTGCAGAACAGGTTATCACGGAATCACAAACAACAGGTTCAAAAATAACAAATAAATGGAAGTTTCACATTGACAGCTACATTGGTGAGCCCGAGCTTTCTTCAGATTCAGAAGCAGCAGTTAAAATCGGGGATATAGATTTGATAAAATTCACGGACGGAACGGTGTGGTATTCGATTTCGGGAACGCGAATTGACATCAGTTCCGGACCTGTTGAATCTGTGACTCAGCACACTCACGTTTACGATGAAGACTTTTCATTTTCAGGATTTTTCGATTCCTCGAAAGGAGAATATTTAAAGGTTTTCAAGTTGAGCGCTACTCAGAACATACGTGTTCGTCTTAAAATCAACGTGTCCGGTAACAGTCCGGCCGTTAAGGCGGCAATGGATATTGACGGCAACTGGGCCAACGACATCGATCGCTCGTACACAATGGTTCAAGAATGACGACGATGCCCGAAAATGAGAGAGATTTGAAACCTGCGCGTCTGTTGGCGATGGTTGCGACGACGCTCTGTGGAGTCTACTTCGCCTCATGCGGTTTGACCAAAGAAAAGCCGGCAACAGATGACTCGGCAAATTCGAGCAGCCAAAGCGGAGCGCAAGGCCCTGCCGGTCCGGCCGGTACGGCGGGCGAGCGCGGTGAACGCGGCGAAAGTTACAAGGAGGCCTCACATAAACTATTGACCAAACTCAAACCCTTGCAGCGTGGTGTTTTGAATTTGCAGTGCGGCGGAGCGAGCGGCAGCGGAACCCGAATCAGTCAGGACACTGTGATCACAGCTTATCATGTGCTTAATGGCGCGAGCTCATGTGTTGTCCGCTCCAGCGGCCAACAAGTTGGGATTGGCAACCAATTGAGTCGCAGTCCTTCTGGACGGGATATTGGTTACATCCGCGGATTGACGTTTAATTTCGACGTTCCGATTATCTCTCCTGCCAAAGGCAAAATACCGCTTGTGGGCGACATGCTTGTTTTGATGTCTTACCCCTCGTTCCTCACCAACGATCTCCAGCTGACGCTCGGATTTGTGACCGACGATAACGTTCAAAACTCACTCGAGGAGATGAGCCTTGAGTGGCGTGATGCGATAGTCAGCGACATGTCAGCGGGAAGCGGCAGTTCCGGTGGCCCTGTATTCAACGAAGACGGCGAATTTGTCGGAATCCATGTTGGCGGATTCAGCGGCGAGGACGGCGGAGGTACCGAGCTCAATTTTCAGTTGATGTTTCAACCGGCGGATTGAATCACAGGAACGACAAAATGTTCATTCTCCGGCATACAGCTTTGCATGGCCAATAAAGAAGGCCGCACTCAAATCTCCGCAAATCGCGACCAAGGCAAAGCCAAAATGCGGCCAAACTTTTTTGCATTGGGGTCTCGGGAGAGCAGAAACAATTCCGCATCCGGAAAATCCTTCTGAAAGTTTTCAAGACCGGAGAGGTGGTCCTCGCGGACAGTTTCGGTTGATTTAATCTCAACCAGTGCAAGAGGACGTGCCTGCCTTTCAATGATCAGATCGACTTCCACACCCGACGCACTTTGAAGATATGAAAACCTGTAGTCACGCTTTTCGTAACTGTTCCACCGAACGAGCTCGTTGATCACAAACTGTTCGAACAAATCGCCGAAATAATTTGTGCCGGCCTTCGGTTCCACAGTCAGCATACGGGCAAGTGCGCGAGTGACACCGTTGTCGAAGAAATAGAATTTCGGGGCTTGCCGCAAACGCTTGCGAACGGATGAATGATAAGCGTCGATATGAAATCCCAAGAGTGTGTCTTCAAGAATCGAATAATAAGATTGAACTGTCTTTGGGTCGACACCGACATCGCGCGCTACATTTGCGGTATTGACGATTTTTCCTGCATTCACTGCAGACACTTCAAGGAATTTTCTGAATGGCGGCAGGTTTCGGATAATTTGTTCGCCCCAAACCTCTTCCTTGAGATAGAGATGAGCGTACGATTCAAGATAGTCCCTTTTGAGATCATCCGAAGACAAGGAATAAAGCTTTGGCAGCGTTCCCCATCGGAGTGCCTCGGGCAGGTCAAACCGGCTTTCGAGTTCACGAGCCGTCAGCGGAAAAAGATTGCGAAGAAAAGCACGTCCCGCAAGAAGGTTCGCTCCTCCGGCTTTCAGTTTTCGGGCGCTTGAGCCGGTCAGTATAAAGATTTTTTCGTTTCCGCGGGTTTCGATAAGGCGATGCACTTCATCGAGCAGCTGCGGAACTTTTTGAATCTCGTCAATAACGACGTAGTTCGATGATGCAGGCCCGATGAGTGCAGCAAGGTGATGAGGGTTAAGCGACAGAGCTGCTTCAGTTTCATGGTCGAGAAGGTCAATTTTCAATGCGTCAGGATAGTTGGCGCGGAGCAACGTGGTTTTGCCGGTACCGCGGGCTCCGAATAGAAAAAAACTGTGTTCTTCCGGTAGTTTAATTAATCTCTGGAACATACTCCTGAATTACCTCGCATTTCGGGAGTATGATCTTTGGATGATTAAAAGTCAATTATTACGGCAGGGTGAACATTTCAGGGATGATTTTTGAGAGCGTTCGAGCTCCGGTCTTCCAAAAAAAGAGCAGCCGCCCGCTCCCTCAATCATGCCGGATACACGCCGGATTTTCGTAAAAAACTCAATAATTTCAGCAGCAAAAAATATTTTTTCGGTTTTTGAGAAAAACGGCTTCCATCTT
>RFOM01000126.1 GCA_009926615.1 Pseudomonadota bacterium
GTGCATTCAATGGAACCGCTGTCCGGCAATTCGCAAAGCGCCAAAGTATGAAGTGCGTAGTATTTGCTTTGGAGAGTCGGAGCCAGATAAACATCTTTCCAGCCTGTGAACGGTGCTTTCTTTCTGAACTTTCCCGAACCGGCATATTCAAGAGTGTAAGTCCCGCTGAAAACGTAGCTGTTATCTCTGTAATTAAAAGCGGAACGCGGCATGTAAAGTGCCAACTTGCCGTTCACAATACGGGATGCGTAATTTTTTGAACTGTAATAATCGGATGATTCAATAAAAGTTTGCGTCAGGCGTTTGAATTGTCCGGAGCCGGAAACTGTTGATTTCGGTGGCACCGATCGAACTGTAGTTTTCATCATCAAGTGTCGCATAGCGGTATCCAATCACATAAACATTTCTTCCCTTGACCAGCATCTCATCATACCAAACCCCTCTGGCAAGTGCCGGATCGACAGGGACGGGCACGGATGCCGACAGAGCGGATGCTGCGCCGTTCTGTGCAAGAACGCTGTAAAGTTCTCCCCTCCTGAGAATAACCAGATGGTCACCGACGTTCTTGATAAT
Organism: Pseudomonadota bacterium; assembly: GCA_009926615.1. Taxonomy (GTDB): domain Bacteria; phylum Bdellovibrionota_B; class Oligoflexia; order Silvanigrellales; family Silvanigrellaceae; genus RFOM01. The sequence continues at coordinate 574 of RFOM01000126.1, forward strand.
GTCGCCTTCATCAACGCCTTGTTCCTGATTGTTGGTAATCGTTTCGTTGTTTTCGTTTTTGCCCGCACCGGCCGGACTTGCAGATTCAGTGGAAGACGCACTCGTGCTTTGCGATTTGACCTGATTCTGTGATTCATTCATGTGCTCCGTCAGCCGTTTTACAAACTGATTGAACTCATTTTCGCTGGAGCTGAGTCGGATTTTTTCATTGATTATTTTTGGCGCCGGAGCTGCCGGAACTGCATCAAGGGACACAGCAGCAGGCTTTCTTCCGCACGCAATGAGCAGAAGGGACAGGACAGAGGTTGCGACAGAAAGCTTTGTAAGTTGAACCATCTGGAAGACTCCTCTCATCGGACTGATGATGGAGTGTATATCGGATCATATTACTAAAACTTAAATTCTGTATACGTTATAAACTATAAATATAAATTATATTAAATATTTAACTAAAACTTTCTAATCTCAGAGAATGATTCTGTATACTTTATCGTATACAAATTCTTAGGATTCTGTATACAAAATTCCACACTCTCTCAATCAGCGTAGCCCAAAGATTCTTTGAGTTTCTGGAACTGTATGCCGTGCGAGCGAAGTGCATAAGACAATGTTTCGCTTTTAACACCCATGTAATTCGCAACGCTGTCCAAAGTAATGACCTCCGAAGCGCTGCTGAGTTCAAGCATGGCAGTAAACACCTGTCCGCGCAGCTCTTCAGTATCCTCGGCAAGTGTTTGACCCGTGAGAACCCTCAGTTTTCTTTCGAGCAGAGTCTTCAGACTCGGATCAACTGTCGGTATCGTTACATCCAGAACACCCACCCCAAGTCGGAGAGCGAGTCTGCCCGTCGAATATTTCAGCTGAATCGAAAAATCCTCACAGATTTTTTGCCGATCCTGCTCCGAGAATCCGTAGGAATCAGGCGGTGACGGAAATTCGAAACACATTCCGAAATTTTTGACCTCGGACGAAAGTGAAGTCAAAGCAATGCAGGTGGTTGCCAAGGCATATTCCTGAATAGCCGCAGGCGCGCGCATCAGGTTTTCAAAAACATAGCACATTGAAGAATCGGCGAACTCAAGTCGCGCAAGGACGCCTTCGGAATCGAGTTTGGAATAATATTTTTCATGGATTTGCGCCATCTCGCGAATCGTGCCGCAGCTGCGGGCCAAGATCCCCGGCAAGCCGGAATCGTGGATATCGTGCAGCTTGGCTGAATTGAGTCCGATAAACCGGTCGGATACCCGAAGTTGACATGCCAGTCCGAAAAGGGCCGCCTGCTCCTGTGCATTCAAAATCCGAATGCCTTGAATGATTTCTTCAGGTGTCAAATTCAATTTTGAAAGAACATTCAAAAAATCATCCCGATGCTGAATCAGCATGTACCGAAAAAGAGGTCTGCTCCCAAAGCTGTTGAACGAATATACATTCCTCACTGCGGCTCTATTTTTCATCAGATTTTTGTTTCCTGAATTTTGAAGGAGTAACGCCTGACCATTTGTGAAATGCCCGTGAAAATGCGGTTGCGTCTTCAAATCCGATTTTAGCGGCAACCTCTTTGATTCTGACACCCATGGCCAGCATCTCTTCGGCCGCCTCCTGCTGAACTTGCTGCTTGAGCGCCCGCAAAGTCATACCTTCCTCTGCAAGAATTCTTTCCATTGTGCGGATCGAGACACCAAGTTCTCCGCAGACATCTCTGCTCCCGAAGTTTGCCGACGACAAATGCCTGCGCATGATTGTTTTAATCTTAATTTCAATTTCTTTTCGGTCGGCAAATTTTTCGCCCGCGTCACGTTGAATTTCATTTTTGATGCATCTCTGCAGAAACAATTGAAAAACAGACTCGTCAGTGGTTTTCAAAGCTAAAGTGAGTGATTGGCTGCTCAACTTTAAAACAACGCTGTCCTTGTCGAATTTTATGACTGTTCCGACATCATTATTTATTCTTTCCCGCATCAACTTTCCACATTCATATTTTACAGGCTTGCAGAATTCCGGAAAAGTGACTGCTCCTTCATTTTCGAACCGCACACCTTGGCCGTTCAAAAAATTAAGGATGATCATCACAAAATACAAAATCGTATTTGCGCAGAAGTCGGAAGACGGTGTGCAGCGCCAAAGTTTCCATTCTCCGCAATCTTCGACCTCAACCCCAAGTTCAGGCCAAAACCGTTGAAACAGATGCGCAGAGTCAGAGATATTTCGGGCCGTCATCAGGATCCACCCGCGGTCGCCCAAATCACTGCACTGAAAAAGCGAGGCTGCTTCAATTGCCAAAAGCGGATGAAGCCGTTCTTCATCCCGTACAAGCGCCCAGAGCGCAGTCACGGTTTCTTCGGACACAAAATAATTGGTATTGAGAACCGCGGAAGCTTCGAGCCCGAATCTTTGAAGGAAACTCCGCGCAGTCGCCGGTGCTTTCACAAGAAGCGCGCGCAAAATGGCCCTGTGCGGGCCGAAATCAACACTGTTGTTTGTTTCCGGATTCATCTTCAAATCAAAACTTTCCAAATCTGCATTTCGAATATGTTCTAAATTTAATCAAAAAATTCGTCAAATTCCTTTCGCCTACGCCGCGCTGTCGCAAAATGCAAAGATTTTCTCATCCCCAAATGACCGTAACCAACCGCAGGTACGTTACTTTATCGGGTACCGAACAACACAGAAACAAGTTGGGCGTTCTTTTTTTTCAGATAATCCTTGAGGAGATTCACAATGACGTGTTTTGCGAATTCGAAGCGTATTGCGCTGTTTGCCTGCGGTGCCGCAAGTCTGTCGGTTTTTGGCGCTGTTGCAGGATGTGCAAAGAAGAAGGAAAGCAAAGGCAGCCCCATGGGCTTGGGCCAGCTGTTGATTCCTGTCAAGGCAAGCGCTCCTGCCGCGCTGGCCGCGGCCTCGAAAACCGCTTCAAGCCTCACTGAATCTTTTGAATTCGCGGCACCTACAGAACTTGAAACCCTCAAAGATCGATTTTTCAAAGAAGGTCCCAACGATTTCATGTACCGTCTGAAAAGCGTTGACGGTCGTTTGGCAGAACTCGATAAACGCCACACCACAGAGGTCGCTCGCAAATGCGTGACCGAGACTCCAAAGGAATGGTCACTCAGCGGCCTTCCGGATAAGAGCAATACCCTGACAGGCACAGCGAGCTTTTGGCTGTCCTGTAAAGAAGTCCTTCCTCAGACCGGCGGCGGAACACTGACCATTCTGTTTGGCCGCAAAGACGGGACCTCGTATCTTGCTGAAATTCAAAAGGCTGCTGACGACACTGTCCCTACGATGTTCGTATTGGGTAAGGTCGATGATGCCAGTACAAAAGCCGAAGTGTGGCAGGTCGTGCTGACAAAGAAGTCGGTTACGGACGCAGCCAAACAACACACCTCATGGCTTTACATTCTGGGCGACAAAGCGAATTCAAACTTTGAATTGGCAACAGGAAGCTCCGCTGCACAATCAAGTACACCCACTGACAGCGAAGATCCTACCTCCGGCGCAGGCTGCGGAGTGCGGATAAAGGCAAGTTCCACGCTCGTCTACGGAATCGGCCGCTTTCATGATGCCGGCACTGCAGACGGACGGGACGCCACTGCTGCAGCTTGTAACGACGCTGAAGCAACAGTTTGTGCAAGTGCAACCGACCTCACATCGAAAACGGCTGCCGACTGCGATGCGATTAAAACGTTCAGCGATTCCGTTCCAAAAATCACCTACAGCCAGCTCAAAGGATCCTCTCCTTATGCAGGCTATACAAAGGCAAAGGCGATTTTGGATCTGAGCGGCCTGCCTGAACTCACATCATTTACTGAAGAAGCTGAGAAAAAGTGATTTGGATTTGTGCACGTCATTGCTTGCTCTGAGGCAATCAGCAATACAAAAATCCGGAATTGGTCCCTGCAGATATCTTATTCTTGATTCAGGGACCGATTCTGGACAAATCTTCGGTTAGACTTTCCACTTCTCTTTTCAATGTCTTTTTCTGGTCTTCGCCAAGGCTCTGAGCAATGACGTTAATAAGCTGCAACAATGCCGTCCTTCTTTCCAATCTGACTTTTGCATGATCATCGTGAAGTTCTGAGAACGGAAACAATTGCTGCCTGATAAAAATCTCTTCGAGTCTTTTTGCACCTGAGGAGTCAAGAACTGCCTGCCGAAGACGACGCTGGGACTCCGGCAGCGACTGCTGTTCGCGAACTGAAAGGAAAAACTCTTTTGCAGCATATTCTTCAACAGCAGCCATCTGACGTGAATTGATTACCCCTATCCAAGACGAAACCCTTTTCGCAAATTCTTTGCTCTTCTTTTGAATGAAACTTTTTTCGCCCTTGCCTGAGTCCTCAAAGCGGGTTTTGTTTTTGCCGCTTTGAAATTCTGCCCACTGCTCCACCTGCTCTTTTCTCATTCTGGAAAGAAACTCTCCGACAGGAGCACCCGCCCGCCTGAGCACGGCCGCATATATTTCATCCCATCGTTCAAAAATTGAAAGAACCGCATCCTTGCCCAAGGGGCGTTCCGACTGCGCAACAATATCTGCAAGCAGGGTCTTCAGGCGGGGTACATCTTCGGTTTTCAGACTTCCAAGAAATTTTGGAACTTCCCTTTTGAGAAAAGTATTCTGTTCTTCATCTGTGTCGAATGTCGAGCCGATTTCATACCGGATGAGTGCATTTGCGTTGCTGAAAGCTGCGCTGCGGAGCAAACAGCCGGAAATAAACGACGCGCCCGTCACGATGAGAATAATAACCAGAATTTTATTAAAAAATCCGATCATCCTTCAGCTCCGCATAAATCAATGCCGGAAATCAGTGAGGATCATCTCACAGCGAGTGACCTTTAAAGAAATTCCATATCTCTTTGGTAGCATTCAGTTCCCTGCTTGTCGGACCCACCAGCCACGCAGGCTGATCAGCCCCGTCTGGCCACGTATGGCCTCCGCCCTCAATCTTATAGAGCAG
>RFOM01000127.1 GCA_009926615.1 Pseudomonadota bacterium
TTCCTCTTTAAGATAAGGCTCGTGGGTTACAGTGTCATTCAAAGGCCCGCAATCTAAAAGAATTTGATGCCCCCAATCAGGCCGGCCGGCCTGATCCTGCACAGAGCACGCCTGCCGTTGGCCTGAGGGTTGCAAAAAGTGCAGACCGACAATGTTTTGAAAAATAAAACATAATAATAACAGCATTATATTGAATAAAGTAATTATTCAATTAAATACTTGAATATAATGTCCGATGGGTTTAATGTCAGGGGAAAGAACGCGGAGGTTCGCCATGTCATGTCTGAAAATGAATTGTCCCGAGTTTATGGCCCGCTACAGGGCAGCTCAGCCGGATTCAACGGTGATGCTCGATGTAAGGAACAACGATGAAGTTGCGGCCGGAATGCTGCCCGATGCGGTTCATATTCCGCTCGGCGAACTTTCCGCACGATTGTCGGAACTCGACCGCAAAAAGGAAATTTACCTGTACTGCCGCAGCGGCAACAGAACTCAAATGGCGTTTGATGTTCTGAAGCAGGCGGGCTTCGAGAATGTGATCTGCTCTGTTCAGGGCGGCTATGAACTTTTGAAAACACTTTAAGGAGAACGCCATGAGCAGAATTATTTTTGAACAATTTGTGGATGCCGAAACATCAACTTATACATTCCTGATTGCCGATCCCAAAACCCGCGAAGCTGCGCTGGTGGATTCTGTCCGCGAGAACGTCGCCGTGTATAAAAAGCGCATACAGGAACTGGGACTAACGCTCCGGTATTTGTTTGAGACTCATGTTCATGCCGATCACGTGACCGGAAATGCATTGCTGCAGGATCACTTTCCGCAGGCTCAGGTGGCTGTCAGCGAAAAAGCCAACGTCAAATTTCCTCATCTTGGATTGAAGGACGGCAGCGTTTTGAAGGTCGGTGAAATTGAAATTCAGACGATTTTTACCCCCGGCCATACCAGTGAGAGCATCAGTTTTCTGGTCGACGGCAACCGGCTGCTGACGGGTGACACGATGTTCATTGACTCGTGCGGCCGTACTGATTTTCAGGCGGGCGATTCCAAGTCGATGTATCAAAGTCTCCGACGTCTGGCTGCTCTGCCTCCTGAAACACTTGTGTATCCGGGGCACGATTACAACAAGCGCAGGGTCTCTTCGATTGCAGAACAGCTTCAAACAAACAAGCTGCTGTCGCTCAGCGAAGCCGAGTTTATTGCCGAGCTTGACAGCTGGAAGCTTCCGCCGCCGAAAAAGATAAAGGAATCGGTTCCCGCGAATTTGCTGAACGGGCGTTTGCCGTCAGAAGTGCGCAGCACTGAGGCAAGCGTATGATAACCCCTTTGTTTGGAGCGGGACTTCTGCTGAGTTTGATGATTGGTGTATCGCTGGGTTTGCTTGGCGGCGGCGGAAGTATTCTTACGGTCCCAATCCTGCATTACGTTTTCGGGCTCAATGCAAGTGAGTCTACGGCTCTGTCGCTTTTTATCGTGGGTGTTACAGCTGCCGCCGGATCTGTTGCCTACGCAAAGCGGGGAGAAATTGCATGGAAGGAAGGTATTATTTTTTCCGTGCCGAGCTTTTTTGCTGTTTACGCAACGCGCAGGTTTGCCTTGCCCGCCTTGCCTGCACAAATGTCCGTGATGAACTTTAATTTGAGCAAAGACAGCGTGATTCTTTTGGTGTTCAGTGTTGTTATGCTTCTGGCTGCCGGTGCGATGCTTAAACCTTCTCAACCGAAAGCCTCGGAGGCGGGGTCGCTGAACGCTGCCCGCGCTGCTCTGATCGTTCTTGAAGGTGCGGTTGTGGGCGGAGTCACAGGTTTTGTCGGCGCAGGCGGCGGATTTTTAATTGTTCCGGCTCTGGTCGTTCTGGTCGGGCTCGACATGAAGCGGGCCGTCGGAACATCTCTTGTTGTCATTGCATCCAAGTCGCTGATTGGCTTTGCGGGTGATTTGTCGGCGGGAACCGCAATCAATATGCCGGTGCTGGTGAGCGTCACGGCAGCCTCGCTGATTGGTATGGCTGCAGGAACAAAACTTGTGACAAAAGTTTCGAGTGCTAAATTAAAGCCTGCCTTCGGCTGGTTCGTTTTGGTGATGGGGAGTTTCATTTTGATTAAGGAGACAATTCTCAAATGATGATGGCATTGTATGGCGGATTGATTATCGGATTGGCGGCAGCTTTGTTGATGATCTTCAACGGCCGGATCATGGGTATCAGCGGAATTGCGGGCACATTTGTGAACATGATCTTCACTCCGTCAGCCCGCAGGGCGCAGGCGGGAGAATTCGGCTGGCGTGCAATGTTTTTGCTTGGAATGATCGCGGGCGGAGTGCTGCTTTCGAAGTTTTCGAAAGTGTTTACTGAAGCCTCGATGGTCGCGACAGATCCTGTGACTCTGATTGTCGCAGGCCTGCTTGTCGGCGTCGGCACGCGTTTGGGATGGGGTTGTACCAGCGGCCACGGGATTTGCGGGATTGCGCGTTTTTCGGGTCGCAGCATTATTGCAACCGTTATTTTTATTGCTGCTGGCATGGCTGCTGTTGCGGTTGCAAATGCCCTGATTCGCACTGCAGGAGGAAACTGAAACATGGCATCCAATATTTCCCGTTCGGCTGTTGCCTTGCTTTCGGGTGCGCTTTTTGCCGTCGGACTTGGTGTTGCAGGGATGCTCAATCCTGCAAATGTTCGCGGATTTCTTGATATTCTCGGCAACTGGAAGCCGGCCTTGATGTTCGTTATGGTGGGAGCCATTGCTGTTTATGCAATAGCTAATCAGCTCTCGCTGCGCATGCAAAAACCTGTGCTGGACAAAGACTGGGGCAATTTGCCCAAAACCGGATTCGATTTGCCGAATCAGGCAAAGTTGGGTGCGGTTCTTTTTGGTGTGGGTTGGGGAATCGCAGGATTTTGTCCGGGGCCTGCGATCGTCTCGCTGGCAACTCTCAATCCCACGGTCATCATGTTCACTGTGGCAATGTTCGTCGGATTTTACGGTTTTGCAATTTATGAGCGTATGAAGGCAAACAGGGCAAAGTAATTAATTTGCCGGAAACTCATTTCAAACCGCTGTTATTGTCCCGCCCGAGCGCAACGCATTGAGTCCGGAAAAGCTTTGGGATGTCCGGCTTTGTCGGAGCCCGCAAGGCGGGTAAATTTGACCTCGGCAGATAGCGGCAGGTTCCAGAATTCAACCCGTTTATCTTTGAGCAGAGCATCCGTTCTGTCGTCCCGCGCACAGGCATCCGATATGTTTTCGCACAGCCGCCTTTCGGCGCCTTCCCACTTCGAACATTTTTTTTGCACCGCCGCCGACGCGGGATGTCTTTTGAAAATGTCTTCAGACGCTTCAAGGGCCGCCTGCATTGTGACAGCGGGAAATTTGTTTTGGGCAGGAACTTTGGCCAGAGCGGCGCTTTTGCCGCCGACCTTAAGGCCTCCGTAATTGTCGATGTAGACAAAAGCTGAGTTCATTTCGCGTCCGTTGGACAGCCTGATTTTGATGTTGTCCAGCTTGCCGTATGCATACCATGATTCGGGAGAGTCCGCGTCGATGCCCTCGGATGCATGCATCCTCTCCATTTCCTGTTCATCCAGATAGGTGATCCAGACTTCTGTTTCCGCGCCTGCGCTGTACGCAAGACCTGCAGGAAAGCTTCCGTTCACGGGAACAAAATGACCTGCGTGGACGACCTCGAAATCTTTCAATTCAGCCTTGATGACCGGAATGACAGCCCAGCCGCGGGCGAATTTGTCGCTCATAAATTTACGTTTGAGGGCGCTGACGGCCGCGTTTGAACCATAGGCAATGACCGGTGTGCGGGTGCTTACAGACTGAGGTTTGGGCAGTTTTTGGGTGCGCGCGAGTTCATTGAGAAGGGTCTCTGCCTGAATGACCTTCGAGCCGGCTCTTACGGTTGCGTCCGACAGCAGGTCCTTGCCCAGAGATTCGTATGCATACGGAATTCCGTTGACGAAAAGGTATGAACCTGACTCGCGCTCGTAGGGATACGTCATTCCAAGGGCTATGGTGTCGGCCAGTTGCTTGTCGGCCGCTTCACCGCTGTTGCTGCGAATGCGGCTGTTGCCTGCAAAAAGCTGGCAACCGGTCAGCACGATGGAGGCGAAAACAAGTCCGGTCAGTGTCATGACTTTATTGCTCCTGAATCAAATTTCAGTTCCAGCCTGAACAAGGAAACAGCGCGGCAAGAACTTCAGGTTTGCCCATGTGGAACGGATTGGCGACCGTGCGCATTGACACCGCGAGATAGTCGTCCGCCTTCAGTCCGCGTTCCGAGCGCAGGGTTTTATAATTTTTGAACGCTTCGTCAGTGAGATTCTGGAAATCAAAAAACACATCCCAAAGAGCTGTATTGTTTTGGAATTCTGTTTTGCTCCAGTCAAGAGTCCTGACCGTTTGCTTCGTCAGCATCCGGTTGGCACGAATCACATCTGCCTCACCTGCTTCAAGTGCTTTTCGCGCTTTTACTGCTTCGTCGGTGCCCGCTTTTGCAGTCACGATCTTTCTGTTCTCTTCAAGATCTTTTTTGATTGCAGGAAGATTTTCGGCGATGCCCTGCAATCCGATGTAAACAGTTATATCTTTCAGCTTCAATCCGCTGCAGGCACTGCCTTTTTCTTCGCAGGCGAGCCACAGTTCAAAAAAGTCCATCACGTGCACATTGACGCTGTGGGCCGACTTGTGTGCCATGCTTCCGTTGGGAGCGAAGGCGATATCAAGGAAGGGAGATTCCTTTTCGACAAGGTGACCGTAAAAAGGAACCGCAGTCAAGAATGCATCCGGCAGCGGCTCAGGCGGCCGTCCGTACTTGTAAATGACAAATTCTTTGAGGAAAGAATTGAGCGCTGCTGCGCGCGGATTTTTGCCGTCTGCTCCCAATGAACAGCTTTTTCCCGAAGGTCCGTTCTGTGCTTCGGCTATTTGTTCAATCAATTGTTCGAGCACTATTCTGCGTTGTATTTTTTTGATGCCTTTGTTTCTTTGTGAGTTCAGAACCGCTTCGAATGCCGCCTTAAAATCAGCGGGTATTCCTGCCGGCAGGGCCGTGAGAGGCTGGTCTTCGATGGTCAGGTTCTTTGGCAAACCGTTCACCTTTGATTCGGCGAGCGCAACTGCATTTTGAATCCGCGTCCAGTCAAATTTGAATCCCGCTTTGGTTTTTTTCTCAATTCCGGAGAGAAACGCGTTGACGTCTTCGGAATATTCAAGCCGGTTGCTGTTCAGTGCGGCTTGGTTATAACCCCGCTGCCGGCAGGCGGGCAGGAACGCTGCAGCGCTCATCAGCGACAAAGTTGCGAGAAACGGTAATCCAATTCTCATTTTGATTTCTCCGGTCCCTGAGTGTTGCGTTTTGAAGGCATTTGTTCGAATTCGGCAGAATCGTCCGTCCGGTTCATTTCAAGAGATGTTTCTCTGAGACACCACGCCTGAATTCCCTGCATGCGCAGGT
>RFOM01000128.1 GCA_009926615.1 Pseudomonadota bacterium
CGCCTGCGGCAATGGTACTGCAGTTTTAACTGTGGGAGAGTAGCTCGGTGCAGCCTTTTTATTTCGAATCCCCGAGGATGAAAGTCCTCGGGGATTTTTGTTTTTCCGGCATGTTTTTGGATGTGTTTTGTTACATCGGGAAAATTCAAAACTCTAATCGCATTTGGAACCTGTGATTGCATTTTGCCGGCTTCGATGAAAGTCTAAACAGTAAAGTGCTTTTGAGCGGGAGTCATGTGTCTTGACAGGAGAAGAACTGGCACAGAAAATTCGGGATTGTTTCGATGAAGAAAGTGGTATTGTGCTGGCCGTTGTCTTTGGATCGCGGGCTTTTGGAACTGAAACACAGAAATCCGATCTGGATATCGGCGTGGCGTCCCGCGACGAACTTTCGGTTGAAGATAAAATTCGTGTTGCGCAAACATTGTCTTCAAAGTTTGCATGCGAAGTTGACCTGATTGATCTCAGAACAGCCCATGGAGTTTTGTTGCAGGAGATTCTCACGCGCGGGACTTTGGTGATACACCGTGATCCGGTGCTTTATGAGATGCTCATCAAGCGAATGTTGGCTGAGCATGAAGACGATTCGAGAATAGCCTCCAAAGCAAGAGCCGAAAGGGTAAGACGATGGTCGCACCAAACAAAACGCTGATACTGGAAAAACTGGATACGGTTGCACGTTGCTTGGAAAGGGTACGTGACAAGTCACCTGCAACATTGCAGGAACTTTCAGTTGATCTGGACAGGCAGGATATCATCATTCTGAATCTTGAGCGGGCTATCCAAGCGTGTGTTGATATCGCGACGCATTTTACGTCACACACGCCGCTTCCGGTTCCTGTGACAATGGCCGATTCTTTCGAAGTTTTGGCATCGGCGGGTGTGATTACGAGACAGACGGCTGATCGGATGAAAAAGGCAGTGGGTCTCCGAAATATTCTTGTTCATGAGTATCAGAAAATCGACTGGTCAATACTTTGGTCGGTGATTACAAATCACATATCCGATTTTCAAATATTTGCACAAGAAGTCCAGACGGCAGTTCGCTGATGCGCCCCTGATGAGACCACGGTGAAATGTGCATACGTAAAGCAGGAAAATAAACGAATGAACAAGGCGCGCCGGCCTTTGACGGGGAACATCGAAATCAAACACCTTGACTTCGGATATGGGCAAATATCCCGCGGTGAATAGATTCAAAATTATTGCACAACCTGACCAACGCAGCGGGTGTCTGTGGTTCCATTCGTCATACTGAGAGTTTCAAATGCTCCGCCCAAACTTCCTGAATTTTTAAAGATCCATGCCTTTGTTAAATCGGATGAATCCGCTGAGGAAGTCCAAAAGTTCCGTGCTGAAATGTTGGGGAGGACAAAGCGAACGCCGTTCTCCTCGGCCTCCATCCAGTCATAACGTGTCGGGACCCACCATCGCACATTGATTGCGCCCGAATTCAAACGAAAGTCGCCTTTTTCCGGATCGTATGTATTTGAAACGTTGCGCCCCGAGCCTTCGGCGCACAAACTCACGGGTGTTCCGGGCTGATTTGCCGAGACTGAACACACCGTTCCGAGGTTGGAACCGGTTGCTCTGCACCAGTTCAGAGTTGTGGACAAACGATCCGACCATAACAAACCAGTTCGGTCGTCCCGCCAAATTTCATGACACGTTACTCCGCCTGCACTGCAGGCTGTGCCGTCGGGGTCTGCACTGCCCTGTGAATCAGCCACTGTGACCAGCGTCCAGTTTCCATGGCCTGAATTTCCATCGGAACCGAGCCATCGCGCATTGGTTCCATTGCGTGTGGCGCAATCGGCGATTTTCGAGGCATAGGTTGAAGTTGCGGCATCGGTACCGCAAATGACCAGTCCTGTTCGATTATATTTTATAACGTTGGTACCGCTTTCGCCGTCATCGTCTTTGATCATCGGAACAAGTCTGCCATTGGGTGCTGTGGCAGAAAAATTTCCCGTCAGATCTGATGTTGAACTGTTCTTGTCGCTGTGGTTGAGCGCGGCACGGGCGGTGCAGGAGGCCGTGCCGGACGAACCCAAGAGCGATTGATTTGAGCAAATTTTTGCGTAGTCGACCGATGGAGCTGTCGTGTTAAACGCGGCTGGCACACTGGGCGATATGGTTGGCAGCGTATCGACAGTCGCAAGATTGGCTGCTGCAGGTACAACGCCGCCGCCGTCATCTTGTCCGACGCAGGATTTGGTTCCGACAAACCCCATAATTGTATTCTGCTTGCAGATTTCAGCAGCAGTGAGCGCCAAACCTTGCCTTAACAGGAATGTAAATCCGCCGGCGATCAACAACAGTAGTGTGACTTTTAGCGTGTACTTACCCGCTCGGATTTTGTTTATTGTGAGTTTCATCACGGTGACCCCACGCATCTGACTTTTTTGTCAACGATTCTTGATACCGAATTAAGTTTACCTCCGGACGCGCCGTCAAACGTCCAAGCATTTGCCGGCGTTGCACTGTCAACAGTGGCCGTCCAGAATTCATTGCTCATGTTGGGCAAAACAAACCGCAGACCGTTTCGCTCAGCTCGCAACCAGTCACTGCGTGTCGGCAACCACCAGCGGATTGCAGGTGTACTCGTCAGGTTGAGATCTCCGCGCGCAAGTGACTGACGCGAGTCGAGCGCTTTGAATGCTGCGTTGTCGACACAAAGGCTGACAGGCATGTTTGCGCCGGTTGCAGCCTGACCTTGGTACGTTGCATCGGAACAACGAAGTCCGGTCTCATCCTCTTTCGAGGGAGGATTGCTGGCCGCATTGCTCTTGCCCGAAGCCTTACACCAGTTCCAATCGGTCACGGGGGTTCCGCTGTTGTCTTCCATGACATCACCCCAAAGCAAACCAGTCCTTTCATCGCGCCAAACTTCGGTACAACCGGAGGTACAGTCGCTGCCGGAGAGCGGTTTGACCGTGACCAAGCGCCAAAGTCCCTGACCTGCATTGGCATTCGCCGAGCCATCCCAATAGGACGTTGTCGGGTTTTGGGTTGCACAATTCGCAATCCGCGAAGCCAAAGTTCCCGAAGAACCGCACACAACCGATGGCCGCGTTGTCAGCTTCGAAACTCCGGAGCTTCCGACTGTTTGCGCATCGTGATCTTTCGCCGGATCGGGGAACAAGCGGTAATCGGCGCTTGGTGCAGTTGACGTATTCAGGGCAAGCGTGCCCACGTTGCGGTGCAGATTGAGCGGATCTTTTCCTTCACCGCAGTAAGCCATGCCCTGATAACCGAATATTTTGATTCCGGTGCAGTACTTGCGGGGTTCCGGAAGCTTGGCCGTGTCTACACTGCGGTAAAACTTGGTTGCATCAAGCGAGGCCGTCGCATCCCAACCGGAAGCCGCATAGTCCACGCAAACAGCTGCGCCGTTGACGGTGACCTGCGTATTCGAGGGTCCTTTTTCAACTTGCAGCGAAGCGCCTGTACACAGGTGAACGGCATTGTTGCTGCCGTTGAGTGCCAGCACTGTGGCACGGAAGGATGTTTCGGAGGTTCCATTGAGTCTGAGTGCAGTTGTGCCAATCTTCAGTTGAATGTCTGAATCGCCGGATGCTCCGTTGGCAGAAATAAGATTGAAGAAACATGACGTTGTTGTGCCGCCGTTGATTGTCGGGACAGGAAACACGGCAGTGTTCGAAGATGTTGCCGTTATGCCGTTGCAATTCACTGCAGAATCGCTGTCTGTCAGTGTAAAGGTCATTGCGAAAGTTTTTGATGTCTGTGCTGCGCCTGTCAGCTTCAGCGGAGGTGTATTTGAGTCAATCGTCAGCGAAGTAATCGTTGAAGGATCGTCGACCGCAATTACGGCAATTGAAACAGACTTAATGTCGGAGCACATTGTCGGATAGGCAGCTTGGCAAACCTGATACGAGATTTGGTCCGAGAATCCGGCATAAACATCGGCGTTGAGGGTATATGTGAGCTGTTGACCGGAAGCGCGGGCATCACCGAATGTTCCCGCAGGCAATACCGGACTGGAGGCGAATGTCAGGCTTCCCAATGCTCCGTTGACGAGAGATTTGCCTGTTTGAGGCTGCGGACCTTGGATGAGTTTGTAAACCAAACTGCTTGCGGGGCTTGACGGATTTGCAGATGCGACCGCAAGAGCAATATTTACGTTTCCGCCGCCTGCTGTTTCGGTATGGATAACCAAGGAATCTCCGCCGGCAAGTGTTGGAACGGAATGAGTGTCGGTAACGTTCACCGTAAATGTTTTAGTCGTTACCGCATTGGCGGCACCCGAGCTGTCATCCAACGTCAGGGTAATAACGGCGCTGCCGGATTGGTTTGCAGCAGGTACCACACTGATTGAGCAGTTGGTAAAGCCTGACACGGTGGAGATTGTCAGATTGCCGTTGGGGACAAGGGTTATGTTATTGCTGTTTGTTGTTACGGATGCGCACGTCACACTGTTGTCTGGGTCAGAGAGAGTGAAGCTTTGTGATTGGGCGGCGCCGTTCTCGGCAAAGTTCAGACTCGTCACACCGCTTGTAATTCCGTTAATTGCCGGCGCATCGTTGACGGCAGCAACGTCCACATTGACTTGTACTGCTGAACTCAATGCTGAATTACTGTCCCGAACTTTAACGGTAAAGGCCGGACGGGCAAGACCGCTGTCATTCGCTGCTGCCTTCCATTGAACTTTATCGCCTGACGAAATCAATGTCGTTCCGGCAGTGACTGCATTCCATGCCGATCCGTCCCATTTTTCAAGAGTGGTTGAGGCTGTGACACTTTCGATTCTAAAATCAGGGAACGGTGTTTCTGCGTCAAACTCGTCAGCTGCATTAGCCAGATCCGAGTAAGTGATAACAAGGAAAGTATCCTCGACCCCACCGGTTAATGTGGAGATGGTGGATAGGGTCGGGAGGTCGTTGACCGGAGTGACGGTGATATAGACCTGCACTGCGGAGCTCAGCGCACCTTGGGCGTCCTGAACTTTCACTGAAAATGCGGGTAATGTTCCGGAAGCATTAGCTGCCGCTTGCCAACGTATCGTGTCGCCGTATGAAATGGTTGTTCCTGAAGAAACAGGAGTCCACGATGAGCTGATTGATTTTTCAACTGTGGTACCTGCGCTGATTGAATCTATCACAAAAGTCAGCGGGGTCGTCTCAACATCATATGCATTTGATGCCGAAAGTAATTCTGCGTGTGTAATTTGTCTTGGAGTATCTTCATATGCACCCGTAAGTGTGTCGACTTGGGATAACGTCGGTATATCGTTGACGGCAGCAACGCTGACACTGACCTGAACGGCCGGTGTGGAAAGATCTGTA
>RFOM01000129.1 GCA_009926615.1 Pseudomonadota bacterium
TAACATCGCCTTGTGCCGGTCCGGTCAGTAAACTCCGGATTGTTGGCCATTGGAAATTTTACCGAACGCGTTTAAAAACTCCTAAACACGCAGTTAAGTCGAGTCAGGCACAACCGAAACAAACCCTCCGGACACAAAAAGCGGAGATCACATCCTCCGGCATCTCGCGAACCACAAAATAATTACGCCAAAACTCTGACTCACTTCATATTTCAATTATGGATATGGTGTACGAGTTTCCAATTTTACTGAAACTTCGAAAGTTTTCATTCACTGATTTATTCTGAGGAAGGTCATTCACTGTATGAAGAGCACTCTTACACTATCACTGCTCGGGCTCTCGTTCTCTGTTGCAGCACATGCATCTGACTGCAAGCCTTCAAAATGGGGCGCACAGGATGAAATTGGCGCAGCAAACTACATCAATGCTGCGAGCATTAAAGATGCAGCCAAGTTGGTCAAGCAAGGTAAGTCGGCTCCCCTCGGTATCGTCATTGAACCAGGAATGCCCGCATTCCCACCACGATTTGTGAACCTGAATATTCATCAACCAAACCAAACTTTAGGACGAAAGACTGGCCCAGCCTTTGGATGGAACTTTAATTATAATGACGACAGTGCTCAGTTGTGGTTTGGAGTTGGTCCCCAGATCGACGCACTGAGCCACTTTGGCGACGATGGCGTCTTCTATAACTGCAACAAAGCGATCGATTTTATTGAGGTGACAGGTTCTAAAAAGATGGGCATCGAGGGCATTCCTCCGCTCGTCGGGCGCGGCGTCTTGATTAACATGGCGAAGCACTTCAAAGTCGCGAGCATGGAAGCAGGCCAGGGAATTACCCCACAAGATGTCGATGCAGCCATCAAGGATCAAGGCATTAAAATTAAAAAAGGAGACATTATTCTCTTCCACACGGGATGGACAGATGAAAAACTCAAGAAAGACCCAAAGACTTGGGCCTCTGTTGAGCCCGGTCTGACAAATGCTGCCGCACAGCACGTTGCCAACATGAACCCAATGGTGGTTGGTTCGGACACCTGGGGACTCGGCCCAGTTCCGCCAGTCAAGGGAGATAAAGTATTCCTCGACCATGCAATTTTCTTGAAGGAAAACGGTGTATATATTTTGGAAAACATCGATACCGGCGTTCTTGCAAAAGAAAATGTTAAAGAATTCATGTTCGTTTTGGGCCAGGCTCGAGTGAAAGGCGCCGTGCAGATGATTATCAACCCCGTTGCAATGTGGTAATCATCGTTACGGAAAAAATGATGATGTTTTCTGTCCTCTTTGAGGCAACAGGGCCCACCGCTTAAAATTTTTGAGCGGTGGGCTTTGTCTTCGTTGAAAACGTCTTTAGATTGTGACCATCGTTTCCGTCAAGTCACGTCAGTTCGACCTTTGCGTGCTAATCTCCGTTCTGCAAAGAGATATCGAGATGTTCGGCCTGTTTGCGCACCTTAAAGCGAAAGCAGATATTGAAAAAAACGATGGCATGAGTAAAAATTCGCAGGGTCCGGAAAATTTACCGCCCCTTTTTTTGATAACCCATCCCGCCTCCCTCAGTTCTCATGAAGGTTCCGTATTTTCGATAATGGGGTCGAGACTTTTGCTTGAATTTTTTGTCTGCACTGTATCAATATTTCATCTGTTCAGACGACGGGTGTTTAGGAGTTTTTAAACGCGTTCCGTAAAATTTCCAATGGCCAACAGTCCGGAGTTTGCTGACCGGACTTGCACAAGACGATGTTAATTGTCTGACAGATTGGGCGGGTATTGTTCGGTTTCAGAGCAAATCACCTCAAAAGCTTCAAGACGTGGCTGGTGCGTCGCAAGGAACTCCACTCTTTCAATTGAAAATGACAAATATCCACCGTCTCGCATTCGGCCTGAAAGGCAAAATGCGATGGCCATGCTGCTCTAAATGATGAGGTGAGGGTGAATCAGTCGGGGTAGAAGTCGCCGTCGATGAGAGCGTGACTGTTTGATGCAGTGGCGCTCTCAGAGACATCAAACCCGTGATGGTCCCATGCCTCCACCGTCTGGCCTTCTCCCCAGAGTCTGGTTCTTTTGGCGGGGGCAATGGGCGGCGGGCGTGGTGAAAGACACATGGCCGTCAGTGTTGTTTGAATGGTCGGAGAGTCGCACACGACAGCGACCAAGCTCATGCGTGATTTGCCCCCAATTAAACTTGCCGCATTGCAGCACGTCAATGGCAAATGTTCTTTTTAAAAGTGCAGCCCAACGGATTTTATGTGCGCGTTTTTTTCCACCAAGTCTTTTGGATGGAGACAGGAATTTATTCTTGCGTGAGATGGAACTTGGGCAGCGGCACGAGGGCAATGAGTTTTTCAATGAATTCACTTGGCGTGAAGAGGAGAAATTGGGTGCCGTCGCGCCAACTTATTTTGAGTTGGAGGCGAATCGACCCATCGGGAAGCAAGGCAAGATGCTCTTCTGCAATCGCAGGTCGCGCCATAGAGCGCACGAGGTTTTCCATCAGTCCCCGAACTCACGGGCATGAAATTCAGTGAAGAATCAATTCACCCGCGTGTTTTTGTATTTCGTCAGGCCATGGCTCTTGTTCGGTCAGTGAATGGCAGCAGGCTTTGTTTGTTAGGTTGATGTCTAAGCAAACCGTCAAAAAAATCTATTTATTACGATGCATTAGACAAATCTTAAAAATTCTGTCAGTATACTTACAAAATGTCAGAGGTTTTGTAAGTATGCTGACAAGAATATTGAAGATACCTTTATCACTCGACTTATTCTTGTTTGGACCACGCTCGACAGGAAAAACCACTCTGTTGGCAAGTGTCTTTCCTGCCGAAAATTCTGTGACCTTCGATCTTCTTCAACCGAGTCTTCATGAGCAGTTCAGCGAGAACCCCGAGTCTTTTCGACAGGCCCTTGATTCACTTTCAGCTTCGACAAAGACTGTCATCATCGATGAAGTTCAGCGTGTTCCTGCATTGCTGGATGTTGTGCAGCAATTCATTCACAAGCAGCGCTTCCGTTTTGTTTTGACCGGATCGAGTGCGCGCAAGCTCAAGCGAGGTCATGCCAATCTGCTAGGCGGAAGGGCGGTCACTCGAACCCTGGGTCCTCTCACGTTTTTTGAAATTCCAGACACGCCTGCAGCATTTGAAAAGAAGCTCCTTTGGGGAGGTTTGCCTAAGATTTTTCTCGCAGAAAGTGATTCAGATCGGCGCGATCTTCTTCGCTCTTATGTGCAAACTTATTTGGCTGAAGAGGTTGTTGCCGAGCAGTTGGTGAGACAGCTCACACCCTTTCGCAAGTTTCTTCAGGTTGCTGCCCAGATGAACGGCAAGATTATCAACTGTAATGGCATTGGACGTGATATCGGAACAAGTCACAACACGGTCAGCAGCTATTTCGAAATCCTTGAAGACACCCTGATTGGTTTTTCTTTGCCCGCTTACAGTGCGTCAGTGCGAAAGAGAGTCATAAGCAAAAGAAAATTCTTCCTCTTTGACACTGGAGTTTGTCGAGCATTGGCGCGAACTCTTGAGCAGATTCCAAATCAAGGCACCAGTGCCTACGGTGAGCTCTTTGAACACATGGTGATCGCCGAGTTCAGAACGCTGTCTTCCTGCCTGAAGCCCGACTGGGAACTTTTCTTTTTGCAGACAGCTTCAGGCAATGAAATTGATTTGATTATCGACACGGGTGGCGGTGATGTTTTTGCCATTGAGATAAAATCCGCGTCCGACATTTCGAGGGTCAATTTGAATTCAGAAATCCTATTGCTTGAAGAATTGCATGCAAGCAAGCGGATTGTTTTAAGTCGGGACCCGTTGCGCAAGAAAATATCTGAAAATGTCATCGCGATGCACTGGCGCGAAGGTTTGACTGAAATATTTGGTCACGAGTTCGATCTTTCCAAAGGTCAGACTCAGACTGATTAATTCAATCTTCTCAGAGCCTGAAGACAACCCACCTCCGCAAACCCTCAGCTAAAACCATGAGGACCATGAAACACGTCACGAGCGGGAAGAGCGTTCAGGGAACCTCGGCTGTTTGCAGAATATTTTGCAGCGGTGGAAAAAACATGACCGCGCAAAAGAAAACGCATCCCGTGGGTACAGCTTCTCAAGCGCACATTCAAATTCGATGCTCTCAAGTGTGACAAATGCGGTGGGCGCATGAAGCTTGTGTCTGTGGTGATGGAGCGCGCGCCATAGCAACCACACTGCGAGCATTGGGACTCCCCGCACGAGCGCCCCCCTCATCCAAAAAAAACTCAAAACACCCCGCTTGCTCCCTTCACACAAACTGACCAGGGTCGGATTCACCGATTTTTACTTGTTCAGTAATGCAGTGTCTGTTAACGCCGGCTGGATTCCAGATCCGGGAGGCTCGTTAATGAATAGGATTTTGTTGTTGATTCTTTGTTTTTCCCTTGAATTGTCGGCTCTGGCTAAGGATGAGTGTGAAGATTTGAGCCATGTGCGCACCTTTCTCGGTACAGTGGGAAAGTTTGTTTATACTCAGGATGGTTGCAATGGTTGGAGAACTGTTCAAGTTGTTGATGGCGAGCCTGTAACAGAACCTCAGTCTGTGGTGTTCGACGGCGAACGAAAGAAAACAGTCGTTGATGACGAGCACGAATCGTATGTGGCGGAGAATACTTGGGAGTGGGCTGAAACTCCGAAAGAGTTTGGTGATATCCTCGTTCATGGCTACTTTTACGACGGCACGAACAAAAAAACTGGTGTGAGATCGTTGGTGTTAATGACCGAGCTGTTTTCACGCGAAGGAGAATTCGTAAGTCGTGGCGGTTCGAAAGTGCGGACAGATATTCAACCAGATGGATCCAAGGCTACAAATGTGGAAACATTCGATGATAAATTTCCGGTCAAGTAGAATGACGAATGGGTCTGGGCGGAATTAGGCCCATTGCGCGTTGGAACCTTGCGAAAAAGCCACCTCAACCAGTCCTCTGAGCCCCGCTTTTGCTTCGGTCGGTGTCCGAATTTTTCCCCAACTTTCCGTCTTCTCCGGCCAACCTCACCAGATTCCCACTCAATCTGAAGTGCTTCTTTTGGCCTTTTAGCATTACAGAGACTCTAAACCTGAGACGCAGGTCCGGCTTCAGCCAGAGCCTGAGTCTGATTTCGATACGCAAAGTAACCAACGTTTATTTTGAATCAGGTGTGCGGCAACCGGTCATGGTCGTGAAATTTCCGATGATCCAGACTTTCTTTTCCGACAGGCTGCC
>RFOM01000130.1 GCA_009926615.1 Pseudomonadota bacterium
AATAAAAAAAGTTCTGTCGAAAAAAGTTCCACACTAGTGCTTGGGAAAAGTGGGTTGGTTATGCTGGCAGACATTTTTCCTAAAAATCGAAGATGGCGTTGAATATAATCAGGTACAGTCGAGATTTTGAACATTCTCGAAGTCCCTAATCTGTCATTACTTTTTTATTCAAAAAACGTAATAAATGAACACAGCGGAACACATTTTTTAAGGAACACGAAAGGAACACCTGCCTACGCCTCTGACCAAATTGTCACGAACCAAGAGGAACACATTTTTTAAAGGAACACGAAAGGAACACCTGCCTACGCCTCTGACCAAATTTTCACGAACCAAATCCCGTCGTCCACCAACTTGTCACGAACCAAGGGAAGTACATTTTAAGTTGAGTAATTTTGTGATGATTTTGATTGGATTTAATAACAATGTTCCATGTGGTAATTTTATGATAAATTTCTTTTAAACTTATAATGGCATTTTAACATTGAGTATATAAAACAATTATTACGTATATACCACCACACACCTTGCCATAAATGAATAAAGGTGCATTTACTTCCAAAATTTGACTGCATTGTATTATTAAAGCAAGAAATAAACGAAGAAACGACCCCTTTGTGACTCAAATTTTCTGGGTCGCTCACTCATATGTTGATCTTAAAAGTTGAAGTTTGTTCATGCGTGCCATTTAATCGCAGCAACATAGACTGTGAAGGTTGATGCGCAAGCTCTTCGTAGAAGACGGCAGAGTACAGCTCAGGCGTGGTAATTTGGAGAACGTCAGACCAAAAATTCTCACTGACTCCTTTTTTACGCAAGAGACTTATGACATCTGGGAGGTTGCGCCAAGCAATGGCTTCACATGCTCCACTCGAGTCGAGGATGGCCGACCACAGGTTCCACGGCACGTCTGCGAGCGCTTCAGCAACCTGCTCGAGGTCGTCCTGGGCGACGGCCTCGGTAAACCCGGTCGAGTGGAGGATGCCGCCCCACAGCTCGGGCGGGGCGCCGGCGAGAGTCTTCGCGACGCGCGCGAAGTTGGCGCGCGTCGCGGCCTGGAGCGTGGCGCGGCACCGCAGCACGTCGATCCAGAGCGGGAGCGGGAGCGCGCGGAGGCCACGGAGTAGGTCCTCGAAGGTGTCCTGTTGGACGGCGAGGACGAGGGGCTTGGCGCGGAGCAGCGGGGGCCACCACGCGCTCGGGATGGCGTGCTCGGCGGGGGTGGAGAAGGCGGCGACGAGGCGGCCGAAGTTGTCGGCGAAGACAGCTTCGACGGCGCCCGATGTGGAGAGAATGCAGGCCCACTCCTCGGGGGCGACGCCTGCGCCCTGGAGGACGCCGAGCAGGGCGTCGAGGCGGTTCCAGTACACAGCCTCGACGACAGCGGCGCTGCGCAGCACCTCGGTCCATAACCCGGGCGGGACCGCGCGCGCCTCGAGCGCGCGCTCGGGGGCGCTGCGCGCGAGGGCGGCGGGGCCGCGCAGCGAGCAGACGCAGTTGGCGAGCACGCGCGCGAGCTCCATGGCGCGGCGCGCGTGTATACTGGGCGCGCGGCGGGCGGAGTTCCGACGCGAGCATAGCGGGGCGGTGCTGCGCTGTCTTTACTCGCGCGAACAAAGCAAGAAGCGGCGCGGTCGAGTAAGCGGCGCGAGTAAAGCGGCGCGAGTAAAGCGGCGCGGTCGAGTAAAGCGGCGCGAGTAGTCTATTTTTCGGGGTGGTACGGAGACTGTATGTGCGTCAATGTGATTTGATGTAAGAGGGTCCCTGCCAAGATACTAATCATGCACAGACCAGTCACGTCTGTCGTGTACTGCTCACTGGCGTCGGCGACAAGCTGTACGCCGACGCCGATGAGACATGCAAACACGAAGGTGTCTGCCAGTGCCTCGAATGTCTTGAGGAGCTTCGTCCGCGCGCGTACTGGAAGTGCGAGACGCGCGAGGTCGTCGAGTCCATTCTCGCCCTGAACAGCTGGAGCGTCGAGCCGTCGGACGGGCACGTCGAGTGGGTGAAGACGCAGACGCTGCCGGAGCCGGAGGGTGAGGCGCGGATGGAGCGCATGCTGCGGTTGGTCGTCGTCCTCGCGTGCGCGGGCGCCCCGGTTGCGATGCTTCTGTGCGTGCTCTGCATGAACATCACGCGCGCGTGCCTGGCGCTCGGTGAGCGCCCCAAGGTCGTGTGAGCGGTGTGCGCGAGCCGTCGAGAGTGATTTCCCGGGTTGCTGTATTTAAGAAATGACTAGCATGTACGGAGGCTCTAGTGCTTCAAGAAATGTAACCATCAAAAATGTAGGAGATGCGACTGTAAAATTTATCAGGTATGATAAAGAAAATGGCGTCGATATAAAGGTCTTTGAAGTGTGCAAAGATGGACGTCGCATAGGCGAGGCCACACAAAATACGCTTGGAGAGTTTGTGATGCTCAGAAACTACCACCAATACTTGGTACATGCATGCGAAACTAGGGGTAGAGGTCAATGAACTTAGTGTGAATAAACAACAAGTGTCCCGGTGTGTCTTTTCGATGCGGTGTCGTGCAACACCGCCGCGAGCCCGCGCGCGTCTCAGCCGAAGACGCGGTGCATGCGCGTCACGGCACCGCTGCAGGCAGCGCAGCGCGCGCTGGCAGCGGCGGGCGCGAGCGCGCACTGTCCGCAGAACTGGAGGTGGAAGCACGGCGCGACCGCGAACGCGCGCGGCGCGACCTTGCAGCCGGCGCACGGCGCGCCGTCGTCCAGGATCTCGTGCGCTGCGGCGGTCGCGCTGCGGCACATGGGACACTCGCGGGTCTGTGCGAGTATGCCGGCGCTGCACGCGAGACACACGCACCGGTGGAAGCACGGGCTGAACGCGACGGTTGCGTCCGCCGCGAGACACACGCAGCACTCGGGGGCCGCGAGACGCACAACCCACTCGGGGGCGACGTGCTCTCGCGCCTTGCGCCTCTCGGCCACGACATTCGCGTGCCGCGCACTGAGGTTGAAGCCGGGAAAGCGGCGCGGTCGAGTAAAGCGGCGCGTGCGGCCACGTCAGGCGAACACGTGCGCGCCTACACGCGCGAAATAAGAAAGGCGGCGAGGGCCGGCGCGCGAGTGGAGCGGCATGCGCGCGGCGGGGTCGGCGGCCGCGTCCGGCGCGGCGCGCGCGCAGCCCGCGCGCGAGGAGGTCATGCGCGAGGAGTTCATGCGCACCGGCGGCGCGGCCGGCCCGGACCCGCACAGCCTGACCGCGGAGGAGCGGGGCCGGCACAACTTCGAGCGCATGCTCGCGGCGATGTTCGGAGTCCGCGCGCGGGCGCCGGTGCAGGCGGGCTAGCCGGGCGGCGCGCGGGGCTAGGCACGCTCGGCGCGCCCGCCGCGCAGGCGCAGCACAAGGTGGATGGTGCTCTCCTTCTGGATGTTGTAGTCGGCGAGCGTGCGCCCGTCCTCGAGCTGCTTGCCTGCGGCCGGCGGTCACCGCTGTCAGCGGGCGCTTGCGCGCGGTGCAGGCAGCGCGCTCGCGCCGAAAACGCGGGTCTGTACCTGCGAAGATGAGGCGCTGCTGGTCCGGCGGCACGCCCTCCTGCCGGCGCGGAAGTCGGCGCGGGTCAGCGCGGGTCAGCGCGGAAGTCGGCGCGCTCGCGAGCGCCCGCCCCAGTTTGGTTCCCACAAGAACACCACAGGCATCGTCATGTGTGCAAGAACAAATAAAAGGCATTGTCAGCGCTGGCGAGCACTGGCGAGCGCTGGCGAGCACTGGCGAGCGCTGCGCGGCACCTTGTCCTGTATCTTCGCCTTCACCGCGTCGATCGTGTCGGAGGACTCGACCTCCAGCGTGATCGTCTTGCCGGTCAGCGTCTTCACGAAGACCTGCATGCGCGGCGCGCGCTTAAATACACGCGCCGGCGTTCGCGGCGCCGCGCGTTATCTCGCGCGCGCCGCCCGCCGTATTTAGCGCGGACGCGGCATGCACGGCGCCCTGCGGCTGTGCGCGTGCGCCGCCGCCTACTGCGGCCTCGCCGTGCTGCCGCTGCTCCCCGCGTCCCGCGCGCTCGCCCCCGCGCTCGCCCCCGCGCTCGCGCCGCCGCCGGCGCCGGCGCCGCTCCCGCCGCCGCCGCCGCCGCCGCTCGCGCCGCCCGGGCGCAGCGCCTCGCGCGAGAGGCTGGACTTCTACCTCTAGGCGCGGCCGCATTTCGACCCCCCGCCGGATTTCCGGTTATAAGAGGGCCCGGCCATGGACCGCCCGCCGACGACGGCCGAGCCCGGCGCGCCGACGACGCTGGGCGCGGCGCTGCGCGCGCCCGCGCCCGCGCTTAGCCCCGCGACGCGCGCGGCGCTCGAGGCGCGCTTCGGCGCGCCGCTTGCGCTCGAGCTGCTCCCGGTGCTCGAGACGCGCAAGCTCGTGGCGCGGCTCTGCGAGGCGCCGCGGCGCGAGCTCGGCGAGGTCGTCAACAAGCGCGCGCTCTTCGTCGTGCTCGGCTGCATCGACCACGCGCTGCGCGCGCGCTGCTGCGGCTCGGCGGCGGCGGCGCGGGCGGCGCCGGCAGGGGGCCTTGCAGAGTCCGCTGCCTCCGGTGCAGAGCTCGCCGCGCGCGCGTGCGAGGCGACGCCGCTGCACGAGTGCCTGCTGCGCCTGCTGCTCGAGGGCAACGCGCACAACCGCCCGGCTGGCGGCGGGCTCTCGCGCGAGGTCTACGCCTTCGCGAAGGCCGAGATCCAGCGCTGCCTGCCGCTGCTGCACGGGGAGCACGCCGTGTACCCCATGGCGCCAGGGCCCGCCGCGCTCGCGGAGCTCTCGGCTTTCGCGGAGGCGAGCGGCGACATGGGCGTCGCCCCGCGCTTCGGGCACGTCTACACCGCGCGCCTGCGCCGCGCCGGCGAGTCCCTGCTCGCCATTCCCCCGGGCGTCGAGCTCAAGATGCACTTCCTGCGCCGCACCGACCCCGCGCGCGCCCAGGCGCTAGCG
>RFOM01000014.1 GCA_009926615.1 Pseudomonadota bacterium
ACGATAAATTTTACGCGGTTTGTCAGTTCCGCTTCGAGGACAGGTCCGCGTGCGTCTGCGGTGTATCTGCTGCGGAATTTTTGCAGAACCGAATCCGCACTGACTGCATCAAGCTGACTGACGGCATACTTTGTCTGGATATAAGCACACGTCTGCTTCAGAGAGTCTGACACAAACTGACCGTTGAGGCAGGTTTGCAACGCAGCCTGATGCGCACGGGCTGCCTCGGGACGGCTGACCATGGCCGGCTCAAGCAGGCGAATTGCAGCGCCGATTCTGGCCGCCCAAGGAGACTTTTCTCCGGACGCAATTTGAGTCAGTTTTTCGGAAATCTCCGGACTTGATGTTCCGAGTTTCTCTGTTTTGAGATCCGCGAGTCTGAGCTGACCGAGAGCCTGCAGTTCGTGCGAAGGAAATCTTCCGACAAGAGTCATCAGGTAGTCGTTGGAAAGATCCGCTTTGCCTTCGATGAATGCCGATTCACCGGCAATCCAAAGAAGCCTTGGGCTGTCCTGAAATCTTTTGGAATTGAGGTTGGCAAGGCGGCGCAGCAAAACCAGCGCCTGTCCTGATTGGCCTGATCTGTAAAGAGTCGTTGCCAACTTTTCGACCGAGTCAAATTCTCTCACACTGCCGGCATCTGCACCCGCCTGCCGCTCCAGTGAAGCAATTACCGCCGCTGTTGCAGGAATAATCGATTCGAGTCTTTCCCTGCGATCCTGCCTGCCGGCCTGAACCGCCTGAGATGTTGTTGTGTCGACGCGAGAGACGACAGTCTGACTTGCCGGCAACTCTGCCGGAAGATCTATTTCAACAGGCCGAACAGCCTGCGCTGTTGCCTGCGCTGAAGCTGCTGCAGATACGGAAGCAGTGTCTCTGACCCTTCCGGATGCATCGTCTTGCCATTTCCATTCCTGATCGATGCTGCGCGGCTCGACGGGCTCGGTCTTCCAGACATCAACCACAAGCCGCCAAGGACCGTCCTGATGCGCTACGACCCAAGCCAGCGGGGCGTTCTTGAGCTGGAACGAAAGAATCACATCGCCGTTCTTCTCTTCAACAACCACTCTGTGGATATATCGCGAGTCGTAATAGCGGCTGACATCGAACTCGGAGGCCCGTGCAGGACTGACCCTGATTTCCAGCGAACGACTGTCCTTCAGGTATCGGGTCGCATATCGTCTGGGGACTTCCAGATCAAAACTGGCACGGTAGCTGTCTTTGCCTGCCGCAAAAGGTTCACTTGAACGGATTTTGCCGTCGCTGTTTCCGGCGCCAAAAGCATTTGCAGTGGGCACGAGGCACCCGACCAGCAAAATTCGGCAGATGGTTTTGACGGAAACGAACACGCAAACCCCCGATCGAAAGACCCCGCTGAAATGAGCGAAGCCTCACATTTCCGAGATTAGCGCACAGCCAAAAATTAAGTTCTGTCTGGTTTTTGACCTAATAATCCTTTTGACACAAACAAAAGTGCCGCAATTTTTTTCTCAATCATTCTCGTAATCAATTTTCCGACACCCACATAAAAACCGACACATGATGTTTTTTTTGACGGGTTATTTCCGTGCCTGCGGGGACTTCAATTCCTATTTCTCTACACTCACGCACGAGGGCGGTGTCAGCGGAGAGCAATCACGTTCAATCTGTCCGCCCGAAATCGCAAAGGACGCAACTATGCGATTTCCATTCCAGTCCCTGTGAATTCGGATTGAATTTCCAAGTAAGTGAAAATCTCCCAGCAGAGTCAGGTCACTCCATCCGGCGTAAACTGCGAAAGATCCATGCCAAGTCCTTATATTTCCGCAGGTTCTTTGCGCCACGCAAAATTGATTTTCCCTGCGCTCAAAAATGTGAAGGGTCGTAGGGATACTTGCAGAACCTGCCGGCTGAGGCTCATCACAGGGGACGAGTGCGGTGATCTGCCTTTGCAGGGCCTGACTCTGAATCTGCGACCCGTCATCCGGCTCAGTGAATTGAATCAGCAAATCAGAGCACTTATCATCCGCAAGCGCAACGCCGCCCGCAATATTGAGAAAGCTGCACGCGAACATCAGTCGACGGGATGTGTTGGTCATTTCTGTTTTCCTCTTTCATTGATGAATGTCTGTTTCATCCAGAATTTCATTGCATTGAATGCTGAATGACTGATTGCTGTAACCGAGCCAGAAGCTCACTGCAGTCCAGCCGACGGGAAAGGGAATACTGTTCACCAAAACCGAATAGCGCTGGTTTACATCGGTGCAGTATTTCCTGCTGCATGCGGCTGCCGGACCGCTGCCCTTGGATTTCGGGTCCGAGGTCTGCGCTCCAAATTTGATGCCGGAGGGAAAGTCCGGATGCGCAGAAGCACGCGGCAACAGACAAAAGTCGATCAGTGTAAGACCCGCATGAATTCCCCAGCGCGGCATCTTGCGCAGCGACACGTGAGCCACGTGATCGCCGCCTCCGGAATCAGTGTCTGTGCACACCAAAGCGGGCTCTGCACCCGCGGTCTGATGTTCACATTGAAATCCGCCGGCATGAGTCTCCGGCCTGAAAAACAACAATGCGGCCAAAACCGGTAAACGACGATCCAAAACAAAAGCATGGCTCAACATCACAGGCCTCCTCAGATTGTGTCTTCAGAACAGCGGAGGTCAGAATAGATTTTGTCGTCGTGAACTCAAGGCACGATTTTTACTTGCCCAAATACAGCATATTTTCGCAAAACAAAGAAAAGGCCGTCCGCGACCGCGGAATCACAGCCCAACCGGCCGCAAATATTTTCCTTTTCATACCGGACGGGTAATATCCCGAAGATCAATTGCTTCGGGGGAGAATCCCAATCATGCTGCGAACGCTTTTTACATTCATCTTCTGGTCTTTTTTCATGCTGTCCGGCCTCATCATGCAACTCATATTCAAGATCAAAACCATCGGTCTGACGGATGAAGCCGCAAGGCAGCGTTTGGCGCAGCACTTCAGACTCCGCTGGTCGGTGCGGACTTTGCGGATCTTTCTTGGTGTCCCTGACCTTGAAAACCTCAGGAAGAAAGTTGCTCATTTGCCCGAACAATTCATTCTCATATCCAATCACCGCAGCAATCTGGACCCTCTGCTGGTCTCGGTGATCGGCAGACCGTTGGTCTTTCTGTCAAAAAAATCTGTGCTCAAGACTCCCGTCGTCGGACGCTGGATGCGCCTTTGCGGTGATGTTTCGGTTGAACGCGGAGAAAAAAGCAGCAGGGAGGAGAGCCTCAACCAGATGCGTCAGCGTCTGAAACGGGGAGATTCACTGCTCATCTTTCCGGAGGGAACGCGTCAGACTGATCCCGAACGACCTTTGGGAGACTTTCGCGACGGTGCATTCAATCTCGCCTCCCAAAGCGGAGTGCCGATCGTTGCACTCGTATTGAAGGACACCGATTTCATCTGGAAGAAAGGAAGTCTGATACTCGACCTGAGGCCGCTTCAGTTCGCAGTCTCGGATCCCATAGCGTCAATGGGCCGCGAAGCCCGCGACCTCAAGGACGAATCTGTCAAAACAATGAAAAGCATGCTTGAATCACTTTCGATCTGTAAACAGTCATAAACAGGAAAGACAGTCATGGAATATCGTCGTCTTGGAAATTCCGGTCTCATGATCAGCGCCCTGTCCTACGGGTCGTGGCTCACGTTCGATGCCAAATCGGCAGAAGTTCAAAAACAGTGCATGCATGCTGCTTACGATGCGGGCGTAAATTTTTTCGACAACGCGGAAGTTTATGCGGGCGGAGAATCGGAAACCGTCATGGGCGACATCCTCGCCAAAGCAGGCTGGGAGCGCGACAGTTACATAATCTCGAGCAAGGTTTTTTGGGGCGGCAACAAGCCCACTCAAAAGGGCCTTTCCCGCAAGCACATTGTAGATGCGTGCAATGCGGCTTTGAAACGACTGCGGGTCGATTACATCGATCTTTATTTTTGTCACCGTCCGGATGCCGGCACACCGGTAGAAGAAACCGTAAGGACAATGAATAACCTCATTGATCAGGGCAAAATCCTGTACTGGGGAACCAGCGAATGGCCTGCCGACCTCATCACGCAGGCTCACGCCGTTGCAAAGGAAAACCGCCTCGTCGGGCCCACCATGGAACAACCGCAGTACAACATGATCCACCGTGAGCGCATGGAGAAGGAATATTTACGGCTGTTCAAGCATTTTGGAATGGGCACGACAATCTGGTCACCCCTTGCGTCCGGCATTCTGACCGGAAAGTATCTGAACGGAATTCCGGAGGGCAGCCGTTTTTCAAAGCAGGGTATGGAATGGCTCAAGGACATCTACCTCAACGAAAACGTCGATTCACTCAACCGGAAAGTCCTCAAACTGCAAAAACTGAGTCAGGAGCTCGGCATGTCACTTCCGCAGCTGGGCATATGCTGGTGC
The DNA here is from genome assembly GCA_009926615.1 of Pseudomonadota bacterium. Classification (GTDB taxonomy): domain Bacteria; phylum Bdellovibrionota_B; class Oligoflexia; order Silvanigrellales; family Silvanigrellaceae; genus RFOM01. Next base: position 4,412 of record RFOM01000014.1, read on the forward strand.
ATGGAAAACTCCAACGTCAGCACTGTCATCCTCGGTGCCTCGCGGACGGAGCAGCTGACCGAAACTCTCAAAGCCGAGTCACTGCGGATAAAATTAAACAAAGACGTATTGACACAAATCGACTTGATACTTGAGAACGTACCTGCCCCCGAAAGAATCTTTTAAAGATTGAATGATAAAGCGATTAATTTACTGAAGGACAACAATGGAATCTTTTTTTACGACCGAATTGATGATGAGTCTTCTGACACTTACGGTGATGGAAATTGTGCTCGGGATCGACAACATCATATTCATTAGTCTGCTTGCCGGACGCTTGCCGCCCGAACAAAAGTCCAAAGCGCGGCAGCTCGGTCTTGCCCTTGCAGCAGTTATGCGTATTGGCCTGCTGATGGGAGTTTCATGGCTTGCCACGCTGACCACTCCGCTCTTTCAAATCGCCGGCAGCGACATTTCGGTCAAAAGCCTGATCCTGCTCCTCGGAGGCCTCTTTCTTCTCTACAAATCGACCAAAGAAATTCATCACAAAATTGAAATGTCAGAAGACGGCTCGCCAAAATCCGGATCGGGAGCAACTTTTACAAGCATAATCACTCAAATTGTTCTGATTGATTTGGTCTTCTCGCTGGATTCCATCATCACCGCCATAGGCATGACTCAGAATGTTCCCGTCATGATTGTCGCAAACCTTCTCGCCTTGGGACTGATGATTGTTTACGGCGGAGTTATCGGCGATTACGTTGACAAACATCCGTCCATCAAGATGCTCGCCCTGAGTTTCCTTCTGATGATTGGCGTTCTGCTTGTAGCAGAAAGTTTCAGCTACAAGATTCCCAAAGGCTACCTGTATTTTGCAATGGCCTTCAGTGTGATTGTGGAGATGCTCAACCTGCGTGCCGGAGCGCGCAAGCACTCCGCACCGCCTCACTCGTCATAATGGTAATCGATCACCGTGAAGAGCATTGGTCCGCGCGGTGTTTCGATTTCCACTTCATCTCCCTTTTGGGCTTTCAGCAGGCCTGCTCCGACAGGAGATTTCCAAGAAATTTTCTTTGAAGCCAAATCAAATTCATCTTCTCCGACTATCTGCCAGATTCGGCGCTGACCGTTCTCATCCTCGACCGTAACCGTCGCTCCAAATCTCACACAGTCGGGATTCTGCTCCTTGGGATCGATGACGCGGGCCTGCTCGATGCGCCTGTTCAAGAAACGAACCCGCCTGTCGATTTCTCTCAGACGTTTTTTGCCGTACTGATACTCGGCATTTTCGGACCTGTCGCCCTGCAGAACGGCCTGACGTACTTCATCCACAACCTTTGGACGTTCTTTTCTCAATAAAAATTCGAGCTCATCTTTCAGCTTTTTGAAACCTGAAGGTGTAATGAGATTGTTGCGCTCAAGAGTCTGCGACGGTTGTCTGTCATTCGACCGGAACGACCTTCTTGGTGCCTTTTCGTTCATGACGTTCACTCCTCCCTTGGCCGCCTTCTGCAGGCTCATAGTTGAGGATCAACTGATTGTCAGCAACGTCAACGACACAAAGACCGCCTTTGACAAGCGGACCAAAGAGTAATTCCTTAACAAGCCGCTGCTTGACCTCCCGATCAACCACCCGCTCCAGCGGCCGTGCACCCAGTGCAGGATCAAATCCTTTGTCCTTGAGCCAGTTCATTGCAGCGTCGGTCACCTTGAGTGTGACTTTTTTGGACTGCAGATTCCCGCGCAACGCAGTCAGCGATTTCTCAACGATTTTGAGCATGATGTCTTCGCTCAGGCGATGAAAACTGACGACCGCATCCAGCCGGTTGAAAAACTCAGGAGAGAAATGCTTTTTAACCGCATCCATGGCGCGGCTTTCAGTGCTTTCAGGGACAAATCCCAATCCCTGACCGCTCAGCTCCCGCGCACCTGCATTGGAGGTCAGAATAAGAATTGCGTTGCGAAAATCTGCCGTTCTGCCGCTGGCATCGGTCAGCCGCCCGCTGTCCATAACTTGCAGAAGAATGTTGTGCACTTCGGGATGAGCTTTTTCAATTTCATCAAGAAGGATCACGCAATACGGTGTTTTGGTCACTGCCTCGGTCAGCAAACCGCCTTCGTCATAGCCGACGTATCCGGGAGGCGCTCCGACCAGTCGCGAAACGGTATGCCGTTCCATGTATTCGCTCATGTCAAAACGATGCAGCGTGACACCCAGACTCTTGGCGAGCTGCTTGGTCAGCTCTGTTTTGCCGACACCCGTCGGACCGGCAAACAGGTAACAGCCTACGGGTCTGTTCGGGTGCGAGAGACCCGAGCGCGACAAGTGAATGGCAGAAACAATCGTTTCAATCGCTGCATCCTGACCGAAAATGGCTTTCTTGAGGTCGGCATCCAAATTTTTGAGTTGCATCTTTTGGTCTGCACTGACGGATCGCTCGGGGATCTGCGCCATTGCAGCAACCACCTTTTCGATATCACGGAGCTGAACCGTCGGAATGTTTTTTGATGCAGAGGAATCTGTCCGAAGAGAAACCTTCGCTCCCGCTTCATCAATGACATCGAGTGCCTTGTCAGGCAGGAATCTTCCGTGAATGTGCTGCACGGAAAGCTCAACGGCCCCCCTGATCGCATTCTTTGAATAAATGATGCCGTGATGTTCTTCGTAGCGGCCCTTCACACCCTCAAGAATCTGAATCGTTTCGTCGGCCGTCGGTTCGCGAACCTCAATTTTCTGAAAACGACGGCTCAGAGCGCGATCCTTTTCAATGTGAGTCCGGTATTCTTTGAATGTTGTAGAGCCGATGCAACTCAGGCTGGCATCGGCAAGGCTTGGTTTGAGAAGATTGGATGCATCCATGGCACCGCCGCTTGTGGCACCGGCGCCGACCACCGTGTGGATTTCGTCGATGAACAAAATTCCGCGCGGGCGCGCACTGATTGCCTTGACCACTGCCTTGAGCCGTTCTTCGAAGTCGCCGCGATAGCGCGTTCCGGCAAGCAGAGCACCCATATCCAAAGAGTAAATTTCAGCGGCCGCAAGGCGGGCCGGCACGCGCTTGTACACAATCCGTGCCGCCAGTCCGTCGACAACCGCCGTTTTTCCTACTCCGGGGTCTCCGACAAGAATTGGATTGTTCTTTGTCTTGCGGCAGAGGATCTCAATCATTCTTTCGATCAGGTCATCACGGCCAATGATCGGATCCACTCTGCCCTCGGTGACTTTTGTATTCAAAAGCACGCAGAATTTACTGAGGACATCTTCTTTTGCAGCGGAATTTTCCGAAGTACCTGCCGCTTGTTCGCGCGGCGCAGAATCTGTTCCGCCTCTTTGCGCTCCTGCCAGTGCGTGCGAATAAAACTGAATCAGTTCGAGCCGGTTGAGACCCTGATCTTCCAAAAACCACGCAGCATGACAATCAGGCTCATTGAAAATCTCAATCAGAATTTTGCCTGTATCCACCGTTTCACGACCGGCGCTGCGGACTCTGACCATCGTACGGTGGATAAGCCGCTCAAGTGCAAGAGTCATTGTCGGCGAATACTCGGTTTCGTCCGAATCCGAATCGGTATCCGGCAATTCAACGACAGGCGAATTCTCCCGTAAAAACTTCTTCAATTCATCACGCAACGGTTCAACTTTGGCGCCGCAGCCCTCGAGCAATTCGCGCACCGGCGCGTCGTCGAGAAGACTCAGCAGAAGATGCTCGATGGTCAGGTATTCATGACGCTGCTCTGTCGCGTACTGAAAAGCAGCCCTGATGCATTTTTCAAGTTGTGGGCTCAGCACTCGTGTTACTCCCGTTCCAGAGTTGTCAGCAGCGGAAACCCGTGCTGCTTGGAAAAGTCGTTCACCTGTCTCACCTTCGTTTCCGCGATCGAAAACGGAAAGATGCCGGCTATCCCCTTTCCGGTTTTATGGACGAGCAACATAATCTGCACCGCCTCCGTTTCATTTTTTCGGAAGAATTTCTGAAGCACATGAATGACGAATTCCATGGGGGTATAGTCGTCATTGTTCAGGACCACTTTAAACAGCGGCGGTTTGGCAAGCTTTTGGTCCGGCAGAGTGAGAAGATCATTGCCCCATTCTTCATCCGGACGCGAATCCAAGGGTTTACTGTCACCCGACATTGCCGTTTGTCCCTTTCAGAAATTGATTCCGAAGCGTGCGCCTTTAAAGATGCGAAATCAATGCATGATGGGCCGGAATCTCGAAAACCTCAACTCGCCCGACTCCGGCGGCCAAAAGGCCGATTTTTGCGGCAGCGGCCCGCGACAAATCAATAATCCGGCCTTCAACAAAGGGTCCTCTGTCATTCACCCTGACAACCACATAACGGCCGGTAGCCACACGCCGGACAAGCAGCAATGTTCCGAAGGGAAAAGTCGGATGAGCGGCCGTCAGCCGGTCGTGGTCGTAGACCTCGCCGCTTGCGGTTCTGCGACCTGCAAACGAAGGGCCATAGAACGAGGCCAAGCCGCGCTCGGACAGGGCCCAGTCCTTCGGAACATTTTTCAATGTGAGTGCACGACCGAACGGGTCTAAGGTCTTGCAACCGCTGGATAAAAAGCAAAGGCAGGGAATTATTCGGAAAAATCTCGAAAATCTTTCAGTCATCCGCCTTTTTTTCTCCTTTACTTCAATCTGAAAGTCATTTACCGGTGACGGCCGTCCGGAAATTATAACTGAGAGTTTCGGGCTAAGGGAGAAGAACATGGACCGCTCAATTGGATCGACTTTGGTACTGACCCTGTTGTCGCTCATGACACTGAACGCTGTCGGATGCAGCAAAACCTCCGACAAGCTGGCGGCCGGTTCTCAAAAACCGAACGTTCCTGCATCTTCCTCGTCTCTTGAAACCGTCAATCTTCCTCATACATCCGTCAAATGGCAAAGCATCGGCAACTGCTGGGCATATGCAGCCCTTGGCTGGGTTGAATCGATGATGCTGCGCAACGAGGCCCTCGGTCAGCCCAACTTTTCCGAAACGTACATCACTTACCGTCACTATGAGCTTCAGCTGGCTGACTCGTCACTGCAAGAGCTGCAAACCGGAGGCTCCTTTCAGGAGGCTGCTGAAATCACCGCCCGTTACGGGCTCATCAAAGAAGGTGATTTTGCACCCGACGAAGCGAACGCATCAAAGAGCGAACGCCAAAAAAAGGCCACAAATTATCTGAACGCGAGTCTGAAAACGGGAATTCTTTCACAGACCCGCAACCCGAGCGCAATCAGAGCCGAACTCGACACAGCGTTCGGAGTTAATCTTGATCTCGTCAAGGATAAGATCATCTCTGCCTCGTCCATCAACGTCGGCGTGGGAAGAGGAGCTGTTGCACCGTTGGATGAAGTGATGCTGAGCTGGCGCGAAGTCTACTGGCCGATTGCCTATGAAGATTATCCGGACACCCGAATCAGCAAGCCCCGTCCGCAATGGAACGGTGAGATGACCGATGCACAGATGCGCGTGATGAGACGCGTGATGCGCGCCATGAATGCGAATTATCCGGTCGTCATCAACTGGTTTGTGGACTTCCGTGCCATGGATCAAAAAGGCGTTTTCGGGCTCAAAACACTCGCCGATTACCAAGGCTCCGGCCGTCAAGGCTACCACTCGACAGTCCTTGAAGATTATGTGGCAGAAGGCATTGACCCGATGACAAATCTTCCGTTCGAAACGCCCGAAGGCGAAACGACCGATGAAGCCAAAGCTCTTGCGGCGCGCTTCGGCATGGTCAAATCACTGATCGTCAAGAACTCTTGGGGCGGGTCGGAGCGGCTTGATCGTCCCAGCTATCAGCGCGACGGTGAAAAAGGCTATCACAAACTCGGAATAGATTATCTTCTTGCGTTCCTTCCGCGTTACGAAGAAAACACGGACGAGTTTCAGGGCTACACAACAGGCGTGAACGGATTTCTTCTTCCGCCCGGCTTTTAAAGAATGTAGCCGAATCCGGCCTGAAAGAATGTGACGATGTCTTTTTGCTGCTGCTGACCGCTGTACGCAATTGTGTCCGAGTACTTATCCGAGCGCATCGTGTTGCCGACAAGCCCTTCGAAGACAAGCCGTTTTGAGCTTATCAGCGGAATGCGGACACCTGCGCTGCCCGTCAAATGAAGACGGGTTGCCGTACCGGTTCCGGATAAATTTTCTCCGCTGCCCGACACATCCGAGACTTCCACCTTTTCCGAAAAAGACATCGTCATACGGCCCCCGAGAAAAAAATTCTCGGCAGGCTGAACTTCCAATTCAGCACCCGCCAGCAATCCCGACCGAATAACGGTCTGAGTATTTTCAGGTGAACTTGCGCCGGCGGAGATTTTCAAAATTTCCGTTTGTTTGCTCACCGGCGAAACGAAAAATCCCAGTCGCGGCAGGACACGAAAGCTGAAGGGGTATCTGAAAACAAGGTCTATCTGCATTCCGGAACCGGTTGCAGCCGCATCCTGAACCTCATTTGAAACAGGACGCTTGAAACTGAATTTTGCAGCGCTCCAGCTGGTGATCACAGTTCTGACACCAATCATGTTGGTGAACGTTCCAACCTTCAGCCGAGGCACAAAAGTTTCCACGACGGCGCCAAATCCGCTGACAGGAATGTTGAGTGCAACACCCGAGCGGACGTTCGCAGCCTGATGCGCCGCATTCTGAATAACTAAAAATGAAGGAAGGATAAGAGCATTTTCAGCCGGCAGCACGTCTCCGCTGTCGGATCCTGAATTTGCAGGCGTCACCTGAGACGCAGCCACGATATTCAGATTAAGGGTTTTCTTTCCCGCATCGGAGCGCCGTGCGGGAACAAAGACCCAAACTCCGACTCCCTTCTTGTTTTTTTGTGCCTTCTGAAATGTGATCTCGGCCACAACATCGGTCTGGTTTTCCGCCAAAACAAAAAAACATTCGTTTGCCGCCGGCGAAGGGTCTGCAGCAGTCGCGGGAACACCGATGCTGTTGCCGCCTTTGTCCAGCTTTATTTTAAACTTCTTGATGGTCGGTGCGGGAGCTTGCGGCAAAACTCTGAGCCGTGCCGGACTTTCTTCAGAAGCAACCGGAGCAGGACAGCCGCCGGCTGCACCGGCAGCAGCACCCGCAGCTGCCGGTGGACTTGCCGGTTTTGCCTGTGCATAAACCGTCGAAGTCCAAGCCAAGGACATCGACGCAAGCATTCCTAAACTAGTAATCCCTTGTCGGATGCCCATTTGCGAAACTCGGACTCCAATTCATCAAACGATGCAATCTCAAACAGAGTATCCTGCATGTGGTGAATATCAAAGACCCTATTTGCCAGAACATGGGGATTGAACGGTTCTTTTTTGACTACGTCACTCAGGCTGTGCGTTATTTCACCCACCGATGAAACGATTCCTGCACCATAAATCGTCGTCTCCTGACCGCGGCGCTTGGACGGATTATGTGCGTTGGGATTCATCAGTCCGAACTCAACGGTGAACCAATAAATTCGCCCCAACCAAGCGACCTGTTCCTCGGTCGTCGCCGCGTATCCCGCCAATCCGTATGCATGAAAAAACGATGCAAAGCGGGGATTGGTAATAAGCGGCAGGTGTCCCATCAAATCATGAAACATGTCCGGTGCAGGAGTGTATTCAAGTTCTGTCGGATGCCTGATAAAGTCTGTGCACGGGAAGCATTTATTGGCGAGCAGCTTGAAAAAGATATTCTCCGGAACGTAACCTTCCACCCGAATAATCTGCCATCCGGTGGCTGTCTTGAGCCCCGCACTGAGCTCGGCGAGAGTAGGAACCCTGTCCGCCGGATAGTTTAAAAATGTGCGTCCGGCCAAATACTCGGCGCAGACCCGTCCCTGCAAAAGAGCACTTTGCCGCTTAAACAGCTCGGCCCAAGTGGAGTGTTGTTCCTGCGCATACACAGGAGGCTTGATGGCTTCGCCGATGGTTCCTTCGGCCGATGGACTCGGTGCAACGGGAGAAGAGGGACGCGCTTTGAACTCAACCTCAGTTGATAACTTTCCGGAAGGTATTTGAGGAAGAGTAATCACATTGAGTCCTCCGGACATCATTTCAGGCCTCCGATGCCGTAAATCAGCACATTACCCATGGCCCTGAAGTGTCCGATCACCACTCATTCATAATCGGAAAAAGGCGCAAAAACCTCTAACGCTTCAAAAGTACCAATGATTCATTGATCTTATAAAACCGATCATGGCCTTCATAGCAGAGTGACGGACTCTGCGCAAAAGTCACCGGCGAACAATCATATAAACGCCCAAATCTGGAGCGAACCTCAGACAGTAAACTGTCATCCCTTCTGTACCCCGTTCTGTCATTGCGCAAAACCAAGACAGCTCGCGGTGAAAGCCTTTCAACTGCCAGCCAAAAGTCATCCCAAAAATGTTTGAGCACGCGCTGCTGTCCGCGTCCGGCGCCGAAGGCCGGAGGATCACACACCCACACATCAGGACAGTCAACTTTGCCTGCTGCAACGCGCCGCTCGAGTCGTGCAAGATACTTCTGAGCCAACTCGGGAATCACTGCGAAGTCTACGCCGTTAAGTTCAGCGTTGCGTTTCCCCCAAGAGAGCATCTCCGGACTGGCATCCACGTTAATGGCAGACTTAATCCCTTGCCTGCAGGCAACGACCGCAAAACCGCAGGTGTACGAAAAAAGATTCAACAGCTGAGAATCCGGCTTAAGGATCTGACGCAGCGCAAGTCGCGCGGGGCGTGCATCCGGAAACAAACCAAAATCATTTTTACTGTCTGCACGGACCTCATAAGAACAACCATCTTCGAGCGCCGTCCAGTGATGCCCAAGAATTTGATCGGGATCGAGAAATTTGAATTCTCCTTCCTCAGAGCGCACTTTTCCGACAAAAAATCGCTCTCCCTGCAACACCGCCCGCAGAGCGGAGATCATTTCATCCGCTTCTGAAGCAAAAGACGGGTTGTACACCGTCAGGACGACAAGCGGTCCAAAGGCATCAACCAACACCCCGTCCATCCCGTCGGCTTCGCCGGCAAAATAGCGCCCAATCTCTGCAGGATTCTGCAACCGCGGTTCGACGGCGAACCTGCGGGCAAGCGCATTTTGAAACATTTTTTCCAGTGCAGAAGAAGTCAAATCAATTAGCCTTTCAGTGTTCGCGACATGGGCGTCCGGAACAAAGTCAGTATGTGAGCATTTAGTTTTGGAGGCAAGACACGTGCCGGCCCGACCATGGAAGATGCCGCAGAAATTTTTGGTGCAAAATGATCGGACGTGAAAAAATCAAATTCAGACAGAAGGGTTCCGCCGCTCGTCAGCACATCGTCAACCAACAGAACGCCTTTTTCTGAATCCACTTCATTTCCCTGCAGCAGGACCGGCTCGCCGCCTGCCGGAGGTCTTTTAAAACTAGGATTAGAGCGCTGCGAGACCTTCTGCCTGCGCTCAGTTGAAGAAATATTCGCCCTTCGCCCTGCAGAACGGGGTGATGGCATGAAAATTTCAAATTTTTTGACCGCGTTGAATTTTGACTTCACTTCCTCAAGCTGCTGCAGCCAGAAATCGGACGGATGCCAGTGCATACCCAGAATTCTTTTGAGACTCAGCCTTGGAATGACGACTGTGCCAATATCTTCGCGGCTCAAAATGTCGTTCAGGGATTTGCCTGCAGCCTCGGAATAAAGTTCCGCAAAAGCTTCAACTGCAACAGGATCCTGAATGTCTTTTGCGCGCAAAAGCAAATCTCTGTGAAAGCCCGAATAGTTAAACAGTGACGTCACGGAGGAAAATTCGGACAGTGTTCCGCATTGACTTCCGCAATCGGCAACGCCGCAACGCGAACACGCGCACCAACGTCGTGACGCGGCGTCTTTCAGACAAGAAAAACACAGTCCGGACGATGACAACTTTGACGAGTTAAAAGAAAAACACAATTTACAGTCTGCGGGAGAGCGAAGACCTTTCAGCAAACGTTGCGGCCAACGGCGAGGCGCCGCCGTGATGGTAGGGATGCTTTGCACGAATCGTTTCACTCCGGTAAACCTGCTCAAGCAGAACCACCAGCGACAACTCATGCGCCATGGTTGCCTGCGAGAGAGACAACACTTTTGCATTGGCGGTGAACTGCTGCAGTGCCGCAGGCAATCCGTATGCACCGCCGAAAACAAATGCGACATTCCTCAAACCGCGGTCGCGGCAGTGCGACAACTCGTCAGAAAAACGCTCACTCGACCAGTTTTGTCCGCGCTCATCCAAAAAGAAAAGCAGACCGCGATCTTGCAGTATTTTTTCACATTCTTTGACTAAAAACTGTTCAATTAATTTTTCAGAATCAAGAGAACGGGCAGGAGAAATAATCTGTGCGGGAGAAAAACGCGACACACGCTGCAGAAGCTCCTCAGCCCAGCTTTTTGCCGGACCGGATGCAAGCTTCCACGGAGTGATAAACTGGTATTGCATAGATGAATGACTCGCCGCATCCGGCCCTGCCCGAGTGACTGCGGTCAGGGCTTTCGAACCGCAATTAAACCGTCGCGCCTGCGGAGTCATCGGCCGATGCCGATGAACTTTTTGGAAGTGCGGCTTTCACTTCTGCAAGAAGCTCGGCAAGCTCCTGATCTGCAGGAGTAATGTATCTTCCCTTGCTCCAGAGTTTTTCGAGCGAATAAAGCTCGCGCGTCGGTTCCTGAAAGACGTGAACAAACAGAAAACCGTAGTCGAGAAGAATCCACGTGCGCTGTTCGCGGCCGTCGACGGCAACCGGCTGAAGGCCAAGTTCGTCGCGGAAAAACAGGCGAATTTCTTCAGCAACGGCAGCAACCTGACGGGCGTTGGTCGCACTCAGAATTGCAAAGTACTCAGTAAAGGCGCCCTGATTGCGCAGGTCAATGGCAAGGGGACGAGTTGCCTTTTTTTCCAGCCCGATGGCGAGAGCAAGCTTAACAAGCTCCTCGCGTTCAAGAATGCGCTCACCCGCGCGGATGATTGCTTGCCCGTTTGTGCTCTTTGCCATTTCAGTGGCCCTCCTTCATTGCATCCAGCAGTCCGACAACTTTATCCAGCATGTTCGAAATACCCAGCCGGCGTGCAGAACTCAGTTCCAAAAATTCGACTTTTTTTGATTGCAGATACGATCGGAATCCGTTGATTGCCTCTTCGTTCTGAAAAACTTCTTCACCTTCAGCCTGAACCAAATCAAGCTTGGAAAGAACAGTCAGACGAGGTCGCAAGAGCAACTGCTGATCATAAAGTTCAAGTTCGTTCAAAATTCCTTCATAGTCGGAGATCATCGCATCGGCTGTCTCCTGACTCGCATCAATCAAATGAATTAGAATGCGTGTGCGTTCGATGTGGCGCAGAAAATCGTGACCCAGTCCCTTGCCTTCACTCGCTCCGGCAATCAATCCCGGTACGTCGGCAACAACAAACGGATCGGCGTCTTTGTGACTCACCACACCCAAATTCGGAATCAAAGTTGTAAACGGATAATCAGCCACCTTCGGGCGTGCCGCCGATATCACGGTGATCAAAGTGCTCTTGCCGGCATTGGGTGCACCGATAATTCCCACATCCGCGAGCATCTTGAGTTCAAGGCGGATGCTTTTGCGCTCGCCGAGCTCAGGCGGAATAGTTTTGGTGGGCGCTTGGTTGCTTGAAGAAACAAACACGTGGTTTCCCACTCCGCCCTTGCCGCCGGTTGCGACAACGAGTTGTTGCTCGTGTTTCACAACTTCGCCGACCATTTCTCCCGAATCAGAATCGTAAACAACCGTACCGCAGGGAACCTTGAGGACGAGGTCCTCTCCCATTTTTCCCTGCCTGTTGTTTGTTCCGCCCTTTCCGCCGTGCTCGGCTTCGTGCAGGCGGTTGTATCGAAAGTCGAGAAGAGTATGCAGCCCTTCATCACCCTGAAAGATAATACTTCCGCCGCGGCCGCCGTTGCCGCCGTCGGGTCCGCCGAACGCCACGTTCGCTTCTCTGCGGAAATGCGACATGCCGGTTCCGCCGTCGCCTGCTTTGACTTGAATTTCAGCCGTATCAATAAACTTCATTCCGTGGATACTCCGCGCCGCACATTGGTGCAGCTCTGACAATTGGACGCTAGCAAAAGGAAATCAGGAGGGAAATAAGAATTTCTCAAAGAAATCCCAAAACACGAAAAAAGGGCCAGACACTCAGCCGAGGTCTGGCCCTTTGTTTCAGTCAGACAAAAAGCAATTAAGCTTCTGCGCCTGCCGGATAAACGCTGACGCGCTGACGGGTGCGAGTCACAAACTCGAACTTCACGACGCCGTCGATTTTGCTGAACAGGGTGTAGTCGCGACCCATGCCGACGTTGTTGCCGGGGTGAATCTTCGTTCCAACCTGACGGATGATGATGTTGCCGGCGCGAACGCTTTCGCCGCCGTAGGTTTTTACACCGCGAAACTTAGGATTACTGTCACGACCGTTTTTGGTACTACCACCGGCTTTTTTGGTTGCCATTGCAAATTCCTCGACTGTGTTAAGCGATCAACGAACGCGCCTGATTAGCCTTCAATCTTATCGATTGTCAGGACCGTGTAAGGCTGACGATGACCCTGTGTCTTCTTGAGATGGTTTTTGTTGAGATACTTGAAAACGAGAACTTTGTCGGCGCGTGTGTGCGCAGAAACAGTTGCCGTAACCTTTGCGCCTGCAACAGTCGGAGCGCCAACTTTGAAGTTGCTTCCGGTGTTGAGCATGTAGACGTCAGAGAAGGAAACCTTGGCGCCGACATCACTCGCATAGTAGTTGGCTTGGATCTTGTCGCCTTCTTTCACTTTGAACTGACGACCGAAAACATTAACGATAGCGTACTTCGTACTCACAGGCGTATTCCTTTGCAGAGCTAACGCGGACAGCTTCAGGGTTTCTCCCGCATGCGCGGATGAGTCCCGATGCAATGAGTTGTTCGACTTAGTGCAATCAGAGCCATCGGTCAAGACACTTTCGAAGGATTAATTTACTGCAGGAAAGACGGCCAATTGCCATAAAAACACATCAGCCTGTTCCGCTCCGCAGGCTTGACTCGGAGCGCGGGACGGTCAATTTGTATCAATCCCCAAAAATGAGGTGACGGTTTGATCGGCAACGAATTGCATATTCACGTGGCACATAGTCCCGATCCGGACGACCGTCTGATGTTCTGGCCGCTGGCCGATGGTCTTGTTGAAAGTGCCCGAAATGGCCGCTCTTATCTGTTCAGCTTTGAGGAAGCAGACACTCAGGCTCTCAACAAGATAGCCTCAGAAGGACGTGCCGATGTGTGTGCGGTGTCTGCCATTCATGCGCTCCGGCTGATGGAGTCCCACCAGCCATTGATTATGGGTGCATCAGTCGGTGATGCCTACGGACCGGTTGTCGTCGCCCTCAGGGGCGGTTCGGGCGAAAAGCTTTGGATTGAAGGCGGGGCGGAGGCCCGAAGGTCCGGCCTCCATCTTCTTACCCCCGGCGAAACGACCACCGCCCACACCGTTGCCCAACTTGTAGGTCTGACTTTCGCTGGCTGCGAGGCAGTTCCGATAGTCCCGCTCACCCGCGTCTTCGATCATTTGAAAGAGTGCGAAGCAGCAGGCAGACCCACCGTGGCCCTGCTGATTCACGAGGGGCGTCTGACGTTCGCAGACCACGGTTGCGTGCGGCTTATGGATATCGGTGAACTCTGGACACAGCAGACCGGCGTAAGTTTGCCCCTTGGGCTCAACGTCGTCAGCCGAAGTCTGCCGCTTCGGGTGAGGCAGGACATTTCCGATATTTTTGTAGAGAGCTGTTCTTATGCGGTGACTCACCGCGAACAATTTGTGCGCATGGCTCAGATTCCGAATCACACCTACCACAGTGCGCTTTCAGGCCCGCAGCTCAGGCACTACCTCGACCTTTATGCCAACCAAACCACGGTCTCGATTCTGGACCGCGACAAAAAGGGCTTTCAGGAATTGCTGCGCCGCGCTGCGGATTCGGGATATTTGAACCTGAAAAATAAATCTAAAAATATTGACTGGATTTGAAAAAGTCGACTGATAAAAAGCATGAGTCAGAACTTGCCCGACCATTCCTCTTCCTTGAAACCCACGCATCCGAAATTGTCGCCGAGCAAAAACGGACGCTTGACGAGCTTGCCGTGCGCTGCGAGCAACTCAAGGGCCTCGGCCTGCGCCATACTTGGAAGACGCTCGCTCATCTTCATTTCGCGGTAAAGCTCTCCGCTCGTGTTGAAGAGCTTTTTGAGGTCGCCGACGTGGTCAAGCATTCGGCGCAGCTCGGCCACAGACGGAGGTTGTTCGACAATCGGCAGCACCTGAGCCTTCACACCGCGTTCTTTGAGCCAGTTCAAAGCCTTTTTGCAGGTTGAACACTTCTCATAACTGTAAATCTTAATCATTTTCGGTCTCCTGACAGTTCGGCAGAGCGTCGCGGCTGCATCCTACCCCGACTGTCTTGATATTCCAGCACGGCTGGTCTAGGACTCTGGGCAATCGTGCGGAGAGGTGTCCGAGTGGCTGAAGGAGCACGATTGGAAATCGTGTTACGGTTAACCCCGTACGAGGGTTCGAATCCCTCTCTCTCCGCCATAAGCGTCCAGCGACCTTGGGGTTTTTGTTTTTTAAAATCGATTTGCTACCAAATGCGACCACCGTGGGTGCGTGTCCAGTGATGTTGGTGGGTTTACGGTTATTATATTGGCGACGTGACAATCCTGAGCGTTGCTCAGTCAATAAAAAAACTTTTTCTCAATTCCGACACTTTGCCTTGCGGGTTGAAAACGACCCAACGCTGATCGAAATCGTCCGTACCGGACATTTGCCAAGAATAAATCCAAATGCATTCACTATGAACATCACAATCTTTTCTGAGTGGCTTACCGAGCAATTGGGAAATCTCGAACTGATCCATTTGAAGTTTGGCTTGTTCGAAAGCGTCAATCGAAAAATCCGGCGCCCATCGAGTCGCCTCAAATCCGGCCAAGAGTGTTCTGAAAAAAGCATCTTTCCACTCGTAGTGAAATCGGATCTTGTTGACAATCAAAATGACAACCAATGACAAAACGAAAATGAAGAAAATTCTCCGTATTTTCATGCCATCCCTTTGCCGGAGAGGTTGTTGAAAAACTCTTTGTCTTTCCTTGTCCTGATGTAAGGGCGACCGGAAACAGGAAAAACGGGACGAGCGTTATCGATTTCATGTTGGCACGTCATTTTCAATGCATGGTCAAATTCAATCCAACCAACGTTAGTCACACAATATGCAACGATCCTTTTTTTCTCCCGTCTGACGTCGATAACCAGTTTCATGGGTGTACCCAAGCTCTCTTGGTTATAGAGTGTTTTACCGAAATGATTTTCGTCGACGGCTGTCTTCGAAATTGCAGACACTGTCAGATCTTGTCCGGCGTCGAAAATCTCTGCTGTAGAGAAGTCGTAAATCTTCCACCAATTGGGATGGCCGGCAACAGGGACGCCATCAAAACGTTTGAAACCATCAACGTCGATGTTTTGGGGTGTCTTGAGTCCCGATTCCAACCATCGGGCAATAGGCACACCCGAGTCGGTTTCAATAACCCAAAGCCTCTTTGAGGAAAAATTCTTGACTTGGCCTTTGATCCCCAACTCTTTCCAAAGCTTCTTCAGAGAATCATAAAGTTTCATTTATATGCCGACCTATTCAACTTCAATCCGAACCCTCATTCCCGCCGTTTGCGCAATATGCGCAAGAGTTGCCAAAGTGATATTGCCGTCCCCGCGCTGAATCTTTGAAAACAAAGAAGGGCTGATGCCTAGACGACGCACCATTTCATTGAAGCCAATTTTCTCGCGCGCCATATACTGCGCAACGATTCTGGTGACATCATCCTGAAGCTGCTGAAGCTGAGACAACTCCTCTTGGGCTCGGGCACGAATCTCTGCCGCCTCATCCTTGGAATAATTTTCCGCAAGAATCTCAATACTTTGAATCAAATTTCAATCGCGGCACAAAAGAAAATCTTCAAGTGTAACTCCACGACACCAATCCGTTTCAAAAGGTGTTGAACAAACAACAATCAACCGCGTTTTCGGGAAAGATTTGTGAAACCAGTAAAACTCTTCCGGAGAAGCAGATCCCCGCTTGACCTCGTAGGCAACTCCTCCCGATAGAAAATCGACCTCTTTGTCCTTTAGTGAAAGAAACGGAAGCACTTCTTCCATGGATGCGCCTGCAATCATATTGCGACGCCACAGCTCCTGTGCAACAAGCCATTCTATCCACTTGCCTTGTTCGTTCCGGGGTAGCGCCTTCCAATCCTCAATCGAATGAAGTCGGTAAGGCGAAAACGCGACAGCACACAGAAGGTTGATGAAATGAAATTTTGATTCCTTCCTCGAAATCACTTTTTTCTTTACAAAATCGAACGGAACCGAACGATTCAAAACCAGACAAGATACGAAGAGTTCGATGTATCCCAACGCAACTGTATTGTTGGCCAGCCCGGTCTCTTTTGCAATTTTCAACAAGCTCGCAGGTGTGCCACCTCGTGCAAATATTTCGCGCAACGTTGCGAGCGCATGGGCGCGTGTCCGTCCAGAACGAGCGATTGCTCCCAAAATCCAGTCTCGCACCAGCTGCAGGACGTAAGGTTCCAGATGGCCTTGTTGAAGAAGTGAATTGCAAGCCAGCGGTGAGCCGCCCGAAAGCAGATAGAGAACGATTTTGTCTTGACCCTGTAAATCGGCAAATTTGGTAAAATTTAAATAAGAGACAGGCGTAAATATGAAGGCCGAACGCGCCAATTTCCCCTTGCGGCCAGGGAGCAATTCCGAACCCGAGAGCAAATCGTCTGCATGCGAGCCAGTTGTGACAATCAAGACATCCCGGGAAATTCCTTTGTCCCAAAGCCTTTTGATTGCATTCTGCCAAGAATCGACCGCAGATATCTCATCGATGAAAAGTCGCTTGACTGTTCCTACCTGGAGAAGCGATATGAGCATCGAACAATGTTCAAAAAGCTCACGCTCATTGCTTACGTCATCGCAATTCAGGTGAAAGCAGGAGGCCCGCCCATGCGCCTCGTAGGATTTCTTGAGTTCGGATTCAAGCCATGTGCTTTTGCCATACTGCCTCGCCCCGCGCACAACAATAAGACCGGGCTCTGTTGGCAGCGTGTCGAGACCGAATTCAATATCAAACCTGTGACGATGCAATTTCGAAGAGGCAAGCGCTGGAAGATCAGCTGACTGCAGCACCTCTCCTGACAGGATTTTTTTATTAACTAACGAAATTTCCAAAAATTTTTCCTCTTAACGATCACGGCGTTAAGATTATAACGTTCAGAGCGTTAAGACTCAAGCGAAAATAGCTTTCACCGACAAAACCGCCATTCCGTTGGCCGGAAGGAAGCTGGTGGTTGAAGGGCCCTTGTCTTCTTGAATCATCTCATATTGAAACTTTATGATCAGATTCTTCATCTTTGCTCTGCTAAAAATAAGTGCGTAATAAACTGTCTCCACCGGCTCGATAATTTTCGCGCAACACAAGGCCCACACGGGACGCGCAGCGAAGGCAGCTGACGCGAGACGAGCGGAGGTCTCAGGGGGCATAACCTTATCATTAAGTGGAATGATTTGATCTCCCTAAAAACAGATGGTGCGTTATCCAGCCCAAAGCGACCACTGATTCCACATCGACGAACAGCCGGTCGAAATCACTGAAATACGCACAGAATGAAAACCAACGCCGTAATTCGGGATAAATTGGAAAAGTCTTATCGAAAATAGGCTTTCTCATCTGTACCTTGGCTGAATGGATCGCCTACAAAGACCTCTCGGCGGCGCGGTCATTTGAACGAAAACCAGTCCGATTTGCGTTCAATTGCAGACGCAGAAAATCCCGTGAGTAAGTTCAGACTTCTTTCCAAATCACAAGATTTGTTTGTCAGATGAACGAGCTGCCAGCGACCCAAATACAACGTAAGCGCCACGCCGACTGCAGGTTGCAGCCGGCATGGCGCTTACCCTTCTACCCGGATTCTTAAGGCATGACCATTCCGACAATCCTGAATACAAATTCTACCTTCAATCTGCCGTATCCCTCTCTTTCAGCGGGATACGGAGCGGCATGAGCTTGCAAAAGGACGCTCCCGACGGGAACGGAATCGCCTGAGAATTTAAAGGTCCGTGAAGTTTGAATTGAACCAAAGCTCGTCCAAAAAAATCCTTCCAAGGCATGATCAAAATTCCATTGTCGATTCGACGCGCCGGCTCACGGCAAACCAAATTGAACTTGGAAACAAGACCTTCTTCTTTCAGAGCCTTCAGGCCTTCAGGTCAGAATGTGAAGCTCTCTTGGTCGCCTTGACTTCGATTGCCAACTTTCCATTGAGAACAAAATCAACTTCCATGTTGGAGGTGCTGCGCCAATAACAAAGTGAGGCACTCGGCATAACGTAATCCACAAACGCACGTAGCTCACAAAAAACGAAATGCTTGAAGAATTGGCCAAAGTCGGCAGAGGCATCGCTGATTTGCGTTAAACCCCGCAGAGCAGCAACGACTCCCATATCAAAAAAGTAGAACTTGGGCGTCATTATCGCCTTGCGCTTTTTTATCTTGGTATATGGAAGAAGGTCGAAACCAAGCAGTGTGTCCTTCAAGATCTGAAAATAGTTCACCACTGCATGCCGACTGACTTGCGCATCGGCGGCAACGGCTGAGTAGTTGATCATCTGAGCGTTACATACTGCCGCAACCTCAAGGAATCGGGAAAACGCCGGAATATTGCGTGCAATACCCTCTGCGGCAATTTCTTCCGTAAGGTATCTCCCGACACAGGCTCGCAGGTCTTCTTCCGGTGCGTCAGAAAAATAATAAAACGGAATAACACCACGATTCTTGCTTTTTAAGAGGTAAAAACCACCTTCCCGAAGTTCCGCATAAGTCAAAGGATGCATCACACGGTCGCGAGCTCGACCTCCCAAGAGGTTTGTTCCTGCGCGTCTCAGCGCCCGTGCGCCTGATCCCGTGAGCAAAAAAGGATGTGACGTTGTTCTATGAGTAAATGGACTTCATCCAAAAGAATAGCCTGTCGAATTTTGCGCCCATGTCTACTCAACCGGCCTCTGATGAGACTTTGCACATCGTGAACAAAGCGTAGACGGGCAGATTTTGTAAAAATCCAATAATTTCATTCGAAAGTTCTTGGCATACGACGTGCTTTACCGTGTGCAGGTCCATTTGCATGAGCTTGGAGGAGCACACAATGAAAAATCTCTCTTTGGTATTTGCCGGTTTGTTCGCAATCACAGCAGTCGCGTGCGGAAAGGTAAACCAGTCTCAGTCGGACGCGTTGAGTCAGGCTGGGGCAAAGAAGTTGTGCCGTGACACAATGCCTGTGACGGGTTCACAGGAACTCAGTGCCTTCCTCGACGTCATTGCCTACGTCCACGGAACAAACGATCAATACAACAAAATGTTTAACGGAACAGAATTCACCAGCTATGCTGACCATCCCAGACAAAAGGTGTGCACGAACGCAAATCGCTGTTCCGATGCCGCCGGTCGCTACATGATTCCGTCGACAGTTTGGGACGAGCTGCGAGTAAGCCTGAAACTGAAGGACTTTTCACCTGAAAGCCAAGACAAAGCTTTAACCGAGATCCTCTACAGGAACAGTTTTAATCTCACAGCAGCCGGCGTCTCGGACAAAGCAACGTTTAGTGGAGCGCTTGGCATTTTGAACGCCCTTGTTTTGACGGATGAACTGCGGATCATGGGTTACAAGGACCTGTCACCCAACAGATATTCTGTGGATCATTTGTGGAAAAAATATACCGAATTTTGGAACCTCGAATGTTCTTATGATTCGTCATCATCTGACAAGCCATCGCCTGACGGGTCATGGTATAATCCGATGGGAAGCATAACCGATCCGGAAGTCGAGTATCCAATCACTCAAATGAAGCCGAAAGCCGGTTCATCGCTCCCAGTGATCGTCTACTCCATGCCGCTCAAAGATTTGATGGGATTCTATCCTTCGATTACCAAGCTGGAGCCTCTCAAGTTATTTCAGATTCGCTCTTACAAGCTACGCGGACAACCGTGGCAGAATTTGGAAAGGGTAACAACTTATCCTAACAGTATGCAGAAGTGCATTCTTTGTGGCTCTGTCGAACCCAAGGGCCTGCACCTGCAGACCACTCGCCGAAATCCGAGCAAAGAAGAGGCGGCGAAAAGCGGCTCCGGTCAAGACGTACTCGACCTTGAAGTTGTCTTCGACCAAGCTCAGTTCTCACACTCGGTGTCAACGGCAGGTACCGCTCCCGTCCTTGAGGCGATATTGATACAAACGCCCACCCTGAACGACTCATTGGTTAAGATTCGGGAAATCCGGATTGGTGAATAATCGCATCAAAACACTCTGAAATTTTGGAACCTTGGGAAAAGTGAATTTCGGGCCTCTGTGCATACAAGTGCACAGAGCCTGTTTCGTGATCCGGTAACGAGACAAGTTCCTGAAACCAAGTCAACTCAAAACTACAATTGAAATTGAACCATGAGAAAACTCAGCGAGGTTTCAAAATTTCAACATAGCTTTTGCGATAGGCCCACCCGAGAAAAAGTCCCATCACCAGAAGAGTCACTGCAAGCGAAACCGGTGGCGACAGAAAAAAGTGAAACAGATTAATCTGCACAATGACGGGCGCAATCACAACCAGCGCCAGTGGAACAAAGAATCCCGTCACCAGAGCTATGCCACACGAAATTTCACAGACCTTGAGCACAGGAAAAAAATAGCCCGTCTTGAGAAGAGCTGAAATGTATTCGCCGGCGATTCCCTGCGGTGGCGGCTGCGGGGGCAGAAATTCGTAAAAATAGTTGATGCCGAAAACCACAAAAATCAATCCGAGGATGATTCTGACTGCTTTAGTTGCTTTTACCATTTTCGCCTCAATAAAAGGTGACGGAACGTGTCCGAAAACATCCCGCCAAGGGTTTTTCAGAATTCGACGGTCAATTCAACCTTGCCGAAAACGTTGTCGGAAAATCCAACATCGCTTGTATTGTTCTGGGCAAGTGTTGCGTCGATGGATGTGTTTCCAAACTTGAGACCTGCACCCAAAAGCGGAGCGCCGAGACCTTTAACGAAATTCGTCTTCGACGTCGTGTTTGAAATCGATGCTCCCGACTGATTGACATCAGAGTAAACCGTCGTTGTTGCTTTAATGTTGTCGTAAAGCATCGCCTGAAATCCTGCCCGCAAAACCGACCATGATGAGGATGAATATTCGAGCCCGTTGGACCAACCGACGTTGACGTCAGTGGTCTCTTTCTTCTGCTTGCTTACGTTGTCAGTTGTTTTGCTCCATCCAACCCATGCTCTGCTGAAGAGAGTTGCGGCGTCGGTGAGTTTGTCGTCACGTTGGGCGCCGGTGTAAACTGAAATCAATTTGTTGAGATTGTCTTGTTTTGTGGTTGCAGCAGCCTTCTTGTCCCAGAAGCCTGCTTTGGTTTTGCTCTGTGCAATCGCAACAAACCAACGGTTTTTTTCAATTTTGTGAATAACAGAAAGGTTCAATTGATCGGTGGTCTGATCCGACATTCCATCATCGAGCGTGACGGTTGCATCTCCGGCAAGGCCACGCTGCGTGGATGTGGTTGCAAGCTTCCAGTCATTGCGATTAAAATTCAGTGAGACTTGCGTCGGTCCACTGATTATACCCCACCCCAATCCTAATTTTCTAAAGCTGAACCCAAAAGGAAAAACGCCGTCCGGACCCGAAATCTTGCTGTCCTGATAGTTGACTCTTAAACCATACTTGTCATCACCAAAGAGCGTTCCCAGAGTCAGTCGCAATGGAAATCCCGACGCTGCCAGAGCAGTGTTTGCAGAAGTAATGTCTTTGCTGCTTCCATCCAGAGGAACGACAAGTGTCGACTTCAGTGTGTTCACCTGCACAGCAAGGCCGTAGCTACCTGTATTTGCGATGGCCTGCAGACTTCCCTCTTTGCCGATTCGCAAGTAGCTTTTGTTCTCGCGCGTGTTCACAAAAGCCGGATTTTCATCCATGTTGTCGAAAATGTCACGGGTTGAATCTGCAAGCGGGCTTGTTGCGGTAGATGCAAATGCCGTTGTTGGAAATAAAATAAGAGCGACGTAGCCGATGACTTTTTTCATGATTCGATCCTGTTTGTTTGCGTGCGAAAAGAAAAACGCATTCAAAAATCCGTCGGGCCAAAAAAAATGGGACAGGCGTCAATCCTGTCCCTCATTGGATTCAGAAGAAATCCATCTTATTTCTTGGCCGTTTTTCCGGGAATGTAGTCAGTCTTGGCGTCGGAAACAGTCAGAATAACGCAGTCAGCGCCTTCCTTGCACTTGTCGTTGTGGTCGTTCTTACCCGGCTGCATCACGTAGGAGCCGGCAGGGAGTTCGACGGGAGTTTGGCCGTTTTCCCAGTGAATCCATGTGCCCGAGATCAAAACACCATGGTAAGCAGCTGTGTGAGAGTGCATGCCAGCCTCGAATCCGGCAGGAAGCTTAAGGTAACGGCCGTGAGCGCCCTTGTATTGGTCACCCCAAAGATTCACTGTCTTGAGGGGAGTGCCTTGAACATCTTGCCACTTGAGATCGGCGAAAGATGTCACTTGCAGTTTCTTGTCTTTTGCAAAAGCAGAGGCGGAAGCGACAATCGAAACAGCTGCGGCGCAAACGAAAAGCTTCGAGAACATGTAGAACCTCCATGAAACGTTTGACTGTGAAAAAATCCCTTATACGTTTGGTAAATTCGGATTCAAGATCAAGTTTATGGTGTCAACTAAGTGACGCGAATCAGGTGAAGAAGATTTTTAAACTCTTTCTTGTGCCTTCGAAGAGCGAACAGGTGTTTATTTTACGTTTCTGAGTGAAGAGTCATGACACACCCCGCGATCCTGCTTCGTGTGCCGCCGGAATGATGTTGTCGCGCAATTTTTCAATCATAATGCCGCCAAGACATCGCTGTTTTAACTGCATTTTACCTAATCAATTCAGTATCTTTACAAAACATTACAAAGCATCACCGTGTGGTAATTCTATTTTTCCCGGAATCGACGAAGAGAACAACAGGAAGGCTGATTCGGACGCAGCATCCGGCCTTTAAAAACCTCGTCCGAGTTTGGGAGTCTCTATGTTTGCGAGAAGATCAATTCGTCGTCTTGTTGCCTGCCTCGGTATCGCGTTGGGAAGTACGGGAATGGTGGCCTGTAATCACCACGGAAAGAACCATGGCGAACGTGCCGATTGGGTTGCAAAACGAGTTTCCGGCTATCTGGATTTCACCGCAACTCAAAATCAAAAGCTCGATGTTGTGAAAACCAAGGTCAAAGATCTGTTTCAGGCGCTCGATTCGAAGCGCGACGCTGCAAGATCCATTTTGCGTGAGGAGGTGGCAAAAGAAAAAATGGATTCGGCCCGACTAAATCAGAGCCTGCAGGCGAATTTGTCGGTCCTGAGTGAAAAATTGCCGGCAATCGTTGATGCTGTTGTTGAGTTGCACTCTTCGTTGAACCCTGCGCAACGCTCCAAGGTTGCCGAGAAGGTGCAGAAGTTTGAAGGCCGTCATAAGGGCAAATGAACAGGGAGATGCGATGAACAAGGGAGGCGCGCCGGAGACTTCAGCTCAGGTCGTGTGGATCGTTGATGATGACCCGAAGCTCGGCGCACTTCTTTGCGAATATCTGGCGAATTTCAATTTCAAGACTGTCTATTTTTCAGATCCCGCGGCTGCACTGTCGGCATTCGAGGCAGGAGACGGCAAGTCTAGGCAACCCGATCTCATTGTGTCGGACGTCATGATGCCAGTCATGGATGGATTGGCGTTGATGAAGAGAATCCGCGCAGGCAGCTCAGTTCCCATTGTCTTGCTGACGGCCAGAGGCGACCTGACGGACAAGGTCCTCGGTTTGGAGATGGGTGCCGATGACTATCTTGCGAAACCGTTTGAACCGCGTGAACTGGTCGCACGGGTTCAGTCCATTCTGCGCAGGGCTGCCGATTTGACTCAACGCAAACGGATCTTCCGGTTTAGCGACATCGAGATCGATATTTCGACGCATGGCGTTGTCGTGGACGGAAGCTCTGTATTGTTGACCTCTACGGAATTCGAGGTTCTCGCGCAGCTTGTCACAAACGCAGGACATATTGTCAGCAGGGATACTTTGATAGAGCAGACGCGCGGCATTGAATGGGAGAGCTACAATCGCTCGATCGATGTCATGATCTCCAAGCTCCGGACCAAATTGAAATGTGATCCTCAAAATCCCCGCTTTATAAAAACAATTCGTGGTGCGGGTTACATGTTCATTGCGCAGCGGCGCGAGGGACAATGAGATGTCAGAACCCTTGAAAAGCAAATCTTTTGTCATCCGGCAGAGTCTTTTTCGACGCATCCTTATCCTGATGACTCTTGCAGCCGTCGCAATCGGTGTCATCGTGGTCGGTCTTTTCAGGATGTCCACACAACGTCGGCTTGAATCACGATACAACATTGCTCTCAGGAACATTGGCATCTACGCGAAGGGAGTCAGTGCAGAGCTGGATCATTTCAAAGATTCTGAACTTCAAGATGCTGTCGAACGACTTTTGCAGGAGCGTGGATTCCTGACACGTGTGCGGCTTCCGGATGGTAGGTATGTCGAGTCGAAAGTTCAGCGAACCGACGATATTTTCAGTAACGCTGAAACGATTGATTCATGGCTCTGGCGAAAAGAAGGAACCAAGTTTGCTTTCGTCAAAGGTCGACCCGTGCTGTCGGTCGCAGGTCAATCTTTTCACGGCAATCGCGAATATCTATTCACGATGGAGCGTCCCGACTCCATCGATTTCGACGAGCGCATCCTCGTTCTGGGGATTGCCCTGCCTCTTCTTGTCATAGGATTGCTCTATCAGGGAGTTCGCCGGATGCTCCTCCCGCTCAAGACTCTCCAACAGGGTGTGGAGAGTGTTTCACAGGGGAACCTCGCAGTCCAACTGGATGACTCGGGCCATGATGAGCTGGCCGTGCTGGCAAATTCATTCAACCGGATGACTTTTGAATTGAAGCGCATGATGGCCTCCCGTGAAGAATTGCTTCTGGGTGTGAGTCACGAATTGCGAACACCGCTCACACGTGCCCCGCAAACTGCAGCTCGGTGAAGATTTTCGCGAAATGTCTTTGCTTGTCGATGAACTTCTTGAATTTGGAAGGTTGCGCGGCGGTTTGAAGCTCGATACCGAAGTGATTTCAGTTCGTGAAGTATTGCGATGGTCGCAGGAGATTGCAGGGGCTCTGCCCGAGTTCCAGTCTGAAAATGGAATTATTGCAGTTGTCGGGCATGGAGAGATCCTCGAAAAGTCTTTGAAGGTGGACAGATTGCGTGTTGTTCGCATCATCCGCAATCTGCTTGAAAATGCAGCTCGCTATGCAACAAGGCCTGAAGATCAACTTCGAATGGACGTTGGCGCACAGATAGAGGCTGAGCAGGTTGTTTTTTTCTTTCGCGACAATGGCAAGGGAATTCCGGAATCCGACTGCGAACGAATTTTTGAGCCTTTTTCACGCATAGAGTCATCGCGTTCACGCAAGTATGGAGGGCTGGGGTTGGGATTGTCGTTGGCCCGCTCCATTGCCGAAGCCCACGGCGGCTCGCTCATGCTCACACGCTATTCACCCGCAGGAGCCGAATTCAGGCTGAGCCTTCCGCTCGCAAGCCAAGATTGATGCTTCACATATTCAGTCTTGCAGGGAAATGAAATGAAAATTTGACTGTCATTCTCTCGGGCTGTTTCAATTTTCAATATTGGGTTGTTAGAATCCACGCATGCCAAATTCAGGGAGCATTTCATGTCCGAGCGCAAGATTGTCGTCCTGTTTTTTCATCCCAATTTGAAGACCTCCAAAGTCGGAAGTGCGCTGAGCGAGACCGCTGCAAGAATTCCGGGGGTTTTGTTCAGAGATATGTACGGGATCTATCCTGATTACTTGATTGACGTCAAACGGGAACAGCAGATTGCCGAAGCACATGATCTGATCGTTTTTCAGCATCCTGTCTACTGGTATTCGTGTCCGCCGCTGATGAAATTGTGGATTGATGAAGTTCTCGAATACGGCTGGGCATACGGCAGCGGCGGAAACAAATTACACGGCAAACAGATGCTGAATGCGGTCAGTGCCGGCGGTTCGAGTGAGGCATACAGCAGCGCAGGAAGCAACCGTTTTGAAATCTCGACGTTCTTTACTCCATTCAATCAAACTGCGCATTTGTGTGGAATGAAATATGCCAATCCGCACGTTCTCTTTGGTGCGCGCGGACTCTCGCAAGCTGAAATTGAAAGCGAATGTCATTCCTACGAAAACCTTCTTCAAAACTACATCCGCACGGGAGAGCTGCCATGAGTGGAGTGAATTTGCTTGGAACCATTGCAGCTCTTTTGGCGGCGGGCGTGGTCAGTGTTCCGGTGGCAAAGCGTCTTGGCTTGGGAAGTGTTCTCGGCTATCTCGTGGCAGGAGCGGTGATTGGACCATACTGTCTCAAGCTGCTGACAAACTCAGACGACGTTTTGCATGTTGCCGAGTTCGGCGTCGTGATGTTGCTCTTTTTAGTGGGCCTTGAACTCGAACCAAAGCGCTTGTGGTCATTGCGCAAAAGCATTTTTGGCCTCGGCACACTGCAGGTGATTTTGTGTGCGGCTGTGATCGCTCTTGTCACGAGATCATACACCGGATGGAATCTTTCAGCTGCGACTGTGGCGGGTCTGGGTTTCGCCATGAGTTCGACTGCCATTGTCTTGCAGATACTTGCGGAGCGCGGCCTGACGCAGACAGCGTTGGGCAAGGATTCATTTGCTGTACTTCTTTTTCAGGATTTGGCAGTCATCCCGATTTTGGCCATCCTTCCTTTGCTTGGCACCGAGCAACAGAATTCCGTAACTGGTCCTGCAGCCATGTCTCCAGTCTTACGCTCGATAGCGGCGGTCGGCATCATTCTGGGTTTGATTTTGTTCAGTCGAACACTTGTCCGTCCGCTCTTTCACTGGGTCGCCAAAACGCGTCAAAAGGAAATCTTCACCGCTCTGTCCTTGTTGATAGTCGTGGGGATCGCCATTCTCATGGACAGCATTGGTTTGTCGATGGCATTGGGAACATTCCTTGCCGGAGTCGTACTCGCGGAGTCCGAATACCGGCATGAACTTCAAAGCAATGTCGAACCGTTCAAAGGGCTTCTACTCGGGATATTTTTTACGGCTGTCGGCAGCTCGATGAATTTTTCGATTTTTTCGGCAAAGCCGCTTCAAATTCTGATGACCGTCTTTTTGCTGCTGATCAGCAAAATTATCATTCTGAAAATATGTGCAAAGTTGTTTAACCACCAGTCGCGCAATTCTTGGTTGTTTTCGTTGTTGCTGTCGCAGGGCGGTGAGTTTGCCTTTGTGTTGTTCACCACAGCCCGTGGTTTGGGTGCGCTCAGCGCCGACCAGTCCGCCGAATTGACGTTGGTCGTTGCACTATCGATGTTCACTACACCCTTTTTGTTGAAGGCGACTGAACGATGGTTGCGGGAGAAACCGGCCGGCAAGAGGAAGGAAGCTGACGCGTTTGACTCCGCGCATGATCCGGTAATTATTGCGGGAATGGGACGGTTCGGACAAATTGTGGTTCGACTGCTTCATTCTCAGTCGATCCGCGCCACGGTCATTGATTTCAGTCCCGATCTTCTGGAACTTGTCCGTCCGTTTGGACTCAAGGTTTATTACGGAGATGCAACTGATTTGGCAGTCCTTGAAGCTGCCGGCATTGAGCACGCAAAGGTTCTGGTTCTTGCTATCGATGATGTGAAGGGTTGTTTGCGTGCAGCCGAGCAAGTGCGCAAACACTACCCGCATGTTCGGGTCTTGGTTCGCGCCCGCGATATGACTCATCTGCACGAGATCCATAAATTGGGGATCACCGACACCGAGCGGGAGACTTTCAGTGCGGCACTTGCGCTGGGTGAGAAAGCTCTTTTGGCGCTGGGATTTCACCCCCATACGGCACGAAAGAGGAGCAAGATTTTTCATCAATATGATTTGGAGGTCATTAGTAAAATGCAGCATCTTTGGGATGACAGGGCTACATATGCCTCGTCGGCCAAAAAGGCTCGCGAAGAACTGGAGCGTATTTTTGCGGAGGATCAAAAGAATCTTAATCACGGTGGTGCTGACACTGCATGGGTGGTCAAATAACCAATACGACCGCTCAATGGCAGCGATGCGGGAAAAAAAGCACGCAGAATAAATCTCAGTCGTTCTTACTTCAACTTCCATCTGCAAATGTATTCAATTCGCGGAAAGCAAAATCCAATGGCCTCGTTCTTTGTCGTCTTCACAACCGATCCGCAACCGCTTAAGACGTATTTTTTGTTATTTGCCGTCACTTCGCATTTTCCGTTCTTTCCTTTTATAACGGGGTTCGCATCAGCCTCGGGCGCATAAGCAACCAGCGCCATGTTTACAAAAAAAATTGACACAAAAAACGCAGTAATCTTCATAAAAAAACCCCTGTTGCTGTGAACTGCGAAACTCCGGACTACCGAAACCTGAGGCGAACGAACGTGAAACAGACGAAAGTCCGAGCGCGCGGCATTCAGACTTTCCGTGGATGACAACTTCACTCATCACTTCGGGACAATGAGTAGATCACAAGACCGAAGCCAATTTTGTTGATGGCATCAGCGATGTTGTAAACTATATCCATCGCTTTTCCCGCAGCTGCAGCATCTGAAACAAGCTGCATTCCCAACAATCCACCCGGAGTGCCAAGAATGTAACCGAGCGGATAAACAGCCCATCCCACCAACACAAACCACGCCAGAATTCTCGTCGCTTTGGCAACCTGCGGGCCGGCCGACTGCGCCAGATTCGCAACTTCGCCGAACCATATGAGATATACAATGTAGAAGTACGCAATCGATGACAGCACTCCCCACAGCACACTGCTGCTCCGGTACACCGTTTCACCCAGGTACCCCGTGACAAGCATGACGACTGAAGCTGCAATGAGTCGCCACAACAATCCTATCTTCGCACCGGCCTTCTTGGTGATCAGATAGAACTCGACGCACATGAGCGGCACTGTCAACAACCAATCCACATAACGAAAGAAAGTCGGAGAATCTCCGGTCTGAAGATTGTAGCCGCGCATGTAGTAGTAATGCACCGCGGCAATAAACGTGATCAATCCGGAAACCAGCACGGACGTTTGCCACTTCTTCGGCGTGTTTCCGACCTCGAAAAAGAAAAAGACTGAAGCAGCCATCATGGCCATCGTACCAATGAAAAATGTAAACGCGACGTAATTGTCGCTGGCAATCTTTAACGCTTCCATCCGTCACCCCCTGTTTTGGTCTTATTGATGGTGGTCGACGTATGCTGTGCAAACTTGAGTTATATCGAAAATTGATTCAATTATCATATATTATCGACTAATTAGGCGCGCCACGATTCTACAGCTTTAAACTAAGGTTGTTGGCAAAATAATAGTTTTCGCCGCTTTTTCGCCAGTCAAACGGAGAATGCCGGCCGTGAAGGGAGCATTCTCAAGTCGGGTATTTTTTGCATGAAAGCAGCTTTCAGAACGATTTATCACAAATTTTCTATTGAAGCTGATGAAAATCAAGGCTAGCCGAGTTTTCAGAGAGGGCCGGAATATGAAAAAGTCATTCTTCACAAACAATGCTTTAAAAATTTTAATCGCCACGCTTCTGATTCAAAACTCAGTCCACCCGTGCGCAACAGCAAGTCTGATTGAAAATCTTTCCCTGCAAAGCCGGCAGTCGAACCAATACACACGGTCAATAGCAGACCTCGCGGCCGATGCGAAGACTGTCGTGGATGCGGGAATCAAAGAGTTTAACGCTGAAACCCTTCCGCATGAGGCTAAAGATCTCCGCAAACAAATTGTCCGCATGCGCGATATTATGGATATATTTTCTCACAATTTTGCGCACGAAACTGACCTTTGGGACGATGTCCGCGACGGTTTGGATGACGGATATACCGTCGTTGGAGATTTTAAGGACCTCTTTGACACAAATCCGCAAGCTGTCGAAAGTTTATCCGCCGGAAAAGAACCCAAGTATAAGGATGAAAAGAAACTGAAGGAGCGGCGAAAGAAGGTCCTCCGTTGGAAGAGTCATTATTTTGCAGAGGGCGGATTGTCTGAAAAAATATGGGCCGCTTTCTTCGAAATACGACCGTTAGACTCATCAAATATCGTTCAGTCCAAGAAGTATTCCGACTTCTTTTGGGGCGGCGTAAATCAGCTGCCTCTTGCTCTGAATTCACCTGCACAGAACGCCCGCATTCTTGTGAATGCACAATCTGATTTGGCTGACGCGGAACACCCTGTCGTGCTTGCGATAAAGGATCCGGGCACACATGAAAATGAAATTCTCTTCCATAATCACCGCAAACGCCTTCGTACAATTGCAAAGGTCTGCCATGTTGCGAACGCCATGACCAAGCACACCTGTCGGGGCGATTCGATGAAGGAAATTGAAAACTTGGTTACCGCTTTGGGAGAGATCGAGGATTTGATCATTACCGGCCGGCACCTCGAGGAAGACAAAAAAGAATCGAAGGCAGAAGTAGCCTACGAAGAAGCGAAGAAAAAATTTAAAAAACTGAAAAAAGAATTCGAAGGAAAAAACATGCTGGAGGCGCTGGATTCTCTTTAAGAGAGCTGCTTGCTTTGCTGCACCGTCGTGAAGGAGTTTATTGCATTGAGCTTTCGTCCGACTTTTACCTTTCTCGTGGTTGTTGCGGGTTCCGTATGTTTTCCTCTCGCTTCGGGCGCGGCTGCGCAGAACTCATGCACCGCGTCGCGTTGCCGCTCTGAGGCCTCCGACCTCCTATGGTTCGAAGAGAATTCGAGAGCAGAGGCGGTGTGGTCTCCTTTCGGAGTTTCACACCGCGGTGCGAAACAACTTAGAAATTGGATTCAGACAGCAAAGCAGGGGCAAAAAATTCCGGATTTCACAAACTCTTTGAGTCTGAACTGTTGGGAGTACGTTCTCTACACGGGACTGCGACTTGGCGAGCTTGATCTGGAAGCTGTTAATGCTTTGTACCGCAAGAGAGCCGCTGGCGAAAAGCTCTCGGAAAATTTCGGTCAGCCAGTTGGCAGCGCACGCTATATAATCAGAAGTTCGTCTGTCAAAGTCACATGGCCTCGCGAGATCGAAGCCGGCGACGCAGTTTTTATGGATGAAACAAGCCACGTGGTACAGCTTCTGGGTTCACGCGATGAAATTGGCAGAGAACGTGTCGTCAGCTTCAGTCCCCGCCCGATTTGGGGTGACGGCTCGCAGGAAGTGCCTGTTCCGAACATGCGCCCCGAAGTCACAACGGTCGAGTCTCTCGTTGAGGAAATGATTAGACTATACCCTGATGTTCCGACAGACTGGCAAGACATTGAACTCAAAATTGTTCGGCCACCGGCGAAGAAACATAAGTAAAAAAGAATTTTCAACTTCATCCATGTCTGCGCGGTTTTCAAGAAAGCAATTGCAGTTTCCCTCGAGGCCTGACACTTCTGAATGGCCGTTCCGGAAGATTCTCACCGAGAGAATCGCTCTTTTTTTCCATCGACGGGCAGGATGCAAACAACAGTACTGACAGGCTTCGCCTCTCCACCGTCCGGCCAATGGCTGGTCAGTCCAATGCCAGCTTTGGCATATGAACCTTCACCGGGATGCTGCACACTTAACAGCAGTCCAGAGCCGTCAGGCAGGAAGGTGGGACCCGTCAGTTCGGCATCACGCGGCGCCTGAATAAAATGTCTGGCAAAAACACTGCCTGCAATGTCAGTCTCAAGCCGAAACATCGAGTTTCGGCCAAACGAACTCAATGCCCCCTTGCCCATCGCCGGAGCGCTCATGTCTGTGCAGGCCCAAAGCAAATTGCCCGGGCCGAACGTCAGATTGTCGGGACATGACATTCCGGTCCGTATACCTCCTGTCGCAAAAGTCTGGAAAGAAAATCTTTTCTCTCCGGCATCACCATTGTTCTCACGCAGCAAGTTCACAGACCCGTAAATATCTCCCGCATCCGCATTGTTTGTGAGCGCAAAATAAACATCACCATTGGAAGGATCGATCTTAATGTCTTCCGGCCTGTTCAATTTGGTACCGCCCGCAAGCTTTGCCGCCTCACGCGTGTTGATCAAAATTCCAGACAGATTTTTAAATCTGTCATCTTTTGCCAAGTTCGGATTTTCCGGACTGAGGTGAATCCATTCCCCTTTGCTGAAGTTGGCAACATAAAGATCTCCATCAACGAGCAAATCTGTGTCTCTCACCGGATCGCCTGTGACTCTTCCCTTTGATACGAATTTGTAAATGCACTGACCTTTTGCATCGTCGCCAAGATAGACAACAACATTGCCGGCCT
The DNA here is from genome assembly GCA_009926615.1 of Pseudomonadota bacterium. Classification (GTDB taxonomy): domain Bacteria; phylum Bdellovibrionota_B; class Oligoflexia; order Silvanigrellales; family Silvanigrellaceae; genus RFOM01. The sequence goes on from RFOM01000014.1 coordinate 36,792, forward strand.
TTGATTTCGTCAGGGTTGCGCCCTCGTGGGCAAACCGTCCAAGTGCAGTCAATTTGCGCGCACTCTGTGTTGCCGGATTCACTTCAACGACCCAGCCGTAATCCTCCTCGGAGCGCGGATATTGAATTCCCCAGCCGTAGTATGAATGAAACGTGCCCTCGTTTTCTTTGAAATAAACATCATAGTTTTCCTCAGCGGTCAGAATTGTTCCCCAAGGCGTAAAACCGCCGGAGCAATTGGCGAGGGTTCCAAGAACAGTTCTCCCGCCCGCAGGCCCGACAAGCGGAATTGGAGTGTTTGCATCCAGCCGAAAGGCAAGCTGAGAATCTGATTTGACCTGCCAACGCTGACTGCCGTCCTTTTGTTTTACCTTTAAAAGCTCAACGTAACTTCCACCGACAAGCTTCATTTCTGCATCAATTTGTTCTTTACTTTTCTCGGTGGGACTCAGAATTTTTCCGTAGAGAACGTTGTCCAAGAGATATTCATGATTGACCCAGAGAAATGCCTGACCCGAGGTTTGACCGCGCATGAAATGAAGAAAATCACAGCAGTCACCCGCTCTGTCGCCCCGTGAGTTGATAACATCACCTGTTCTCAGCAAAGGATACCATGTGAATCCCTCGGCCACTGAAAGCTCATCCCGAGCTGAGTAACCCAGCGGGCGAAACGCCTTTTTGCGCCGCGGATCGCCGAATCCCATTCTCATTTCTTCGGACATCAGATTTGCTGCATGAGCACGAGGGTCATCCGAAAGGCTTTTACTTCCTGCTGCAAATGCCTCAGAGCGTTCGATAGCTGAAGCGAACGTGGCCAAAATGCCTGATGTGATAAAATTTCTGCGGTTAATTGTCATCGCCTGATCCCTCCAGAGTGCGATTATCAGGGCGTAAATCGCTAAATTCGCGATTGTTGTGAATTGGATATTGTGATGAATTTGTGAGGTTTCAATGGATCACATGAAGGCCGGCTCCAAGTCGTGCGGCCCCCTTTGCGACATTCACCTTATTATGCTAAACACATAAGCAAATTCAGTCCAACTTTGAGGGATACCCGAAATGTTTAGGCCATCAGCGACTTCAATTTGTGCAGGAGTGGCTCTGAGCTTTTCAACCGTTCCCTTGCCGGCAAACGCCGGCGAAAATTCCATCTTCGTATCAAAAGATCAAGTGCTGAGACGAAGCTTTGATCTTCCGCAAGGAAACTTCGTTGTTGAAACCATGTGGACAACTGCTGCGCAAACAGCGGGTGAGGTTGACGTGCTCTCGGGGCGTGTAAGCTTTAGGGCAAAACTTGGCAATCCATCCGGCATCTGCACGAATATCAGTTTTATTCAGACTGCGCGCATTCTCGACAACAAAGGAAACGACTACCAGTGGCCGGCAGGGCAGTCGGTCCGAAATCAAATCAGAACAAAGCGCACTGCGAATAATGTTGAACAGGGATATTTTGTTGACCACGATGCAACACAATGCGCGGAACGAAGTTCCGAATGTTCGCCCTTCTTCCGCGATCACTGGCCCAATTCAGATTTGGGATCCCAAGACGGCTCCCTTGAGGCAGAGAAACAAAAAGCAGCGGTCTTGGTCGATTTCCCTTATGGTTGGGAACTCATAACTTCGGCGGAACTTGAAACCTGTGCGGTATGCCGTGATACGAAAAAGACATTCGGATGCGTCACTTGGGGAGGCACTTGGCCACTGACGGGAGAGCGCTTTCTTCACGGTCCGAAGGCGACAAACAGCCCGACTACGACGTTTGAAAAAGCACTCTCCCTGTTCCAATCGTTTTATTCCGAATAGGCTGGAATTACCGCTCAATATTGCCAAGATCCGAGTTTACCGAGACACTTGAGGTTGCATTCGTGAAGCGAACAAGCAAAAAGTGCCTTGTCGCTTTGTCCCACGTGTTTTCCGTGCTGGCGCGGGACAACCAAATCTCCCGCATTTGTGTTGCATTCCTTGGCCATCTTCTCCAAACATTGACCGACGGTCGCAGTGCTTTCAACTCAACTGCATTGTTCAGTTTCATCCATGTCCAAAAGGAATCCAAATCCTGCTGAGAGGTGAAAACAAGCCATTGCCCCTTCAAACCCGCTGCCATTAAATCTGCATGAGTGTTTGAGAAATGGGTAGAAACTCCCAACATGTACGCCATCATCCCCCATTCGTTGAAGTTTTCCCTCCTCGTGTTGTCGTAATTGAGCGGCGCCCTGTGCTCGGACAATAATTCCCGAGCGTCACTCAGCTCTGACTCACCCAAGGTCGCTGTCAGGCCAAGAGTCCCGAACCAAAAAAATACCAAGCCGGACAACATTGCAGTCGCACGGCTGACCAAACGACCTCTGGAAATAACTGACTCAAAAGAAACAACTGACAAAATAAACGAAGTCAGAAGAGCCAACGTATGGCCTGAAGTCCACCATGGGGCGCCACCGAAGAACGCAAAATGGCAGCCGGCAACCGCCAAAATCATCAGCATCGAAAATGGCAAAACAACTTTGGCGAAAATTCCGGCATACCCGCGAATCGCCTGCAGCTGACCAACCAGCAATACAATGATTGCAGGAATCATCGGTAAACCGTACCACGGCGCCCTGTAGCCCAACCCGAAAAAAAACAGAAACGTCGGCAACAAAAATGCGAGAGACAATGCCGAGCTGCGGTCGAACTGCAGTATTCCCTTGCGCATGCGCCGGTAGGCAATAAGGCAGCAAGGAACTACCAGAAAGCTCCACGGCGCCAAGTTCACGAAAAAATTATTAAACAAAAAAACGAAGGCGGAATCTGAAAAGCGCGGCCGATCAAACTGTTCTCTGAAGATATAAGTCTTAAACCAATTTTCACGGTCCAAAAAAAACGGCAAAACATATCCTGCGGCGGTCAGACACACTCCCGCGAACAAGGAGAGAATTTTCCGAGAGGAACCGAACAGACTCCTGATTGACGGCTTTCCGAATGAGAAATATGCAACAACCGATATCCCAAGCAAACAACTGTGCAATGGCGATTTAAGAGTTCCGGCGAAACCAACCGTGAGCCAGAGCAACAAAAAATATCCGGTTGCTCCGGTGTATCGCGCCGCAACGGCAAGCGACATTGTAATTGCGTAAAGGCTTGTCAGAGCGCTGTCCATCTGACTTGAAAAGGTAAACATGACGAGCGCGCCTGAGGTTGCGAAAAGCAGTCCGGCGAGTCCCATCAACCGGCTCTGTGCAGGAAGCAAAAATTCCGATGACAACCTGAGTGCAGTCACTGCGCAGGCACCGAGAATCAGGTTCATATAAGTGATCGATAAGGGTGAGAATCCAAAAAGATGATGTCCGATGATCAGCAGTAGATAATGACTCGGGCCTTTTATGTAATTGACGTCCCCAAACTGAAGCTGTTGCCACAAATGACCGGCCCGAACCATTTCCAAAGCCTGTGCGACATAGACCTTTTCGTCGCCGTGAATTCTAATATGCCGCCAGAATGCGAATGGCAGTGTCAGCAGGAAAAACACGATTCCGTGCTGCCAGAAATTCAGCTTTCGCCATATATCTCCGGCTTCCGGGAACTTCACTGAATAAAGTGCAGAATTTTTGCCGAGCATAACGTCTCCCTACGGAGGACCAAACTCATCAACCACCGTAAAAATATCCAGAAATCGGGTGTCAATCCTGTGAAAACCTAATGAGAGCAAAGACTCACTTTTGACCCAAAAAATTTTCAAAAGTTTCGAAATGAAATGGTTTGCGGACATCTGGCGATAAAATTGCTCCAAAAGACGTTCCACTTCACGCCTGAGTGACTGGCGCATAATTGGACTATGGCAAAACCCAATACCCTCCGGACTTTCCAAAGTTTTGTTCATCTAATTGAACGCTTACGAATTATACTCATCTTTGAGAACGGCATTCCGATCTCCGATCTGCACGAAGGAGAAGGAGTCAGTATGGCCGCGGGAAGAAAGTATTTTCCGACAGCGCTATTGGCGCTCGCTGCATTGTCATGTGGCCGAAATGACTCATCTGTTTCTGAGGTCGATTTTTTTGACGTGTCCTTCAACCTTGAAGCGGGCTCCGATGCCATGGGGCTCACAGGGTCAGGAGGCGGTTCGATTGCAAGTTTCGGCCTGCTTGAGGGCGACAGCGTATCGGTGAAGGCGAGTCTTTCAGGTTGTACGTCGGGATACAAAAAAGATGTCGGTGACTACAAACCCGTCTCAGGGCTGTCGTTCAAACTCTACAAAAACGACAAAGGCTGCACTGTTAAGGTTCACTCTGTGAAGCTTCAGGGACATGGAGCTTCAAAGGGCGTTGAATACGCGATAGCCGCCGGTAGTCCGGAATCGTCATTCGCCACTGCGGGACTTACCCCTTCCTCAACTCCGAAAGTCTATGTGGACGTTTCAAATCCGAAGCAGCGTCTTTACATTCGAGACATCAAGTTTGATTCTGCCAGTCCCACAAAAATTAATTTTCTCTTTCAGTCGATTGGTGCAGACACGGAAGTCAAAAGTGTCGTCGGAGTCGCCAACAGCCAGTCACTGGGTTCATCGGTGCTCGAAGCACCCAACTTTGAAATTCCGTTTGATGCAAAAATTCCGGAGAGCCCCAACAGCGGGATTCGTTTTTCATCCTACGGCACGGTTTACAGTGGCGGTGCCTCGGGAACTGCATTGGCAAACGGCGGATTTTTGCTTGACCTGAAAATGCGCTGTGCGGGCAATGTGAGTCTCGGCAACGTTGGTGCTGTAGGCGCTTCCACGAGTTGTCCGACCTCTGCCGGCGATGCAATGACTGTTTCAGATATTCAGGCTGCGGTTGTGATGTGCCGCAAAGATGACGTGCCAATCTCGATTGACGAAGCTGATGCTTTGTTCGCTTCAGTGCCTGCAGGCAGAGTTGCAACGGCTCCGACCGGGTTGGCACCTGTCATTAAGAACGGCGTGAGTCTCAAAACAACTGCAGCGGGCGACTTTATAACGGGCCTTCAGTTCAAGGGAGTTAAAACTCATTTTCCGGCAGCGGCGATCGAGGGAAGTTCCGTGAGCAGCGGCTGCAAGATGGATTTCAAAACCGCCAACAAAGGCTGGTTGATTCTCCGTAAGACGGCAAAGAGCGGTGATTCGAAAATATCCTCTATGCTCGTCACAAACGTCGAACTGAGTTTTACCATGGCTTCCGTCGGACCCTCGGACGGAATGTCTGCGTCGAACTACCTCGACGGAGAACATGGTGTCGTTCTTTACAAAAGCGTTGCAAACACCAAAGGCACCGCAGCCGTCGATGCCGAAAATACTCGAAAGTTCTTTAACATTCCTTACGGTGAGCGGTTCAAAAATAAAGGTGATTGCTCCAAAGGCAACTGCTACATGCCAAATCTGTATTTATCCTATCCGGGAAAGAAACTGAAAATCACCGACACGGTCACGGATGCAAGCGGAAAGGAAAGCGTTCTCTTTGTTGCAACGATCGGCGGAATAAACAAAGAGACGATGGCCGTTTTGGATCCTGTTTTTGTCAGCGGCAATCAGTCGATTTACACGAATCAGCTTGCATCGGGATGGGCATCGAAAGACTACGATGCCGATACATGGAGCAGCAATTGTGCGGAATATTATTCCGGTACAACCCAACACTACGGCGCCTGCTGGGTTTACAACCTTGGATCAGACGCCGACGGAGCTTTGGATGATTCTGACTGGGGTCCCCATGTTCACCGTCCGAATCTTCCCTCGGGCGCTACGGGGATGGCCGACGACACATCGACTTACGTTCGCGTGAAAGGAATTACCCGCTACATCAAAGTTCTTGATGAACAGACTCCTTCATTTTTGACCGAAGATGCACCGATGTGGATACCTCAAACCACCGAATACGGCACGGTCGCTTACCGGAGCGTTGCAAATACATCAGGCTCAACGGCATCCGATGCCCAGAATCCGCGCAAGTTTTTCAGAATTCCCTACACGGAACGACTCAGTGACAAGGGCGATTGCTCTGCGGGAAATTGTTATAAACCAAGTGCATATGATCTTGCCCCCGGCAAAAAACTGATCGTGACTGATACGGTGATGGGCGGCGACGGCGTTGAGCGGGTCATTTTTACCGCAAAAATCGGCGGCATTGACAAATTCAATATGAAAATTCTGGATCCTGAGTTCACTTCGGGAATCCGTGCGGTCTATGACGCGCAGCTTGCGGCGGGTTGGTCGTCGTTTGACTCGGATTCGGATACATGGAGCAACAATTGCGCACAGTATTATGGTGAAATTACGCAACACTACTCTGCATGCTGGGTCTACAACATTGGTACCGATGCCGACGGCGGTTCTGTGAACGGAATGGTTTCACAGGATCAGGAAAGCAACTGGGGCCCGCACGTTCACACTTCGGGACTCCCTTCCGGTTCCAAGGCCGACAGAAGTGACAGCAGTTCGTACGTGCGTGTGCGCATGATTACCCGATACATTAAAGCGACAAATGATGTCTCTCCTTCTTTTCTCACCGAGCTTGCCTCAACTCAAATTCCGACGAATGCAGACCATGGTGAAATTCTTTACCGCAGTGTCGCCAACACAAACAGATCGTCAGCGAGTGACGCAACCAACCCTCTTAAATTCTTTTCAATCCCCTATGCAGCACGGCTGACCGACAAAGGTGACTGCAAGAACGGATCGATGTGTTACCGTCCGACTCTCTACAATTCCAATCTTGGCAAGAAGCTTTTGGTGACAGATACGATCGTCGGTTCCGACGGCGTTGAACGTATCATTTTCAAGGCCAAAATCGGTGGCATCGATCCGAACACAATGAAAGTTCGCGGTGCGGAGTATATTGAGGGAGTGCGCTCGGTCTTTGATAACCAACTCGCCGCGGGTTGGGCGGCCAAAGATTACGACGCAGATACGTGGAGCAACAATTGCGCAGTTTATTATTCTGACATTAGCCAGCATTACGGCGCATGCTGGGTCTACAACTTAGGCTCCGATGCCGACGGTGCGCTCGATGACGAGAAATGGGGCCCGCATATTCATCGCGATCACGCACCGTCCGGATTCCTGCCCGAGCGGGCAGATGCGAGCAGCTACGTGCGGGCGCGGGCCATCACCCGATACGTCAAAAAACTTGATGAAGTGGCGCAGACTTTCTACACGGAAAAAGCCAAAGAGATGATTCCGACGAATGCCGCGTATGGTTCGATCCTTTATCGCAGCGTGGGCAACACTTACGGTCCGTCTGTCGCTGAAAAGGATGATCCGGTCAAATTCTTCACTATTGCATATGCTGATCGGCTGAAAGACAAGGGTGATTGTGCCGACGGGACAATGTGCTACCGGCCAAGTCTTTATGATGCTCCGTTCAACAAAAAGATTCAGGTTACAGACACTGTCGTCGGTTCCGACGGGGTTGAACGCGTGATGTTCGTGGCGCGTATTGCGGGAATCGATAAGACCACAATGAAGGTCAATTCTCCGGAGTTTGTGGAAGGCAATCAGAGCATTTATTTGAACCAATTGGCATACGGTTGGGCCTCCAAGGATTATGATGCCGACACGTGGAGCAATAACTGCGCGACTTACTATTCCGGCATCACGCAGCATTACGGAGCCTGCTGGGTTTACAATCTGGGTTCGGATGCCGACGGCGATTTGATTGATCAACGCTGGGGGCCGCATGTTCACGCAGCCAACCTGCCGTCCGGAGCGCTGGCTGAAGACGGCGATTCGTCCGGATATGTGAAGGTGCGCGCGATTACCCGTTACGTCAAACAAATTGACGATCCGACGATGGGCGCTGCAACCTTGTTCGTTGATGCAGAGCAGGCGGCACCGGTTGAGCGAATTTCGAGTGCTTCCGTTTCAATGTCAGGCGAAGCGTCGCGTGATACGTCGACCTTTGCTGCCGGTGCGGCATCGCTCTCATTCAAAAACGGCGGTTACGGAAAATTGAATTTACCTCGCGGATTAGGCAACGGCGAGTGGACGATTGAAGGATGGTTCCGTGTGCGGGCGTTTAACGACACCTATCAAATGATGATGTCCTCGTTCGACGTTGGTGCGTTCGCGATAGGAATCAACGGCGGTGAACTGGTCATGGGTGTCAATGCACCTGCGGGCGGCGACAAAAACAAAGAGTGGTACAGCCCGGGATGGCAGCCGCTGACCCAAACGAAAATCGGAGCAAAGCCGGAGCTGAACAAATGGCACCACTTTGCGCTGGTCTTTGATGGCAGCGCGTACATGTGCTTCTTTGACGGAAAAATGAGACGGCTCGAATCCTCAAGCGATATTGTCGCGCCGTTCAAAGTCATCAATTTGGGTGCCGGCTGGGGCTACTGGCAAACCAACGATTCTTATCCGTCAAACATTAACCTCGACAATATTGCGGTGACGGTCGGAAAAGCAAAATACTCGGGTAGCTTCACACCCGCGAAATGATGCGATTTCAGAAAGGACGGGATTCTATTTTTATCCAAGGAATCCGGTGTTTTACCATTTATCTAAAGTCAGGCCTTCGTTCGACCGATCCTCCTTAGGTACGCGTAGCCACTGGGGGACGTCCATGCGTTTTTTGTCAGTGCCTTATCTTCTGCCTTTGGTGTTGCTGTCATCGTGCGGTGAAAAGAACCAGAATGCAGTCGAACTTGAAGGTCTGGACGACGACTCGGTCAGCGTCCGGCTGGGCATGGTTTCAAACAGCGGCGTGCGCATGGGCGGCGGCGATCAAGACGGAATGGGGTTGCTCAGCGGAAACAGCGTTTCTGTCAAGGTTGCCGTCAGCGGTTGCAAATCCGGATACAGCAGCACCATTGACACCTTCACGGCCATTGACCAGCTTAAAATCAAGTTTTACAAAAATGATACCGGTTGCAAAATCAAATTGAACGCAGTGAGACTGAAAGCCGCAGGAAGTTCAACTTCAGCGGACTATCAAATGCCTTCGGGCACTGCGGAAAGTGCTTATGCATTTGCGGGACCATCTCCGTCTGCACAGGCCAAGGTTTATTCTGCGACGGTTGGCACAACACGGAAGCTGCTGGTCAAAGACGCACTCTTGGATTTGAAATCAAACACCACACCGGACTTCAGGTTTCAGGCGATTGACGGTGATGTGACAACACGCTCGGTCAAGAACGTTAGCCAAACGCAGTCACTCGGTTCGGCCGCGCTCGAAGCTCCCAATTTTGAAATTCCTTTTGATGCTAAATTTCCCGAGAGTGCAAACAACGGCTTGGGTCTTTCTAGCATGGGTGCAGTGTATTCGGCCGGAGCAGCAGGAAGTACCGAGGCCAACGGCGGCTTTCAGCTCGACGTGTTGTTGCGGTGTGCCAACAATGTGAGTTTGGGAACTGCCGGCGCAGTGAACACCACGGCAGCGTGCCCCACGCCCGCAGGCGATCAAATGAAAATTCACGATCTGCAGATTGCAGCCGTGATGTGCCGCAGCACTGACGACAAACTGACCTTCGAACAGGTCGCCGCGCTGTTTGCGGCCGTTCCCAGCTCAAGAGTGATGAACAGTCCGACATCACTTGTGCCCGTTATCAAAAGCGGAGCAACATTCAATTCAACTGCGACCGCCGATTACATTACCGGCTTGCGGTTCAAGGGAGTCAAGGCGCATTTTCCCACGGCGGCGATTGCAGGCACGTCAATCAGCAAAGGTTGTGCATTCGATCAGTCCGAGGCCGCCAAAGGCTGGTTGATTCTGCGCAAAAGCGAAGGCACAGGGTCTTCGGCTGCAACGTCGTACCTTGTGACAAATCTTGAGCTCAGTGCAGCTTCAACAGCTGCAATGATTGCAACATCAATGAAAGAAGAAGTCAGAATTTTCAACTACACGGGCGGTCTTGAATCCTTCAAGGTTCCCAATGGCGTCACTTCAATCAGCATCAAAGCGTGGGGTGCCGGCGGTTGTGTTTTCGACGAAACCCCGAACTACGCCGCTTCACACAATGCCGAGTTCGGAGGTGCCGGCGGATACTCTGCGGCAACCGTTTCGGTGAAGGCCGGCGAGACAGTGTACGTTGAAGTTGGGCAGGGCGGACGTGATGTTTCAGCTCCGGCCAGCTATCCCAACGGTGGAGCCGGTTATAACGGCGGCTGTGATGGTGGCGGTTCTTCCAATGTGTACATCGACGGTTACGGCAAACAGGACAAACTCATCCTCGTTGCCGGCGGCGGCGGGGGAGCAGGCTGGTACACACCATCCGGTTCGCAAAAACAGGGCAATGGTGCAGCAGGCGGCGGACTCACCGCTCAAAACGGCGGAGCGAATGCCGGCTCCGGCGGTTCCCAAACAGCAGGTGGCCAAACGGGCAACGGTAAAGGAGCTGCTCTTCAGGGCGGTGCTTCAAGCGGTAACGGTGGAACAGGCGGACCGGGTGGCGGCGGCGGCGGCTATTTCGGTGGCGCATCGGGTGTCGGCGGAAACAACAACACCAACGGCGGCGGTGGCGGCGGAAGCTGCTACGTTGGCCCTTCAGCGAACGGCGGAGTTCTCGCAAGCAATGCAGGCAGCACTGGAATCAATGATTATGTTGATCCGGCGGGAAGCGTTCGTAAGTTTGCAGATCGCTCTTTCAGTGCGGCGGAGTGCACCAGCGGCACTGGCAAGACACCTCCCAAAACAACTGACCCTGACTACGTCGCCGGTATTGCAGCAGGCGGTGCAATTGCCGATGCCAAGCAAATTCCGGGAGCATCAACGAACTGGAAGTCTGCAGCGGGCGGCAACGGACGGGTCGTTATCCGGTACCTCATGCCGGCGACACAGGTTCAGACGACAATCACCGCTTCGTGCGGAACATCACAGGGCGAGGTTTCACAGTTGGGTTGCCTGCACAAAGACGGCGAGCGTTACTTGATTGGCGTTATCAAACAGAATGTTCTTAGTCCAACTCAGGTCGCCGGAGTGATCAACCTGACGGACGAATCGAAGGTGATCGACGACACGCGTTGGCTGTCGATTTGGAACCGTGCAAATGCAACGACTGACGGCAACTGGCGTCTGGTCGCACAAATAGAAACAGCTGCCAATACGTGGGAGACAATCAGCGCTCCTGCGGCAAACAATATTCACCTGATGAAAAATGCAAACAGGCTTCCACTGGTCAAATCGCTTTCAGCTCCGGTTCTCACTGCCTACGTGTATTCCCTGTTCCATCACGAAGACAACGGCAATGATTGGATGGGCGGTGACTATTCTGGAATTATTTATGGCGGCACCAACGGCTACTCGACATTCGGCTGGTACAATCAGGCGAAGACGAATAATTTCTTCGGTGGCCAGTACAACTATGCCTCTCTTAAAATGCGGCTGTGGCTGTATCCTCCAGCAAGCGCGATTACTGCGACAGCGTCAGGCAGCTCGGCATCGTTCATTGGTTTTACGACCGGAGGAAAATACAAGTATGCGATTTTGTCTGACCTCGATACATGCGCTTTCGGAACGATGGCAGCGCCCGACGGCATTGTGAAGCTGCAGGCTCAGGAGAGCGACAATCTTGGAGTTGTCATAGAGTCGACAAGAAATTTCGCATCCAAATATCCGGTCGGCAGCAAAATAACATTAAATGAACTTGCAAAGTCATTTACCATCACTGCGAGTGACAGTGCAAAATGGCTATGGGTTGATGCGAACTGTGGAAATCCAACAGGAGAAAAGGTGCGAATTGAATTGAGCAACGATTTGAACGCAGCCGGAAACACAACTGCCAATTCACTTTCCGGAACATATACGCAGTCCTGCGACAGCGTCACTTTGACAACCGCGAAACTCACTGCGCGCTGCAGAGCAATAAACGGAAGCATGAACAATACGGTGTTGGCACTTCCATTTGAATGCGTCGGCGATATTTGGAATAACAATGGTTCTCTCACATGTAACAGATAAGCGATCAGCTGCGGACAAACTGGCTTTTTATTTTTCGTGAAGACTATGTAATTTCCTGACTTTCAAAGCGCAAAATTTATCCCGCCGGCAGCAACAATGAAGCCGGGGGTGATTGCAAAGGTTTTTTCCGTGTCGCCCCGCACGAGCGTTGCGCTCGATGTCGTTCCCTCAAAATCGGCGTATGCAGAGAATCCCTCAAAAAGTTTGAATCTGAGCATCGCTCCGCCGCCAAATCTCATGTAACTGAATTTGCCTGCGGGAGGGGAATCAGCCGCGCCGATTTTGATTTCCGTGGAATTCGACTTGCCGACAACTCCGGCGACGGCACATGAAAAACCGAGACCAAAACAAGTAGGAAGCTCGAATGCGGGCTTGGCGACAAGTTCACTGACTTTTACAGAATACTTGAACGAGGGTGAACCCGCGCCAAGTTCAACAACCTTAGACGCCGAGTACATCGCATAACGTCCGCCGATTAAAATATTGCCGGCAGAAATCGGAAAGCTGGCCTGCAATCCTCCGTAATAAAGCAATCCCGCGATGGATGATATTTTTTCTTTCTTGGCCTCTTCGATGAATGGATTTGAAGCTGAAATCACCTGATTCATAATCAGATAGCCTGCGCCTGCGTCAATCCGGTATTCTTTCTTGCTTTCGGGCGGCTTGGCTTTGGCTGCATCCTGAGAGGCCTGCTCCTCGCCACCTTCCGTCTTTCCGGATTTTTTAGCCTTGGCATCTTTCTTTGATTTTTTATCCTTCTTCGCATCTTTTTTTGCCGCAGCAGGTTTGGCTTTCTCAGCCTCTTCACCGGAGGCATCTTCCTCGGATGCAGCCTCGGCCGCCTCGGCAGCCGCAGGCTTGGGCGTTTTGCCTGCCCAGTCGGGACAAGCTTTACCGCCTGTTGCTTTAAAGGCAATCGTTGCTTTGTCGTCTGTGGCCTTTTTTACCGTGCCTTTGAAGACCTTGTCATCGCCGAAAGTGAAGCTCTGAGTGCTCCCGACTTTGAGTTTGGATGGGGTCTTCATCGCAACCATGCATCCCTTTTGCTTCAGGACACTGTATTCAGCAGCTGCAGCATCATCACCTTCTTCTTCCTTCTCCTGTGCCAGTCCCACACCCTGCAGAGAAACTGCAAAGAGAAACGAGAGCAAACAAAAGAACAAACGCAAAGACGTGGACGAAAAACCGGTTTGCAAACGATTCATAGGGTCTATGACTCCAATCGGTCTGGTTGGGCCCGAAATCCCGAAACGACTGCTCTTGCGGGGTGGCCGTACGCGTCAATTATCTGCCCTCGACAGCCTCAGAGCAATTTAAATAGTGTAATATTTTTGGCGATTTGGAGAGAAGGTGGAAGGTTGCGCGATTTTTGATGACAGCCTTTCACGCGAGCTAAACATTTTGAGTGTCCGCTCCGATCTTCCTTTCAGGCGACTCGAGGGAAACCCAAATGAAAATTGTCTTCCGCAGGGTACTGAGGCTGATTTACCTCTCAACGCTCTTGATTGCGGGCTGCGGGAGAATTGCCGTTGACTCCGGATCGGGAAACCTTGACCTGACTGCGATTCCCTTTGAGGGTTTTCAGTTTACCGTAACCACCTCGCCGGACTCGGTCGGTGGCATAAAACAAGATTCGGGTGAGCTGGGATACACCCTCAAGGGCTGTGAAATGCGGGTCAACCAAAGTCCCAGTTTGCCTTTTTCGTTTGCCCGCGCGGCACCAGTCGTCAAACTTAAATCCGCAAGCCGACTCAAAGACTGCACCGTTCAACTCGATTCACTCAATTTCGACGGCAAGCGTTTTGTACCCATAAAAATTGATGCGCCCTCGTACATCGGCAAAAAAACCGGAATCGGAATTTACATTTCGGACACAGAACCCGGAACGAGCTACGCTCTGATTCCGTCCAAGAATGTTTCCAAGGACGAATCCCAAAATGTCATGTCCATCACCCTTTTGCTCGTCAAACAAATCAGCCTTCAAACATCGGTGGCCGGCGAAATGCCTCCTGTCATTACGCTGTCCGACAGCGCTCCGCTGTTTTTTGAAGGTGTTGATCCGGACAGCGGTGTGGGGCGGTTCCGGATCAGATTCAAGTGCATGAGTGCAAGCGATACTCTAATGGGGCAGGCTTCAGGCATCAGTGACGACAGATGTATTGTCGAGGGCATGGCAAATCACAAAATTGCCGATTATGAAGTTTTGATTTCGCGCCGGACCACAGACGATGTCGCATTGCTGCCCGACGAAGCCGAAGCATTCTTCTCCGCAGGCAGTGCGAGAGCAAAAAAATTCACCGTGCCCGCCAATCCCAATTTGCCGTATCTCGAAGTCCCCTCTTTGGCGGGTGAGGACAAAATGATTGACACGGGAAAATTGTGGCTCCTCGTCAGGTACACAAGTTCTGACTCGGGCATGAAGTCTTATGCCGCGTGGCAGATTGAGTCGGAAAAATTGTGAGAGCACGGGTTTGAACAGTTGGAATTTATTTGCAGGCTCAACAGGTTGGCTCGGTTCGGTAAAGTTCTCGGACAGGTGTGCGATATCTCTTACGGGTCTACAGACGTTTAAGTAATTCCAGTGATGTACCAAGGAGGAGTTTATGAAGAAGTTAGTTACAGGTTTTTCTCCGGCGCTCTGCGCTCTGATGCTGGTGTCCTGCGGTGGCAAGGATGTCGGTTCGGATTCGGAAACAGTAGATATGGCAGTTTCCGTCGAACCGGGAACAGTTGCATCGAGTCTTGCAGGCGATGATGATGCGCTGGGGCTTATTGATTTGAAGAACGTTGCCTTCAAATATGTAATCAAAGGATGCAAGTCCGGTTACAAAAAAAATGCAACATCCGAATGGGTAACGGAAAAGACCTCAATTAAGTTGTTCAAAAACGACACCGGATGCATTGCGGAGCTCGCCGGCATTAAGATGAACGGAAGTGAATTCACAAAGATTTATAAAAAAGATAACACAACTAAAGTGGAGGTTTCAGTTGATGGAGCAAAAGCGGCCTCGGGCTCGGTAAATTGCGCACAAAAGGATAATTGCACCGCTGCGGAACTCTCATACTTTTATTACAAACCCGGAACAGACCCCGCTGTTGGCCAAGTGCAATTCGTACTCAAGGTTCCTGACACTGGAACTTTTGACACAACAAAAGCCAACAGTCTGAAGTGGACGTTCGAGTCAATTCGAAGTGACCTGACGACGAGGAAGGTTTCGGATGCCGGCTTTTCGCAGGGTATGAGCGTCGGAGCTCTCGAGGCTCCCAACCTGACAATGCAGGGTTCAAACAATACGGCAGGGACTTTAAATTTTGTTGGTACTTTGAGCCCGCTAACCGTAGGAACGGGCGCGTCTGCAAAGACTTACAGTGGTTGGGAAATAGACGTAACGTTCGTGTGCAACGATGATGCAACCACCAACACCGCAAAGACTACAGGAACCGGTGCCAACGCAACATGCCGCACTCCCGGTGGCGACCAACAGAAATTGTCGAACATGAAAGCTGTCATTGTGGATGGACGTGCAGATGACACATCTGCGCTGTCCTTCGATCAAGCAGCAGACAAATTTGCTATTGCAGATAAGATAACAGCGACAGGGGCTTCAGGAGCGTCAAAGGCAGGAGCAGAAGCCAGTACCAAGGTAATATTCGCAAATGTCGCTTGGCAGATTACTGAGATGGTTGATCCAAACAAGACCTACAAGGGCTGGCTGATCGTCCGCATGGAAGACACTGATTCATCGAACAACAAATTCTACTCATACTCGGTAACCAACGTTGAATTGGGTGTCCAATCTCCATGAGTGAATCAATCAAATCTCACGTGGATTTTTTTGAACCACGGCGCTGACTCAACCAAGAGGGGGCGGGCATCCGCCCCCTTTCTTTATTCCGCATTTCGAAATCGTCATTCATCCGCAGCAAGAAAATCAGAAGTCACTCACCCGAGCTCATATGAACCTGACTCTCACAGTGGCGTGAGAAGAGCTTCATCATCGGACCATTCTGAAACCAGCTGATGCTCAGTTCCCGATTTTGTTTCCAGATTCGAAACGCTCAATCCGAGGAGCCGGATTTTTTTGCGGCCCGCCTCGGTCTTTTCGAGAAGGAGCAACTTCGCAGCTGCAATAAACTCAGCGCTGTCATCCGAGGCCCGTGACAACGTCCTGCTGCGGGTGATTTGGCTGAAGTCGTGGTACTTGACCTTGAGGGTCAGGGTGCGTCCCCGCAATTGTTTCCGTTGAAGATCTCTGCCGACAAGTTCCGCCAGCGATTCAAGTTCCTGCAGTAGTCGAGGGACAAGAATTAAATCTTGGGAAAAGGTTTCTTCACGCCCCAATGAACGCCGCTCGCGATGCACGGTCACCGACCTGTCGTCCAAGCCTTGCGCAGCCATATGAATCCAATGAGCAAATGATCCCAATTGGGCTTCCAGCTGAACGAAAGGAAAACGAAGCACATCGTCACATGTTTTTATTCCTGCATGATTCAGCCTTTTTTCCGTTGCGGGACCAACTCCGAATATTTTTCGCACCGGAAGCTCTCTCATAAACGAGGCCACCTTTTCGGGGGGAACAACCGTCAAACCGGCAGGCTTTCTGAAATCCGAGGCGATCTTGGCAACAAGTTTGTTGGGCGCAACACCCACCGAGCATGTCAGCAGGAGTTCGCGCGAAACATCGGACTGAATCATTTTTCCAATCTGCGACGCATATAGGTCTTGCTGATTGGCAGTGACGTCAAGAAAGGCTTCATCAAGAGACAGAGGTTCAATGATTGAAGTATAGCGCGCGAAAATTTCGCGTATTTGTCGGGACACCTGCGTATATTTGGCAAAATCCGGCGGCAGAAACACTGTCTGCGGACACAGTCGGAATGCATGGGCACACGACATAGCAGAGCGTATTCCAAACTTCCGCGCTTCATAGTTTGATGTACAAACAACCGCGCGGGACTGAGGCGATCCGCCAATCACAACGGGCTTGCCGTGCAGTTCGGGATTGTCCCGCATCTCGACTGCTGCATAAAAGGCATCCATGTCGACATGGATGATCTTTCGTTTGAGCAGTGAAGGATGTACAGCGTCCAAACTGAAACTCCCGTTGTGCGGGCGCAACTTTCCGCCTGCTCAGTTGCTTCCTGCAGGCACCGGAGACGCGTTATCAGCCTGCAGTTCAGAACCGAACAGAGTTCTTGTCTCACCAATTTCCATGCAGGTAAAATCATCCGGCTGAAGTGTTTTTGCTTTGGCTGAAGCAGACAGGAGCCGGCAGGGTTCATCTATCGGTTCATCGGTCAGCTGAAAAGTCCCAAAGTGCATGCCGACACTCTTCTTGGACCTGACGTCTTTGTGAAGCTCAACTGCGTCGTCGGGATCAATGTGCTGATCGCGAACAAAATCCCGCGGTGCGTAGGCACCGACCGGAATAAATGCAAAATCAACTGCGCCTGCCCGCTCGTGAATCTCCTTGAACAGCTTAGGATGGTATCCGGTGTCTCCGACAAAATACAAAGTTTTGCTTCTGAACTTCAAATAATAACCACCCCACAGACGCATATTTCGAACAAAGGGAACGCGCATCGACCAGTGTTGGGCCGGTACAAATGTCACGTCCGTGTCCTTGTTCAGAGTGTGTTTGCTCCACCAGTCCAGCTCAACAATGTTCTTGAATCCGGCATCCTCAAGAATAGGTTTTGAACCCAAACCGGCTATCACAAGCGGATTGTCACGCTTTGCAAAAAACTCAAGAGACGGCAGATCCATGTGATCAAAATGGTCGTGACTGACAAGAATCAGATCGACCTTGGGAGTTTGCTCCAAGGTCACCGCGGGAGGAACAACCCGATCAACGGACAGCCATGACGTAAAACCAATCCATTGTGAATAAACCGGATCGGTCAGCACCCTGAAATTTTCAAACTCGAGCAAAAACGTAGAATGGCCAATCCACGTGATTGACGCTTCGTTGCCCTTGAGAATTCGGTTCACCGAAGGTTGGCGGGTCACCGGCAGGGATTCGGGCCACTTGGCAGGATTGCGTGTGAACCGAAACTTCATTGCATCCCAAAAAGACTTCATCGGAAAGGGATAGACGTTTTCAAACTTGCGATCCGCCGCCACGGCGACTGTATTGGCAGAAACCGTCAATGCTGAAAGCCAGACAGCCGCAAGCCGCAACAACATTCTCTTCATCTTCCCGTCCCCTCATTCAGATTTGTGCGAGAATATCAGAAGCCCGCCTGCGGACAAGCAATCCTGCCAAAGCCGAGACTCAATCACACCGGCGGCGCAGAAGAATCAGTTTTTGCAGCCAATTAAAGTGCAGGGGTTTATAAATGCACCCTTGTAAGTCGTTTGAAGATGAAGATGCGGACCCGTAGACGAACCGGTATTTCCAAGCAGCTGAATACTTTGTCCGCGCTTGATCAGTTCACCGGCCTTCACCAAATTCTGATCCCCATGTCCATAAAGTGATTCAACCCCGCTCTCGGGATGAAAAATCACCACAGTTTTTCCGGTCAGCCGCTGTTGTCCGGAATACCTCACCACGCCGTCGGCAATCGCAGTCACAGGAGTACCCAGCAAGTCCACAAGATCAATTGCCCCGTGGAAGGCTCCAGAACGGCATTCAAACCCTCCGGTGATAAGAATTTTAGACAAGGGAGGCTTGTATTCAACAGAGGGCAATTTTTTAACCGAAGAGTCCAAGACAACTTTCACGGTTTCTCCGCCTTGCGATCCCTGACAGAATTTGGAGTAGGTCTCGACCTCCTGCATCTCTTCTTCCGACAGCAGAACTGCCATTTCATTTATTGATGATCCGCATGAGGACGCACCAAACACAAGCAGAATCGTCATCCAAATATTCATTACGAATTCCCCTGACGGTATAAAAACACCGTGACACCTTATCATCGTATTCCTTAAAAAGCTCGGCAACAGCGGAGTCGGGGCTGCGCACAAACTAAAAAACAGACGATGATTTTGTTGACAGTCTTCAGACCGGATATAAGATCCGGTTAAGCTTATATAAACCGAGGCATGCCATGAAATTTTTTTCAAATAACATTGTTCTCTTCGCTCTGACAATATGCCTGTTTCCGCAGATTGTTCTTCACAACTTCGCTGCTGCTGGCGGAAAAGGCCACAGCGCCCACCAGCACGGAGTCGCCAAGGTCAACGTGGTCGCCGAAGGCAACAACCTGACAATCCAACTCGAAGCGCCGTCAGAAAGTATTTACGGCTTCGAGCATGAAGCAAAAAAGCCGGCTGACATTAAAAAGCGCGACGATGCAGTCACCAAATTGAAATCAAATGCCGACAAGATGTTTCTGACCGACCCTGCTTTGGGCTGCAAGTTGACAACCTCTGACGTCAAACCTTTTGTCACAGAAGAAAAGCACGAAGAAAAATCCGACAAAAAACATAAAGCAGGAACGCACAGTGAAGTACATGCTGTCTTTAAATTTGAGTGCACAAAACCTCCGGCAGGCAGCATTCTCAAATTTGCGGCCCGCAGTCAGTTCAAATCATTACAGACACTGATCGTCCAATTGCTTTCCGGCGACAAACAGGGCGGAAGCACCATAAAGAACGACAAAGGCATAATACAACTATAATTCAGGACCACGATACATGCAGACCCGTTTGCCCGTCACCGTGATATCCGGCTTTTTGGGAGCCGGAAAAACAACTTTACTCAACCACATTCTAAACAATCAGCAGGGAATGCGAGTCGCAGTCATTGTCAACGACATGAGCGAATTGAACATTGACGCAAAGCTCGTCAAGTCCGGAAATCTGAAGATAACAAGGTCGCAGGAGAAACTTGTTGAGATGAGCAACGGCTGCATCTGCTGCACCCTCCGAGAGGACCTGCTGGTTGAGATTCGAAACCTCGCCGCAGATGGCAATTTCGATTATCTTGTCATTGAGAGCACTGGGATATCAGAACCATTACCGGTTGCAGAGACTTTCACTTTTACGGATGAGACAGGCCAATCGCTGTCATCGTTTGCCAGACTCGATACGCTTGTCACGGTTGTCGACGCACAGAATTTTCCACGGCAGTTTCAGGAAGGCGCACTTCTCACCGAGGCGGGTCAGGCACTCGATGAAAATGATGAGAGGAACCTTTCTGATCTTCTGACTGATCAGGTAGAGTTTGCAGACGTGATCGTTCTCAACAAGACAGATCTCATCAGCAAGCCCGAGCTGAACAACGTTCTCGGGCTCCTGAAGAGGCTCAATCCCGCGGCCAGAATAATACCGGCTCACAACTCGAATGTCGCACTTGCCGAGGTGCTTGACACGGGTCTTTTTGATTTCGAAAAGGCTTCACAATCTGCAGGCTGGCTTAAGACTCTTCGCGGACAGGAAAAATCGGAAAAGGACGAATACGGATTCTCGAGTTTTGTTTATCGTGCAAAGCGGCCCTTTCACACGCAAAGATTTGCGGACGTTATTGAAAATGAATCCGACACGATCGTCCGTTCAAAAGGCTTTATTTGGCTTTCAACACGCAGCGATACCGTGGCTCAATGGGGACAGGCCGGTGCAAGCTGCCGCCTTGAGCCTGCAGGAGTCTGGCTTGCGCTCACGCCCGAAGCCGATTGGGTCCTAACTCCCGAAGAGCGAAAAGAGGTTAGCGCGCAATGGGATTCGGAATGGGGCGACCGCGCTCAGGAACTTGTGGTCATCGGCAAAGATATGGACAGTGAAAAAGTGCGCCGGCAGCTCGACGAATGCCTGCTCTCGGATCAGGAACTGGCTGAAGGCGAACATCTGTGGGCTGTTGGATTGGACCCTTTACCGCCGTGGCATGCGCCTGCGGAAGATTCCGAATTGAAGTCGGACGAATTTAGCATTGCCGCCAAACAAAATTCTGTCCGCAAGCTCTGGACTGCAGATCCTGTTGCTGCATCCATGGAAGGATTTCACCTTGCACTGCAGTATAGGGAGGCAGGGCGAGTGCACAGTGCACTTCCACTCCTGAGGAGTGCGGTTAAGACTCTGAAGGATTTTCCCGCTGAGCGGTGGATGCTCTGCGATGCCTTGAACTTATATATTGCTGCTCTGCTTGAGACCCAAGATGTTGCCCGCGCAAGACCCGTCATTCAGGAAGCGCTCAAGATTGCACAGGACAGTGAACTTGTCGGATGGGAAGTCACCTTCCTGACGACAGCGGGTCGCCTTGAAATGAGTACCGGTTTCAATTTGGCCGAGGCCCGAACGATGCTCGAACGTGCTCTTCAATTGAAGGAAATCAAATTATCAATGAACCATGATGAATGCACAGACCTCCGTTGTGCATTGGATGAGCTCGACGCTCTCGTGAAGGAACGCAAACAGGCACACATCCAAAAGACACATTCTTAGAACCGGAGCAGCAATGTTCACTGAGAAAAAGGACAAGCGAAAGACACAACAGCAGCTGCTCATCAAAGGCCTGTTCCAACACACGGACAGACCACTTTCCGCGCAGGAGCTGCTCGATGCCGCATCTGACATCCAGCCTAACTTGGGCATCGCAACTGTATATCGCGGTATAAAGTCGCTCTTGGAAGAAGGATTCATCACACACGTTGAAATTCCGGGAACAAGTCCGCGCTATGAAAAGACCGGCACGCACCATCATCATCATTTTCTCTGCATGAAGTGTGATCGCGTTTTCGCCGTCGCCGGATGTTCAGGTCATCTGGAAAAACTTGTACCCCCCGGTTTCAAAATGAAATCTCACCGGATTGTGCTTGAAGGAAACTGTGTCTCGTGTACTTAGGTGCACTGAACAAGGGAGATTGCACAATGAAACAGTTTGCGCTTTTGATGACTTCGGTTTTTTCTGTTTTCGCCTGCGGATGCAGCGGGAAGGCTCATGGCGACCATACGAGTCCTGCCACTGGTCGCAACACTGCGGCTGAGATAAAAGGTCGCTATTTTAACGCTAAAATCCTGAGCTGGAGTGTCGGGCCTGAAGTGAGCGGTGATTCTCTTCAGGAAATCAGGAACTCATGCGAAATTGAAATCACAACTGCCTCGGGTGAAATTCCGGCGACGCTTTCTGTCCAAAAAGTTTTTCCATTTATGAAAGTGCATGGTCATGGTGCACCCGATGAACAAATTTTGACTGAAGTATCGGGCAACCGTGTCAAAGTTTCGAAGATTTCGTTTATCATGAGCGGCCCGTGGGAATTGCACATTCAGGCGACCGTCAACGGCCAATCTGAAGAAATTGAAATTCCGGTCGTTGTACCTTGAAAATTCAAAAGGAGCCGCGCGTGATTCAGGCTGTTGTGGTTCTTGCGGTTACACTCGCATTTGCGCTGATTCCATTGCGCGGACTGGCATGCGCATCCTGCGGCAGCGGCAGCGATGATCCACTTATTCTTTGGCCAAACGAACAGTTGAAAACCTACGTCGGCTTTTCCACAAGTTCGCGTTTTGAAACTGTCGATCCGCAGGGAAAGTTTGGAAAGGAATCGGGCCCCAAATCGCGGGATGCACTCACGCTGGCTGTCGGCAAGGCGCTGCGCAACGACGTCTTTTTCACTGTTACTCTGCCTGTGCAACAGAACCGGCTGGAAGGCTCATCTTTCCGTTCTTTGGGTGACCCCATGATTGCAGTACGATGGTCGTGGTGGCTGCCGGATTTCACTGAACCACTGCGGCCGCAGCTTCAATTGATGACTTCATATAAACTCGCACACTCAAAGTCACTGCAGGAAACAACACGGACTGATTTGCTTGATGCTTTCGGCACAGGGATTCCTGAGTTAAAACTGGGAGTCGATGCATTTTGGGGAATGAGTACGATCAAAGGCGGTCTTGCGCTTGCAGGCCTTTTTCCTGAAGAAAGGAGGCTCGGCCGAACGGCTGTGTTCCCGGGCAACGGCCTGCGTTCCACTTCCACCGTGGGATACTCGTTGGGTGGGGACAACAAGATCCTCGCGGGCCTCGTGCGCGAAATGCGGGAACAGCGACGCAGCGACGGTCAACGCGTTGTTCAGAGCGAAGTGTTGGCTCATTCCATCTTTGTGACACTCGACTGGTCACCCGCGCCACACAACATGATAAGGTTTTCGCTGAGCGACAAAGGCCGCGTTCTGGAGAACAAGAACATGATCGCAGCCTCGTCATTGAGTCTTGCATGGCTGGCCGCGTGGGAATGATGAACCTCGAATTTCAACCGCCAAAAATAGAAAATCGAAATTGGATTGTTGTTGCTGTTGTGGCAGTCTGCGTTGGACTCCTGCCCGGAAAATCGATCGCGAGTCACGACATCACAAAGCCTGCGGCAACTTGCCCCCCATTAGATAATGAAAAACTCAAAGACCTTGTGGATCACAGCGAGAGCAAAAAAGTTGAGCTGGTGTTCTTCTCAAGCTGGTGCAGCGACTGTGGCAATCACCTCAAAAAACTCGAGGGCCCAAAAAAAATCTTGGTTGGAACATTCGACAAACAACCCCGCATTGAGAGGCTTGTGGCAAAGCTCAAGCTGGCAAACCGTTGCTTTACGGACGCCGGTATTGCCAAAAAACTCAAGGTTACAACGGTTCCGGCGGAACTTAGCGTGACATCTTCATTTTTCGCTGAATAAGACAGCATCAGACGCAACAAGGTGCTGCGTTACGAACTTTTTTGGCTTGGTGTAGCTTCTTCGGAGCTGAGATAATTTACACCAACCCATCGGAAAATATCATGTCAATCGACGATCGAAGTCTGCGGATCATTCTGAATTTAAGGTGGATTGCAATTTTAGGCCAAATTGCCGTTCTTTTTCCGGCATTCAAATCAGGCTGGTTGACAACGAGTTCACTTGTACCTGCTTCATTTCTGATTGCGTTCCTCGCTGCAATTAATGGATCAAGTATTTTTGCCCGCAAAAAAAATCTGGTTCAGGCGAATCAAAGCTTTCTTCTCTTCCAACTTTGCATGGACGTTTTTTCATTAACTGGACTACTGTGGCTCTCCGGCGGTGCATGGAATCCGTTTATTATTCTCCTGTTGTTTCACGCGTCACTCGGTGCTCTTTTCCTTAACGGCGTGCATCTGGTTGGATACATCGTTCTCACATTGTGGTCCTCCACAGCTCTTTATTCCAATCCTGTTGTTCCAATTCCGGCACAAGGCCAATCCCTTCCGCCGCTTATCCTTTATCCGGTTCACATGACGGCTTTGCTTTGCCATGTAGCACTGATTGCATGGGTGTCAGGCCGCCTTGAGGCTAAGCGGAATGAAATTGAGACATCAAAAGAGCAATTGCGCAAACTCGATCATCTGCGGGCCTTCGGACTTATCGCAGGCGGCTTTTCACACGAATTTGCAACACCGCTGTCAACTATTCAAATTCGCCTCAAAAGACTTCAACGTCTGGTGCCGGAACTGTCAGACAACACGGATTTTCAAGCTGCCGTCGAGGCAGGCGACAGATGCGAAAAGTCACTGAAACTGCTATTAGCCCGACGCAAAAATCCAAATGCCTGCGAATTCAGGCTCCTGAATCTGGCTACCGAACTTGAGCAATGGCAGAGAGAATGGAGCACAGGCGGAGAACGTATTTCTTCCCATATTTCTGACGAAACTCTCAATATCCGAACTCATGAAATTTCACTTAAACAAGTGATTTTTGATCTTTTGGACAACGCGATAAAGGCTTGTCCCCATGGAAACGTCAAACTCAGCGCACTTTCCGGACAAGGCGGATTCGCAGAAGTAGTAATCGAGGACAATGGTTCAGGTTTGCCAATGTTCGTTCGTGAACATTTGGGAGAGCCCTTTTTAACAACAAGAGAAGACGGAGTTGGTCTCGGACTTTACAACGCGGTTATGTTTTCACGGGCGATGGACGGGCGCCTGCACATTGTTGACCGCGCCGAGGGCGGGACAAAGGTCACACTTCAAATTCCTTTGGTTGAAACCTCATTTGCCTGAGCTCATGAAACATGAAGAAACGCTTGCTTATAGTTGATGACGACGAAGGCTTTCGCAACACACTCAAAATCGAATTCGCAGAACGAGGATACTTTGTCTTCTGCGCCGAAAGTATTTCATCTGCCCAAAGGCTTCTTGATGTTGAGCAAAATTTCGACTTTGCAATCGTCGATTTGAGATTAAAAAGCGAATTCAGCCTGAATTTCCTGAAGGAGCTTACCGCAACAAACCGTTGCTGCCGGACTGTTGTTTTGACTGGATACCCTTCCACCGCGAGCACCGTTCAAGCTATAAAAAACGGAGCGGTGAACTATCTTCTGAAACCTTCCTCAGTCGAATTGATTGAACAGGCACTTTGGCTGGACAACATCGGGACAAATTTTAACTTTGAAGTATCGGACGAAAATCTTGCCACACTGGCACAATATGAATATGAATTAATCGAGTTCATTTTAATGCAATGCAACGGAAATATCACCCATGCGGCTCAGCGGCTTGGACTGCACAGACAAAGCTTGCAACGGAAAATCAGAAAAGGACCGCCCAAAAGACAGTGAGGTGTTTCATGTCGATTAAAAAAAGATCGCTTATTCTTGCCTTATGCTTTGCTTCAGCAGTCATTTCTGTGCTGGCCTGCGGAAAAACAGGCGAAAAAGGCGGGGCAACCGGTTCCGATGAACAGGTTGTGGAAATCCCGTTCCGCGCCACAGTGGGCGAACAAGACTTCGACTGCAACAAGAGCTACACGCTCGGTGCAGACAACAGTTCGGTGCAGCCCAAGGACTTCCGGTATTTCGTTTCAGACATCAAATTTGTGAAGGCTGACGGCAGCAAGGAAGCCCTCAAACTTGAACAGGACGGTCAATGGCAAACCGGCAACGTGGCTCTGTTGGACTATGCCACCATTGACTCAAACTGCGCAAAATCGAGTTCTCCTGATGCATCCACACGAAAAATCGTGCGCGGCATTATCAAAAAGGGTGAGTACACCGCAATCGAGTTTGCACTTGGACTCGACGACAAGACCAATCATCTGGACTCAGCAACAGCGCAAGCACCGCTCAACAACCCCGGAATGTGGTGGTCATGGAAGGGTGGTTACAAAGAGGTACGGCTGGAGTTGACGGTCACGTCCGATGGCTCAGCCAAGGACAAGGATTACCTGTTTCACCACGGTGCCACGAGTTGCACTGGCGCAACTCCAGAAACCTTCGCCTGCACACACGAAAACAACACAACCATCAGCTTGAGCGGTAATCCATTGCAATCGGGCGTTAAGTTCGACATCGCAAAGCTCCTCGAGGGAGAAAAGATTCAGGAAGAGCTCACACAAAATTTGTCGTCCACCAAACAAATGGGCGTTGTTCTGAACCCTTCGTCATGGGGCTGCATGGCCTTTCCGGGAGACGGCGATTGCGAATATCTGTTTGCCAATCTGGGTCTTGTGTTCAAAGACTCGGTTGCAGGACTCACGCCGGTGCAGAAAGTCTTCACTTTATTTGCCAATGTTTCAACAACCCAATCAACAGACCCGTCGGGGATCAAAACGGACGCGAGCTTGTGCACAGACGCAAAAAAAGCAACGGTTGGCGACAACTGCTTTGTGAGGAACTCTGCCTTGAATGTGACGCAGGAAGTGGGCGACGCTGAGCATGCATCGGGTACGGCGGGATTTGCGAGCCACAACGCCGGCCAGACCTGTGTGACTTGCCACCAGAGCAAAGGACCCGGAAAAGGCCTTCACACATTTTCAGGGACCGTTTTCAAAAAAGATCTCACTTCGCCGGCGGCGGGTGCGATTGTGAAAATCTTCAACGAAAGGCCTCCGGCAACGGGAGCCGACACGCGGGTTCCGTTGAAGCAGTTTGTTGCTGACAAGAGCGGAAATTTCTACACAACGACTGACTACCTTGCGCAGATAACCAATGCCAACAAGGAATATTGGGTGAGCGTGACCGATACCGACGGCAGCGGCGGGAAGAGAATGAACTCCTCCAAGGTCACAGGGCAATGCAGCCAATGTCATGTGGGCGGTCAGAGAATCTGGATCGACAAGTGAGCATTCAGCGCACTCTCGCCGTTCCGGCAATTTTCCTTCTTTCGACAATTCGAACGATTGCGTATTGCGGCGTCGATGAAAACAGGGCGATCTGGGGCAAAGCACTTTTCTTCGAAACCCGACTTTCAGCCAACGGAAAAATTTCCTGCGCCAGCTGCCACGATCCCCAACGCGCATTCACTGAAAACAAGGCAAGCTCGTCGGATATCGAGGGACGCCCCGTCCATCGGAATTCACCGACACTCATCAACGCAGCTCACATGGACGTTTTGACATGGGCCAACCCGCTGCTGCGCAAGTTGGAAAACCAAATCATCGTCCCCTTGTTTCTGGACACTCCCGGAGAAATGGCGCTCATCCGTGTATGGCCAAAAGTGCGTTCCGAGGTTCTCGCCCAACCGCCGCACATCGGAATGTTCCGAGCCGCATTTCCCGAAGAGAAAGCACCTCCCGATACTCAACATCTTTTTGCTGCTCTCGCAGCATTTATCCGCACACTGGTGGCATTCGACAGTCCTTATGACCGTTTTCTCGCCGGTGACAAAAAAGCCATGTCGGAAGAATCTCTCAAAGGTCGTGATCTGTTTTTTTCAACACGAACCGCCTGCGGCGAATGCCACTCCGGAATTCTTCTCAGCAATGCATCAAAATCTGAATTTTTAAAAAGCAAAGACCCGCTCAGCCCTTCACCGGCCCGCGACGGTCTGGGACAGATTATTCAATTCGCCCACAACGGACTCTACAACTGGGACGGGAACGGCGGCGTACCTGCGAAAAGCGAAGGCCTGTATGAGTTTTCCGGAAAACCCGAAGACCGCGGCAAATTTCGCATTCCCTCTTTACGCAACGTCGCGCTGACTCCGCCCTACATGCACGATGGAAGCATTGCCAGCCTTGAAGCGGTTATTGAACACTACAACCAAGGCGGACTCAACAAATGCAAAGCGAAGAGAAAATGCAAGGCGGCTCCGCAAAAGCACCCCTCTATCCGGCCTCTCAATCTCAACTCAACAGAGAAAAGATCCCTTGCAGCCTTTTTGAGATCCCTCACAACATCAACACCACCCCGTCCGAATTAAGCCAAAGAACGACAATTTGGGAGTGCAAATGAGTACACGTCGGCGAACCACCCGCCTCCTCCTGCAAACAACAACAGGAAAAAGAAATAGGAAAAATTTGGCGC
Source organism: Pseudomonadota bacterium (assembly GCA_009926615.1). Lineage (GTDB taxonomy): Bacteria > Bdellovibrionota_B > Oligoflexia > Silvanigrellales > Silvanigrellaceae > RFOM01. The sequence continues at coordinate 64,852 of RFOM01000014.1, forward strand.
AAGCCTGCGAAATAAAATTTGGCAAAGTCAGTCCGCGGCGGTTGGCTGCGGACCAAAATATTAATAAAAATTAAATAAATTCTGGTCGTTATATCAAAGGAAAAAATTTTCATCCATGAACTAAAGTTCTCTGAGAACCAGTCGAAGTAGACCTCTAGTCGGCAGTGAGTCCGGCGAAAATAAAACGGGAGGCTCTTAGATGAGATTATTATCGGCACTTAGCGTTTTTTCGGCATTGGTTGTTTCTGCAACGGGTCTTGCTGCACCGAAAGTTGATTGGGCTAAAAAGGTAAGTGACCTTGAGAAAGACAAAGCCAAGCGTGAAGAGACAATCAAGAAAAACCAAAAAGTGAAAAGTGAGATGGAAGCTGAATTAAAGATAGAAGCGGAGACCGCAAAGCAGCTGAAAGAATACAAGGCGAAGGATATCGAAGCAAGTCACCAGAAGCGACTTGAACCTTTTAAAGCGACTCACGAAGCTAAGCTGAAGGCCGCGAAAGAAGCGAACGACAAAGCTCTCGCTGACGCCAAAGCCGCTTATGATAAAAGTGTAGCAGCCGCAAAGACGGCGTACGACAATAGTGTAGCTGCCAGCACCAAGGCACTCGCAGACAATTCAAAACCGTCACTGGATAAAAGGGACAAAGAGCTGAAAGAGCTCGAAACTCGAACCGCTCAACTCATTTCGTACAATGGAAAATTCGAAACTGACGAAATCAAGGCTGCCGTGAGTCACATTGCGTCGGATCAGAAGGCAGTCGAGATTCTCAACCAAAGGATCGCCAATTTGAAAGACTACGGTCCGAGGTACAACCTGATTATTGACATGCCCCACAAAACAATTCCTCAGGCTGACGAAGTCTGCGAAAAGATCAACAAATTCAATGAAGGCGTGAAGAGTGTTCAGAACTCGAAGAAAGTAACCTTTCCATTTGCAGAACTCGCACCGCAATTCACAAATGGGCTAAAAAGCAAAAAGGCAGATGTCGAAAAATCGATTACAGTGGCAGGCAAAAAGCTCAATTGCAAAGAAATTGATGCAATCGATGATCAGTTTGATGACCTGCCAACGCCTGCGCCTGTAGTTGTTGCACCGCCCAAGAAGCAATAACTCACACAATCCTGAAGGTTCTCAATCCGAATTAATGAAGGGTCCGGCTCAGTCGGAGCCCTTTTTCTGCGTTAAACGCTTCTGAACGTGAAAACGTTACCGACGTAATCTGTCGACTTGAGGAACACATTTATTTCACCTTTTTCGGTTTGTGAATTTTGCCGGACGGGTCCCTCAAGTAATCTGTCAAATGTCCGAGATGCCGGAGTCAATTGAAAATCGTTGCGACCTGTGAAAAGCTCATACCTGACCTGAATAATTAACTCTCAGATGGAGAAAACCAATGAGGTCGTCGTTTGCCGCAATTCTTGTCGCCCTTCCCTTTGTCGTTTCCTGTGCAACAATCCGCGTCGTCACGACAAAGCCCAGAAACGGCGGCGTCATTGCCATTCAGCCCGGCCTTTGGGGACAGGAAGAGGCTCGTGCAAAGGCAGAAGCAACCATGAGTGCCAACTGCCGCGGCAAATACGAGATCACGGAAGAAGGCGAGACTGTCATCGGCACCACGAGCTCGACTCAGGGTAACTCCGACCAAAAGTACAACAAAAAGGGCAGTTCAACTGCAACGTCGTCAACGACCGACACGACCAACAAAACAGAACATCGCATCACCTACGCCTGCACAAAATAAAAACGTGACCCGCATTGCGGCGGGTCACGCACCGGAAGGTAGACCTTGCGGATTTACTTCTGCGAAGTCTTTCCGCAATCTTCAAGTCTGAGTTTCAGTTCTTCAATCTTCTTTTCTTCAC
>RFOM01000131.1 GCA_009926615.1 Pseudomonadota bacterium
CGAGTTCCCGCAGACGGCTGAGAATATTTCCGACTTCGTTCAGACCGCCTTCTGCTGTCTGAATAAGAGAAACACCGTCACTCGCATTTCTTCGGGCCATATTCAGGCCGCGAACGTCGGCCTTTAATTTTTCCGAAATTGCGAGACCCGCTGAATCGTCCGCCGCCTTGTTAATCCGGTAGCCGGATGCAAGTTTTTCCATACTTGCACTGTTAGCCTCCGCGGTGACGTTCAGATTTCTCTGAGCGGTAAGTGCCTGAACATTGCTGGCGATGCGCAAACCCATGAGCGATTCCTCCCTGAACCCTTGGTGTAACCGTTGTCCGGCTCTGCCCGCGGAAGCGCCTCCTTGCCCCGCGCTGCAGAACTTTCACCATGTACTTCGGGAGTCTCTGGGCAGACTTTAGCCGGCTGACTGCTGCTTGCGATTCAATCCGATGAAATCTCTGCAAAAAAAAAATTTTCAGGGGGTGAAAAAATGTTCACAGTCGTGCTTGAGACTGTAAGTAAACTTTACCAATAAATAGTTTGCTTATTAATAAAAAATTTTGAAAAAACTTGTGATATTTAAGAATTGCAGAGTCTGGATTTTGCGGCGCGATATTCATCGGTCAAAGTATCCAAAAGCTGCTGACATGTAGGAATGGAGCGAACAATTGAGACGATTTGTCCGATTTCAAGTTCCCCCTGTTCAAGATCACCGTCGAGCATTCCAAGCTTCGCGCGGCCTTTGCCGAGAATCTGCGAAAGGGTTTCAGCATCGGCACAGTTATCTTCAGCCTGTCTGACAGTTTCGCTGAAGCTGTTGTGCAAAAGTCTGACCGGAACCAGCTTCTTAAGGCGCAGAAATGTTGCCGCGCTGCCTGCATCGATCATGGCCTGTTTGAATGCCGCATGAGCCGAGCTTTCCTGCGTTGCTGCAAAGCGTGTGCCGATTTGCACTCCGTCTGCACCCATCGCCAGTGCCGCGGCAATGGCAGCGCCGCTGCCGATTCCGCCTGCGATAATGACAGGAATATTAATTTTATTATTAATTTGTTGCAAAAGGACAAGAGTCGTCAGCTCATCACGGCTGTTGTGACCGCCGGCTTCAAAGCCTTCAAGCACGACACCGTCAACTCCGGCATCCTGACATTTGAGAGCGAGCTCGGGCGTACCCGCGACGTGCACAACGGTTGCTCCTTGGGCTTTAAGCCAAGCCGTATGAGTCTTTGGCGATCCGGCGCTCGTAAAAAAAATCCGGATTCCTTCATCGAGTGCAGTCTGCAGCTGAAGCTGCGCATCTTTATAGAGGAGCGGGACATTCACACCGAATGGCTTTTGGGTCAGACTTTGCGCCTTGCGAATGTGCTGTCTGAGCAAATCAGGCTTCATTGAGCCCGCCCCGACCAGACCAAGTGCGCCGGCATTGGCGACGGCAGCTGCCAGTTTGCCTCCGCTGACCCAAACCATTCCGCCCTGAACTATGGGATGTTCGGTTTGAAAAAGATCAAAAAACTTTGTTTTTGGCCAAAGACTATTTTTGTTCAAGGGCCTTTTTCTCCTTGTTTTTGAGTTCCTTCTCATTTTCAGCTTCAGCGGCACGCCGCTTTGTTTCCTGCTGCAGCGGACTCGGCGGCGCGCTGAGAACGGGAGTGGGAGCCGCTTTTACCCCGCATCCTGCCGCAAGGAGTGCAGCCGGAACGGTAAAAATTGTCAATCTGCTGCGGATGCGCATGAGTTCATTTTCCTTCGGATGTCTGATTTTTCTTTGCGAACGCATTCAGCCTTTGCCGGTGTTCTGCTGAAAGCCAGTGTTTTTCAAACAGGCTGTTGTCAAAGTCCGCGCGCTGAGCGGCAGGGACTGAAGGCCGATCGCAGACAAGAGCATTGCGCAATTCCAATGGGCATTGTGCCAGACGTTCTGCGAATGACTGCAGCCATTGCTCCGCCTGCCGGTCGGGTGAATCAGCGCCGTCAAAGCGCGCATCAACAAGGCCGCGCGAGACAAGTGTATCGAGCTCGAGTTTTTCCTGCGAGGCCAGTGCTATGCCGCGCCTGCGCTCGGATGAAAAAATGTGTGCTGAGGTCAAATCGGACATCATTCCCCAGCCTGCAGGTACTCCCCAGCGCGTCTGTGCAAAATGGACCGATGCTTCTGGCGAGGTTGCGATACGCAGGTCTGCTGCAAGAGCAATTTCGGCACCCCCGCCCGCTGCAGGACCGCAGAGACGCGCCACTGTGACAAGCGGTCCGCGGCGCAGAAAATCGGTAAAAGTCCTCATGCGTCCCGTAAAAATCCGGCCGTCGTCTTCAGTCATAGCTGAAAGTTCTTTTAAATTTCCGCCGGAGATAAAAACCCGCGGACAATCGGATTGGATTTGAAAAATTGTCAGCCGCCCCTGTTCAACGACAGTCCGGAGTGGGTGTCGGGACTGAGGGTCGGTCAGCATTTGCGCGAGCTCGCTGAGTTTTTCTGCCATCGAAAAGGATATGGCGTTGCGGCTCTGCGGTGAATTGAAGTGAAGCGTTGCCACACTCATTTCAGAATTGAGCGTCAACCGCAGTTGGTCGTCCAACAGCGGATAAGAAAAAGGAATGGCTGCACTGGCCGTCATGATATGATTCCGCTCTTTTTGATGTAGCCAATAAGTTCGTCGGGTAAGATATACGCAATGCAGGCATCGGTAAATTTGTCGGCTGAAGCGCTGTCGGGAATCCTGTTCAGACAACCGTACTGCGGCAGGACGCAGCGAATGCGCAGTTCCTCCTGCGACACAGAAGCAAGCCGGTTCTTTTTGTCCTGAATCAGGATGTCTTTGGCTTTTTGCGTCTCATTCCCCAAATCAAAAAGCGGAAAATGAATATTCCTGCGCTTCAGAATTGCTGAAATCAGTTGGTGGAACCCGTCGGGGGCAGAACCGATCAGACTGTTTTCAAGCAGGCATTTTAGCCCCGACAGTACCGCCATACCGTGCGACAATTTCAGGACCTCACCCGAACCGCTTTTTTGATGCAGAATCAAAGCCTCAAGAAGATGCGCGACCGTGTGTCCCAAATTCAGCAGAATTCTCAGGTTTTTTTCAAACGGGTCGGCTCCGGTGACTGACCGTTTGAAATTAATATTCTCCGAAATCAGCTGCTGAACATCTGCGTCCAAAAAAGCACTGCCGGCGGGCTGAGACAGAAGTTTCTCTGCTGCCGGTCTCCATTTTTCAAAGTTTCCGTTAAGCCAGCTGTGTTTTAAAATTTCGGCAAGACCGTCCGTGACAAGATCGCCGGACAAACTTTGAAGAAGTTCATGGATGCAAATAATTTCATCCGTGCGCGCAAAAAGTCCGATTTGATTCTTGCCGGCAAACCGGTGATTGATGCCGGTTTTGCCGCCGATACCGGCGTCGGCCAGTGACAAAAGAGTTGTCGGGATCAGGGTGATGCGCAGTCCCTGAAGACATCCTGCAAGAGCTGCAACGTCGCAGCAAATACCGCCGCCGACGGCAATCACCGAGGTCAGTCCGCCGGTCATCTCCGAACAAATTCTTGCGAGGCTGTCGATGTTTTTGTTTTCTTCGGTGCATTCAAAAATGAACAGTCGGGCTTTTGTTTTTGAAATGCTGCGGGCAACGGAGGGATGATGCGAAAGAAGGGTTTTGTCGAGGACGAAAATGGTTTTTTCGCGATCGTGACTTTGAGTGAATCGCGTATTTATAAAATCCGGCCATGTTTCGAAAAATACAGGTTCGGGAATTTCAGTCTGTTTGGGTATTTTCTCCGGAAAAAAAAGCTTGCCCGTGTCGTCGTCACGCAGTCCGGCTGCACCGCGTTTGTACAATGATGCCGCCGCGAGCGCATCATCGGTTTTCAGCAGGGAGGAACGGAACGGCAGGACTGCGTCTCTCGGAAAACCGCCCTTGAACCAGTCGTCAAGCAGACCTTCAATGTTTCGCAATTGTTCTTCGCCGGTAAAAGTAAATTGGAATTTCATTTTCTGCGCAGTCCTACGACGGCGTTATAGAGTTCCTTTGCTCCGGTGCCGTATTGTTCTGCAAGTGCTTTTGTTACCTCTCTGACTTTTGCCGACGGATCATTGTCGAGAGTTTCGAGGGCAATGCGGACAATGTCATCGTGTGAAAGTGTCTGCGTCTCCGGACTTTTGCCGAGAGTCTCCGGCAGATCAAAGCACATGACGCATTCGCCTTTGATGTTTTCCCTGCCCGAGAGTCTTTCGAGAACCTCACTGATCGGACCGCGGATGTGCTCCTCAAATTTTTTCGAAATCTCGCGGGAGATACAGACCCGAACTTCGGGCGGAAAAAAATCAGCGGCGTGTTTGAGGGTCTGCATCACGCGGTGAGGACTCTCAAAACAGACTGCAACACAAGGCGCCGAATAACTCCAAATTTTGAATTCGGATTTGTGGTCGGTTTCGGATCGCGAAAGGAATCCTGAAAACACAATGCGCGGGCGAAGAAATCCAGAGGCCGCAGCGGCGGCTGCCAGACTCGACGGCCCCGGCACACTTTCAACCCGAATGCCCGCACGGTGACACTCGTCGACAAAAACAGCACCCGGATCACTGATG
>RFOM01000132.1 GCA_009926615.1 Pseudomonadota bacterium
GTGAAGTCCTGCGTGAGTGCCACAGGACCAACAGAACCGGTGTCTCAAAAATGACTGCAAATTCAATTTAAATATACTTATTCAGCAGAAAGAAAGTGTCACGAAACCGGACGCGTATCCTGAAAAATCCGTTCGGCTTTAAATTTCTCAAAGAAAGCGGCAAGCGGCCCGCATTTGCCGCGCCAGTCCAAAAGTGATGACATTCTGAAGTCCAGATAGTCCAATGTTGCAGCAATATCCCATGCAGCCTGTGTAAAATTATTTTCATCAAAACACAGCGCCGCTGCGTTGTTCTGAATCTCGCTGTTGACACCCGCGAGAACCCGCCCAATCAGCACAATGTTGCTTTCAGTTTCTCCGCTCAGCGGGCTCGTGACACGCAATCCCTGAAACTCCCGAACTGCGTAGGTCATGATGCCTTGCGACATCGCCGACAATCGTCGTGACCTGATGCCCGTCAAACGTTCGCGGGACCAGAGAGGAGTAATCCAGTCATCGATGTAGTTGAGAATTTCCGGAGAATCGATAACGGCCAATCCGTCATCGGGCTCAAGAACCGGAACAAGCCCCATCGGATTTTTGGACTGTAATTCTTCAGAGGGAGGAAATAATTCCTGCAAGCTCAAAGCACGCCAGTCAAATTCAACGCCCGCATTCATCAGCGCGAGGCGCACTCTTCGCGCGAACGGTGAACGGACTGTCCCGTAAAGCTTTATGGAAGTGTATTCTCCGAATCAATCTTCATTATCAAGACCGACAAACACAGTTTCAACACCCGCGTGCATCCTGATTTCAAGGGGGAAAACCTGAAGGGAAACAACCGCAGGTCCCGCTTTTACTTTGCCTGCGTGCCGGACGTCAAAAACTGCTTTATGGAACGGACAAAGAATTTCGGCCGTCTGCGGATTCCAAACTCCGCGTTCCAAAGGCTTGTCCGCGTGTGAACAGTTATTTTCAAAAGCAAAGACTGCGCCTTGTGAATCGCGCGCAAAAAGCACCGCCATTCCGTCAACGTTTCTTTTGACGATTTTCAGTGAATCTACATCCGAAAGCGGCAGCGCGGGATAAAACATCACCATAAAGCCGGCTCCTTTATGGCAGTCAGCCCTGTTTTAGAACGCGGCTCAGACCCCCGGAGAGAACCGATACTGCCCAGCTCTGCAATGGAGATTCTTCCGGCAGCTGCGAAATTCCATCGAGGATAAAACCGCCGACAATCAGCTCCTGAGCCTGTTGTCCGGTAAAGCCCCGCGTCTGAAGATAATACATTTGCTTCTTGTCAATCTCGCCCGTCGCACTGCCGTGCTTGCAGGAAACTTCGTCCGGCAGAATCCGCAGGCGAGGCATGGCATCCACGCGGGCGCGTTTGCTCAGAACAAGATTTTTGTTGATTTGCGAAGCGCACGTTCCCGCAGCTTCGCGCTCAACGTTGATGAGTCCCTGAAATACGGCTTTGCCGCGCTGACCGGCAAGCATCTTGGCGCGCAAATGGGATTGTGAACGCGGTGTCAGGTGGTCCTGCAGCGGTTCGTAATCAACGACAGCTTTATCGGCGGCAATCACGGCCGCGCCGCATTGAGCTTCAGCTCCCTCGGCTTCGGCGACAATGTTGCTGATCACCCGTAGTGTTCCCGACGGAACAAAAACCGAAGCATCCGAAAATTTCGCATGACCGCCGAGCCTTACTTTTCTCTCGATCAGCATGCGCGATTCCTGCGACGGATCTTTTGCAAACTGACTCCAGAACTGCGACACCCGTGCATTTTTACCGATTCTGAGAGTGACGCGGTGATGAGCGAATGCGCATGTTCCGTGAATGACGGCAATCTCTGCAACAGCATCATCCGCAACATCGACACTCACATTGGAATACGACTGAGTGAACGCCGAGTCCGTTTCAACACCCAAAATGACGACGGGAACATGTTCGAATTTCGGAATTCTGATGACCAGTTCGCTCGGAGCGCAAATCTGGAGACGCTCCGCAAGCGCAGAAGCAATCGAACTTTCACGCATCACAGCCTCGGGACGCGACGGCCGCGAGGCGATTTCAAGCCGGCCGACCCAAGAGTCTGCAGATGCGCAGGACAGAACAGCCAAACCGCCGTTGTTGATTTCAAGCAACACCAGACGCGAATCATCGGTCTGCGGCATTTCAGACAGCGAAGCTCCTGAAAGTCCCAAAACGCGGCGCACAGCCTCGTTCATTTCCGGCTGTGTGACCGTCCGGAACTGAATCTTGTAGGGAGATGACGCCAAATGAGAACCGACAACCGGCTGTCCGAAACTGTTCAGAACATCATCGGCCGGTACAAAAAAATCAGCAGGATCAGTTCTGCGCCAGTTCTCTTCCGGCAATTCCGGCAGACTGCTCAAACCGGCAATCCGTTCGCCGATGGACATAAGCTTTAATGTTGAAGAATTTATCGTCGACATCAGCCCACTCCTCCGTCCATTTCCATTTCAATAAGACGATTCAGCTCAACGGCATATTCCATAGGGAGCTCTTTGACGAACTCTTCAATAAAGCCGTTGACAACCATCAGAGTCGCCTGCCGCTCGCTGAAGCCGCGGCTGGTCAGATAATAAATTTGATCTTCGCCGACCTTGCTGACGCTTGCCTCGTGACCGACGTCGACACCCTCGCGTTCCTCAATTTCCATTGTCGGATAGGTATCCGATCGGGAATCGCGATCCATCAGAAGCGCATCGCACTGAACCTTGCTCCTGCAGCCGACCATGCCTTTCGGAATTTTGACAAGACCGCGATAGGTCGTGACACCGCCGCTTTTGGAGATCGATTTGGAAGTGACAACGCTCGTCGTATAAGGCGCAGCATGAACTATTTTTGAACCGGCATCCTGATGCATTCCATTACCGGCAAATGCAACCGACAGAATTTCGCCGCGTGCGCGCGGTCCCATAAGATACACGGCAGGATATTTCATCGTCAGTTTTGAACCGATATTTCCGTCAACCCATTCGACGACCGCATCATCGTAGGCATAGGCTCTTTTGGTCACGAGATTGAAAATATTTTTCGACCAGTTTTGAATCGTCGTATATCGAATCTTTGCACCCTTGAGTGCGATGAGTTCGACGACAGCCGAATGGAGCGAGTCGGAGCGGTAAACGGGAGCCGTGCATCCCTCAATGTAATGCACGCTCGAACCTTCGTCCGCAATAATCAGCGTGCGCTCGAACTGCCCCATGTTTTCGGTGTTGATTCTGAAATAGGCCTGCAGCGGAATGTCGACCTGTACGCCCTTGGGTACGTAAATGAAGCTGCCGCCCGACCAGACTGCGGTGTTCAGAGCAGCAAACTTGTTGTCTTCCGAAGGGATCACCGTACCGAAGTATTTTTCGACGATTTCAGGATACTGACGGAGCCCCGTATCCATATCAAAAAACAGTACGCCCTGATCTTCAAGCCGCTTCTGCATGCTGTGGTAAACAACCTCGGACTCGAACTGCGCCGAAACTCCGGCAAGAAATTTCCGCTCCGCTTCCGGAATTCCAAGTCTTTCAAAGGTGTCCTTGATCTCAGTCGGAACTTCGTCCCAGCTTGTGCCCACCCGTTCCGTCGGACGGACAAAGTAGTGGATGTTGGTAAAATCGATTTCGTTCAGGGCCTTTGTGTCACCCCACGCCGGCATCGGCTTGCTCTGAAAAATCTCAAAAGCCTTCAGTCTGCGCTCAAGCATCCACTCGGGTTCGCGTTTGAACTTCGAGATTTCAATCACAATGTCGCGGGTCAAACCTTCCTTGGACTTGGCTGCCTTGAACACATAGTTTTCAGCAACGTGAAAACCATATTTGTAATCATCAAAATCAGTTTCGGTTTTTGTACTTACTGAAGTTTCGCTCATTTCAACTACTCCCGATCTCAGAGTGAAGCCGAAGCATCGCTGCCTTGCCGGACCCAATCGTAACCTTCACGCTCAAGCGCCTGCACAAGCGTCATGTCGCCCGTCCTTGTTACTTTTCCGTCGAGCACGACGTGCACTTTGTCGGGATTCACAAAATTCAGAAGCCGCTGATAATGTGTAATTATGATGAATGATGTGCCGTCGGCATCGCGAATTTTGCGAATGGCTTCGGCAACAGTCTTCTGCGCGTCGACATCGACGCCGGAATCGATTTCATCCAGAATCGCGAGCTTGGGCTTAACAAGCGCCAGCTGAAGCATCTCGAGGCGCTTCATTTCGCCGCCGGAAAATCCGTCATTCAGATATCTGCTCAGAACAGAACGGTCGATGCCGAGCATGTCGAGTTTTTCGCGCACAATTTTTCGGAATTCTGCAACGCCCAACTGAACATTGTGACGCATGCAGTACAGGTTGCGCAAATACTCGGAGACGCGCAAACCCGGAATTGAGACGGGATACTGAAACGCAAGAAACAGACCGGCTTTGGCCCGTT
>RFOM01000133.1 GCA_009926615.1 Pseudomonadota bacterium
AGCTCGCAGTCAAAAGCAGACGGAAGTGCGGTCAGCGAGGCAGATCGTGCTCTTGAGTCGCTCGCGCGGGATGCGCTTGCAAACGTGACTCCCGATTTTGGGTTTGTCGGCGAGGAGTTCGGCAGTATCGCCCGACTCAGGCATATCGGGAAAACTCACTCAGGCGATTCGCAAACGCGAACCGGAATGCAGAGCTCTGAAGGACTGCACAAATATGAAACCGGCCTGACGGTTGCCGGCGATGAGATTCTCAACTTGGACAACGACACCTATTGGATTCTTGATCCGATAGACGGAACAATAAACTTTTTGTCGCAGGTTCCGCTGTGGTCAACGTTGCTTGCCTTGGTGCACAGAGGCAAACCCGTGCTCGGCATTGTCTCCCTTCCTGCCCTCAATGAAGTCTTTATCGCGAGTGCCGGAAACGGTTCAAAATATGGTGCGCTTTTCGGCGAATCGGACCGGTCTTCCGGTTCTGCGCGGGTCTCCTGCAAAACATCAAAAGCAGTTGATTTGAAAAATGCTTTGATCTCCTATTCGACTCCCAAGACTTTTGCTTATCGCGGCATTGATTCCTTTTTGCCTGTTCTGCAATCGCTCGGACGTGATTGCAGAACTCACAGCGATGCCTTCGGTTACACGCGCATTCTTTGCGGGGCGGTTGATGTGATGGTCGATCCGCTTGTAGCGCCATACGATGTTGCGGCGTTGCAGATTCTTTTCGACGAGACTCCTGATGCCTGTTTTACGACACTGCACGGGCACCGCGGTGACACGAGGTTCCGCAAAGGAAGTGTTGTTGCCGCTGCCACCGGCGAACTGGCGGACGAGTTTGTCAAAGTTTACAGGAATCATTTGCAGACCTGCGAATCCGCGCAGTCGGGTTCATACGCGCGATTGTGCTCGCCCGTAACACCGGATTCCTTTTTGCCGACGTTTTCACTTAACGTTGAAACCTCGGCGACCGAACATCCGTCCAAGATTTGGGCTTTAGCCCTTGAGACTGCGGTTGCAAAATTTTTACTGCGCCATCCGCAGGCTGCAGTTGAAGATGTCTCAATTCTTGCCGGCACGGTGGAAAGTGCTTCGCGTGCATTTTCAAACGGCCGCAGCGAGGGACCGCCGTCATTTTCTGCCGGCACCGCTTTTCACGTCCGAGCGGTTGTTTCCGGAGCCGCAGGTCTTGCAACGGGAACTCCCGCCCCCGAAACAAATCCGGTTTTAGTTATTTTGAACGCGCTTCAGGATGCGTTTGATCAAAGTTGCCGAAAACCTTCGGCCGACAAAGAAATTCTTGCTGCGCGGGAACAGATTGTTGCACATCTGGGACAGCATGCATGGAAGAGCGCTGATTTGGCGTCGGATTTTCAGGGCGTCAGTCTGCTCATTCAGGAGTTTCACACAGCCGGACACGATCCGCGGCTGCATTCGCTCAAATCGCGGCTGAATCTGTTTGTTGAGTACAGATGGCAGTACTTTTTGGACGGAGCACAGCAAACTTTTGTAACTCAGACCTGCCGTGTGGCGAGTCAGGCGACGTGCTCGGAATCGGGAGAGAAGCGCACAACCTTCGGCCGCCAGTTTGCCAACCGGCTGATGAATGCCGGACAAATCCGTCCGCAACTTTCTGCCCACTTCAAAAAAATTGCACAGCAGGCCATCGACCTTTTGCCTGCAAAGCTGGTTCCTGAGAATCCCGAGTACGACTACCTCGCCGTTGATGCAGATCTGTTGGGCTTAATACTTCACGAAGCTGTCGGTCATGCTGCCGAGGGTGACCTCATTCAAACTTGTGCTTCGGGCTTCGGACAGAACGGCAAAAGACTTGATCTTGAAGTCGGGCCGCCGTGGCTCGATATTGTGATCGACGGTCAACTCGACAACTGCGGATATATTCCTGTTGATGCAGAGGGAGTTGTTCCGCGCCGAAAGACCATCGTCAGTCAAGGCAGACTGGTGGACGCGATTCACTCGCGCCACACTGCGCGCCGTGCAGGGCAGTCGCCGGACGGATGTTCGAGGCTGCAGTCACTTCAATATCCGTCATTGAACAGAATGACGAGCATTTGGGTTTCGACGCGGCAGTCGAAGGACCTGAGTTTGAGCAGGCATGTGACAGAATGGGACGACCTCGCGCCGGATGTCATACAAGATACCCTTCAAAAGAACGGTTATCTTGACGGAGATAAAGGTGTTCTTCTTTTAAGCGGCTGGAAGGGCGGGACAGCGAGCTGTTCGAACCTCGAATTTCGAGCCGATGTCGCGCGGGTTTTGCATTTGAAAAAGGGACATCAGCCTGCACTGATGCGCGAGGCAAATTTCACCGGCATTGCAACCGAGTGTTTCCGCTCTGCAGTGGATGCGTTCGGACCCGTTCTGTGCAGAAGTATCGGAACCTGCGGAAAAGACGGTCAGGGGGTTTTGACGTCGGACGGCGGTCCGGCTTTCATGGTGTTCAGGCCGAATTCGAAGGTGCGGGTGATCGGTACCGGTGAAGGTGGAGAAGAAGGCGAATGAAGCAACTGCAAAAGACATCAGTCAGTGAATTTATTGAAACAGCCGGTTCGCTTCTCAACTCTCGGCTTCATTCAGGTCAGATTGAGGGTTTCGCCTGCACATCGTATCTGCGTGAAGTCCACACAGCCGCCCTTTTCAACGGTGAAATGCATTCCAAGGCCCCCGTCCAGCGCAACATGCCATTCGAAATGCAGGTCTCGCTCATCCTGCCGGATGAACGAAGCGTAGGATTTTCGCTCGGTGCGATTTCTGTTCCGCTGTTCAACAAAATGCTTGATTTTGCGCTCAGGCAGGCAGTGATACTCGAGCACAGAATTAAACTGCGCAGGCAAGATCGCTATCCGGATTTTCGTTTGGCTTCGGACAGGCTTCTTGATTTGTTTCGCGACGGCAACGGTTCCGAGGCACTGCTGCAGATGATCGAAAAACTCGAAAAACATGCTGCACGGATCAGTCATCCGCGCCTTATGAATCGCGAGACCGGCGTAAGTTTCAGCTTCTGCGACAAGACTTACTTTGATTCAGCGGGGAATCATGCGCAGGAAATATCCGCCTCGTGTTCTGCCGGCTGCACTTTTGCACTCGAGGACACAACCGAATCCCATTCGGACGTCTTCGGAGATATGCCCGACGATCATGAGCTCAAGGCAGTTGTGGATGAAGCCGCAAAGAACCTGATTTTGTCCAAAGTGCAACCCTTGGAATCCGACTCTCAGATGCCGGTACTGCTCACACACAAGGCCGTCATTGATTTGCTGGATCAACTTGTGATGCCCAATCTGGATACACGAACTCTCATCGACAAAACCGGTGCGTGGGAACTTGACCACATTGGACAGGTGGTGCTGGACCGGCTTTCGATTGAGGACAATCCTCATCTTGAAGGTTCTCCGTTTTCATCATTTTTTGACTTTGAAGGCACTCCGACTTCTCCTGTGAAAATATTGAGTGACGGCAAACTGCAGCATCCGCTGATGACCTCGGCATTGCTTGATGAAATTGAAGAGCTCCGGCCCGACTGGAAAGGGCGGTTTGCCCTCACCGGACACGCAGAAAGTGTAAATTCAGCATCATTTACCAACGTGATTTATCGTCTTGACTGCCCTGCGCTGGATTCCGCTTTGGATGGGTCCTACATTCAAATTCAAAATCTCACCGGCATGTCGCTTGACCCGCTCACCGGACAATTTGCACTGGATGCCGAAGGTGCAAAGGTGTTCATTGCAGGCAATCTCAAATATTCGACCAGCCTGACGCTGCGGGGTAATTTTTTTCAGGCACTCGCGCATGCAAGCACGCGGGCAGGCGCCCTTGAGCGTCACTACAACCAGTGGGCGCCGAGTTTGTACACACGTGCGCTGAGTTGTGTGAGCAAAGAACTCGCTCAGAACTTTGAGGAATTGCAGAATTGAAAAGTATTCGTATTTTTTCGTGGAACTTGAACGGTATCAGGGCTGCGGTCAAAAACGGTTTTCTGGATTGGCTGGAAAGGGAGAAGCCCGACATTCTGTTGTTGCAGGAGGTCCGGTGCGCAAACAGTGATCTCCTGCCGGAGTGGCTTGAGCCGCACGGCTACCGGTCCTTTTGGCATCCCGCTCTCAAAAAAGGGTATAGCGGAGTTGCGATTTATTCGCGCCTTCCTGTTGAAGAGACGGACGTTGAATACGGTATAGGTGACGGTCAATTTGATTCAGAGGGACGCTTTATCGGAATCAGAATGGGGCAAATGTATTTTGCTTCAGCTTATTTTCCGAATTCGCAGCGGGATACGCTCCGGCTTCCCTACAAACTTGAATTTTGCAGGACAATACTCAACCTTCTCGAGAACAAAAGAAAGCAGGGTCTCGAAATTGTTCTGGGCGGTGATTTCAACATAGCCCACACGCCGCTTGATCTCGCGA
>RFOM01000134.1 GCA_009926615.1 Pseudomonadota bacterium
GAAAATTCAGGACTGTTTCTTCACCTTGCTGGTCATCAACCAGCCATTTTTTTATAAGGCAATTAACTCGGTTCTTCATGCAGAGAAAATTATGAGAATGGCATCATTTTAAATTCTCAATTTTGGCAATCACACATACATAGCCCTTGCCATACAGGGCTGGCAATGCTCGGCAAGGCGGATTGCCTTTCTGCCACTTTCTTATTTTTCGGTAACCGGTTTCGAAGTCGGCGAGCGAACCGATGGTTTTCGGATTGGGTTGAGGCTTTCACCCTGCAACTTTCGATACATGTCTCGTTGTAGTGCAAAAAAAATGAGATTGAAATTGTAAAAGCATCGTTCAACACTGTATTGGTAAGGGGAAACGATGCAGCAAATACTATACGGTAACCATACTGTCGTGCGGTGTTCCGAGAGAGACTCAGGCCGAAAATTCATTTGAGCCTTGGCTGCAGAATTGCCGTCGAACCTCAAGCGAAACAGAGAGCATAACCGGGTTGTAAGTCTTCAGTCACGCACTCTGCGTCACAATGCCCACCGAGTTTTACACTTTAAAGCTCGGATCGGGGACAATTGCCTTGAGTCACAAACACACCGTTTTTGCTTTTTTTGTGAGAACTTTTTGATTTCGGCGCTGGCATAGTCGGGCGTTTCAATTTATCCCTCGCGTTGTCACAAATTCTTAACTCTTGCAGATCAATTTCATTACTTTTTTTGATTCCAGCTATTTCATCCTCGAACTTAAACTCATCTGCCGGCGTTTTTGGACGGGACAATGGACTGGAGCTGAGCAACTTTCTCAAATTCTTTTCAGTCACTTTAATAGCTAATTTAATGCTTTCATACTTCCTAAATTTACCTTCGCACAGTTCCGGAGCACCCAAAGCCTTGGTTGCCAAAATCATGTAAGAGCTCACGCAAACAACTAAAACTAAAAAGCCTCAAAGCACCGCAACAAGCTGCCCGAAAGGCCGCCGCCCATTGTTCCCGCAAAAAGAACCGGAAAAATCGCGTCAGCCTGTCGCAAAAATCCCCGTAATACAGTGTCGGGGAGCTCGAAAAGGGTTGGGCATGATCACTGATCGGCTGACAGTTCCTCGCTGGCACGGTTGTTCAGCTGAATAAGAAGCTCAGAGAGCGCACGCGCAGTTTCAGGACTGAGACTCACAAACGAAACCCCGTGCCAGTTCATCTGGCCGACAGTTTCAACCCAGCGGATTTCTCCGGTCACAATCGACAGTCCCTTTGTCTGCAGCAGCAAATTCCAGTCGGATCGCCCCGTGGAAATAGTCAGAAAAAGTTGTTCTTTGCGGGCAAAGGCATGCGGGAATTCAAGACAAAAACCATTTTCCGAAAAATCAACGACACGGCCGCTTTGTCCTTCGGGGGTTGTCACCTGCAGCGGAACCTGACAGAGCCACGGGATGCGCGGCGAAGCGCGTTTGGCACCCGTGCGCACCAGACGCATCGCACCTTTGAGCAGCTCGGCATCATGTCCGAACGGATTGCAGTCCCAACTTTCAAACAATCCCGTCTGATATTTCATTTGCAAAAACCGGCGACCCCAAAGTGCGCCGACTCCAAAGTCGAGCGTACTCAGGGACTGATCAAGAAGAGCCTTGACCGTGGGACTCACCAGCACACGGAAAATATCAGCAGCACTTTCAAGCCGCTTTGCGAGGTTGACCGTTTCGCCCACGAGAGTCACGTCCGGATAGGATTTATCGGAACAATTCAGATCCCCCATAAGCACTGTGCCGGCATTGATTCCGATGCGCATGGGCAGCGCATGCCAGTTCTTCGCATCCGCCTTGTTGTGCGAGGTTTCCGAGTTCAAAAACTGGCGCGCCAAATCGCGCTGAATCTGTATTGCTGCGCGCAAGGCAGCAGCTGAATATTGAGCAAGCGATGCCTGTGTATTTTCAAGTTTCGGATCATGAAAAAAACACAACAGCCCGTTGCCCAGAACCTTGTTGACCGAACCGCCGTGGGCGGAGACCACTTTCGAAATGTAGCCTAGACATTGTCTGAGTTCGCTGAAAACGACAGTCGGCGATTTTTTTCCGGAAATCCTTGAAAAGCCTTCAACGTCAATGAACATGACCGCCGCAGGAATTTCTTTTGGTTCAGTATTTCCGATTTCAATGTCCGACATAAAAAATTCCCCCGAAGTCGCTTAATGCTAACCTCGGGGCAACTCGTGTTGCAAAGGGAACTTCGCCGTTTATTGACGAAGTTTCGTTCTGCGTTCTTTCAGTTTGGCTGCGGCCTGACGGTGCTGCTCTTCCAATTCCAGAAGCTGCCGTCCGGCCAGTTCATTGTTGCCCGAACGGGCTATCATTGAGGTCAGGTGGTCTTCCATTTCCAGCATCTGCTTTTGCTGCTGACGCAAAAACCGTGCGGTTTTTTTCACATCACTGTCCGAAAATTCAATTTCATCCGCCGGAGCAGCAACAGGGGGAACCTTTTCCGATGCTTCACTTTTCACCGGCTTGCTCTCAGGCTGCTGTGCCTGCGCAGTTTTATATGCCAGTTGCTGCGGAAGTGCCTGAGGTATGTCAATGGGGATTTTGGGCTGCTCAACAGCGGCCGAAGTTTGAGCCTGCTGCGAAGAGCCGGCAGAAGCAGCGGGATTTGCAGCATCCGAAGACGGAGGCGGCGCAGAAGTGCCGTTTGCCGATGCCGGATTTTCGGAAGGCATTCCGTTGTGCGCCTGCGCAGTATTTACATTTGCAGCACCGCCGGATGTGTTTGCATTTGAAGAATATAAATCAGGCGACTGGCCGCTGTCGGAGTTTTCAGTTCCGTGAATCATGGAACGGATAGCCTCAATTTCCTCCGACTCGGAGTGCAAATTTCCCGTGCCGACGGCAATCCACAGTCCGGCCAAAACAGTCAGCAAAAAACCGCGGATGAAATAACGCTTGGCCGAAGTTTTGCGCTCCGTGATATAAGCCTCTTCATCGCCGAATTGACTGAGAGGGAAATCATTGTTCTGCGCGCCGGACGAAAACTTGCCCGAGTGAGCATCGCTGCTCTTGGACAAAGGAATGATATTGGATTTTTTGGACTTTGCTTTGTTGGATTGAGAATCATCCTGAAAAGTCATGGGGAATTCAGAGTTCATGGCATCCGCCCTCCGCCCGCGGAGATGCAAAGCACATGCCATCTTTAAAAACCAACTCTCAAATTAATAAATATCTGATATTACATATATATTTAACCAGCCCGAGATAACCACGCTGAAGCTCTCGGCAGCAGAACGTAAACAGTGTAAAGAAACTGTGCACTTCAGATGAGCGAGGATTTCACTGTGCCGGAATCGGTTAAATCATCGAACAGCTTTTGCTCGAAAAAATTGAGCCCGTGCTTTTGGATGTTGTTGATGAAAGCTGGCAGCACGGCGGCGGTCCGGATGCCCAAAGTCACTACAAGATTATTGTGGTTGCCAAACATTTCGAAGGGCAGAAACTTTTGGCACGGCACAGGACAATTCAATCTGCGCTGGCAGATATTATTTCCCGCGTCAGAGCAATTTCACTCCACACCCTGACGCCTGAAGAATGGAAAACAGCCGAAGAGAACAAGGTCGGGTTTCGCTCCCCCGGCTGTCACAACAAAAGCTGAACAGCGTCATTTGCCTTGCAACAGCGATTCAAGATTTCCCTGATTCTTTTCGGTTTCCAGATCCGAATTTCCGCCGATCAGAACGCCGTTGATAAAAATCATCGGAAAAGTTGAAAATCCTGTCCACATTTTAAGTGTGACACGCTCGTTGTACTTGCTGAAATAACTTCCCACTTCGACGTATTTAAACGGAATGCTCCATCCGTTCAGATTGCGCATCGCCTTTTTGACAAAATGATTGCCGCGCATTCCTACGATGACCACTTTGTTTTTTTGAATCTCCTGTTCAACCTGCTCAACGATATTCGGATAGAAGTTTTGAATTGTGTTTTGCAGACCTGAAGAAACCCGATCGGCAGAGAGAACTTTTCTGAACGTCATGATGAAACTCCGATGAAAAAATCAGTCAAAAAAAAACCTCCAAGGCCGGCCTCGGAGGTTTCTTCTTAAGATGGTGGGTCTGGGCTGAGTTGAACAGCCGACCTCGTGCTTATCAGGCACGCGCTCTAACCACCTGAGCTACAGACCCAAGTTCTTTTTCAAGAGAGAGATTGAAGTCACAGAGTGCGTGAAGAGTTGACCTGGAAGGAATTCTCAATGCGAGAATCCTTTGTCGGTGAGCCCATGTAAGAG
>RFOM01000135.1 GCA_009926615.1 Pseudomonadota bacterium
GCGCGGGCTGCGCATTTGCAGGGCGGCGCGCGGCGGAGGACTGGTTCTCGGTCCCGCACATGAAGTTCAGTCGTACTTGTGACTGTGCAGGTCGTTGTGCTCGTCGAAGTACTCGGCCGCGTAGTGGCTGTGCAGCGGGCAGCTGCAACGCACGAGCGCAAGGAGCGTGAGCGGGTTGTGGTCGACGCGCTCGCAGCGGCATCCGACGGCGCGCTGCTCGTGCGGCGTCATCACGCGCATGGTGGTGGCGGCGCTCTCGGGGTGCTCGTCTGCTGCGCCGTCGTCGCGGGCCGCGGGCCCCTGCCGGCACGCGTCGAGTGCTGTGTCCAGTGTCATCCTCTTGTACTTCTGTCGCAGGATCCGGCGGCTGCGCCGCACCGAGGCGGGTGCGCGGCCCATGCCCGGCGCCGGGTGCGTGTTCGTTTCGAGGAGGGCCACGCGCGAGGCGGGAGTGGAGGGGACGCGCGCGTTTTCAAGGGGACGGGACGCGCGCGACTTCAGAATGAACGAAATGCAAACAATTGACAAACACAAAAAAATCATAAATAAAAAAAATCAAAAAATCAAAATAAAAAAATGAAAAAAATCAAAATAAAAAAAATGAAAAAAACAAAAAAAATCAAAAATTAAAATAAAAAATAAAAAAATCAAAATAAAAAATAAAAAAAATCAAAAAATCAAAATAAAAAATAAAAAAAAATCAAAAAAATCAAAATAAAAAATAAAAAAATCAGCAAAATCGTTGCGACACCTTGTTTTTAAATTCTGCGCAGTCGCACCTGTGCCGCGAACAGGGGCCACACGGCGGGTCTCCAACTCCGGGCATGGACAAATAAAACGGGTCGCTGAAATTTTTGAGCAAGTCCAGACGCACGCCAGTGCAGCTTGCAGACACCGAGCAAGCACGAGAGACATGGAGCACAGCAGGGCGCGGGAGTCGAAGCCGCCCGCGCCGCCCCCGCCGCCGCACGACATGCAGGCCGCGCTGCAGAGCGAGCTGGCGCGCGAGCGGCAGGCGCACGCGCGGCTGCGCCGCGAACTGGCGCGCGAGCACGACGTGCAGGCGCTGCTGCGGCGGGACGTTGCGCGCCTGGAGCTGCAGCTGCACGAGCTGCGCGGCGAGCGCGCGCAGGACAACGTGGCGCTGGAGGCGCTGATAGCGGAGTGGGAGGGCACTGCCGGCGGCGCGCGCGAGCCGGGGACGCTCGAGCAGCAGCGGCGCAAGATGCGGGGGCTGCGGCAGGAGCTGCGGGAGCTGCGCAGGGTGCGCGCAAGACAGGCGGCGCAGCTGAAGGCGGACGCGGCGGAGCTGCGGCGGCTGCGCGGGCTGGACCTCGAGCGCTTCGAACAGGCGGAGCTCGCGACGCTGCGCGCGGAGCTCGAAGAGGCGCTGGAGCGCACGCGGGTGATGGTGCTGTGGCGCGAGGCCGAGGTCGTGGTGGGGGAGCGCATAAGCGCGTTCCTGTGCCCGATCACGTGCTCGCTGATGCGCGAGCCGGTGCTCGCAGCGGACGGACACACGTACGAGCGGAGCGCCATCACGAGGTGGTTCGCAAACCACGCCCCGGGGACGCCGGAGACGTCGCCGAAGACGGCGCTGCCGGTGCCGAACACGACGCTGGTCGACAACTTCACGCTGAAGTCGGCGATCGACGAGGCCGTGCAGGAAGAGCTGGCGCGCGCGGCGAGCGCGGGCGCGCGGAAGCGCGGGCGCGGGCTCGAGGGAGCCGCGATGGGGCACGAAGGGGCTGCGAGTATTTGCTGAGAATAGGTTGTGTCATGAGACCCGATAAGCGCGGGCTCGGGGAGCGGGGAGGCGGCACGAGCTCGAGACGGTGCGGACGGCGCGCAGAGTCGCGGCGCGCGATGTTTCGCTATATTAGCGCGGCGCCAGCATGCTCGGGGCGCGCGCCTGTATGTTTATTACAGCAGTCCCGATCACAAAGCTGTTCGCTCTCGCCGTCGCGGCGCTAGGCGCTGCGAGTGTTTGCTGAGAATAAATTGTGTTTACTTGCGACGCGACAAGCGCGGGCGCTACGCGGGCGCTACGCGGGCGCTACGCGGGCGCTACGCGGGCGCTACGCGGGCGCTACGCGGGCGCTACGCGGGCGCTACGCGGCGAGGCCGCGGGCCTGCGGCGCTCTCGCGTCCTCACGCACGGGGGCACGGGGCTGGCCCTCGGCGTCGTAGCGGGTGGCGTCGTTCATCTCGGCCCGGACCGCGTGCGCGCGGGCAGTCTCGGCGCCGGGAAGCGGGTGCGCGGTTGCGTGCGGGGCCGCGGCAGCTGGGAGCCTGGTGATCGGCGGGAAGACGAACATGCTCGGCCGGGCGTGGTTTCGCGCCTCTATTTCGCGAGGTCGTATTTCCAGAGGTCGTACTTACGGAGGTCGTACTTACAGAGGCCGTACTTACAGAGGTCGCGATTTTATGCGTTTTACTACAGCACACGGCTGCGCGCGGTCGCAGAGGACGCTGCGGTCATGCTCTGGCCTGGTTACGCGGACCAGTTGCGAGGAGCGCGGTGGTTGAGTGACGGCAGATGCTGCGGCATTGGTTTCGCGGTGTTGAGTATTTAAGAGGCCGAGTAGCAGAATTCATAATGACATCTGAAACTTTTGCACCCTTTATCCGCATACCCTTCTTTGCGCCTGTGTCAGAGCCCGATGCGGTCACGGTTGAAATCGTGACTAAAACGGAACAGCATTTGGGCCTGATCCCAGACCGCATGGCTGTGGTGGCTCGCATGCATCAGGCGTTGAGGAAAGCTCAAAGACGCGATGGCTATACCGAGACAAATCTACAGATACCATCTGTCGAGGTCCCCACCGAAATGCCCACACTGAAAATGATTGCTCGTGTGCTTCGGTTCGCCGGGCGTTTCGAGAACACAAGCTCTTCGCTGGAAACCCGTCGAGGGCTTTTGCAGCTCGTACTTGTAGAACGCAGGATGAGAATTCTCGAAACTGCGTTTGCGAGAATCATCACAAAGAGCACACCCATGCTGGAAATCGTTGCCAAGGTGCTTGTGTGGGTCATGTCTCTGGAGAACACACGCGCCTCCCCGAAAAGCCGCCAGCTGCTGTTGGAGCCCGCGCCGCAGCAGTGCCTCGAACAGCACGTGCCACGTATGCACACCAAGTACGCGTTGGCACTTGTGCTCGCATTGGTCGCCCTGCTCTCGTGCAGCAGTGTGCGTGGGGAGCTGGGGAAACGCGGCGATAGGTGGTGGCGCGTCTGGCAAGACGGCGCCCAGCCGATCGCGTTCAGCGAACTGCGCGAGCGGCGCGAGTGCGGGCTCGGCATGGTGTGCGCGAAGCCGTTGCACGCCGTGCCGCGCGGGACGCGCTTCGAGCCCGCCGACCTGCCCGCGGGGCTGCAGCTGGACGCGGACACGGGCCTGCTGAGCGGGCCCGCGTCCGTGGACGCACGCGCGAGCATCGCGGTTCTGGCAGTGTCGCCGGGCGCGTGGTTTTTCGCGCCGCCGTTCGAGCAGCGCGTGGAGGTGCGACAGCACGCCTCGCGCGGGAGCATGGGGGCGGCGGAGGCGGTGGCGGACGCCGTGGCGCACGCCGTGGCGGACGCCGTGGCGAGCGGCGTGAGCATGACGCTGGGCGCGGTGCTCATGTTGCTGCTGGAGTGAGAAGCTTGAGCGACGCGGCGGCGTTCGCGGCGCGAGTTGCGGGCGAGGTTCAATAAATTCATCTGTACACCAGAGTTCTCGATCGAAAGTGCTTCCTCGTGTGTTTCTAGAGGGTGCTGGAGCGGCGCGCGACGCTAGACGAAGGCCTGCTCGAGCGCGAGCGCGCGCTTGCGGAGCAGCCAGTCGCGCGCTTCGAGCGCGACGGCGGCGAGGACGGCGGCGAGCACGAGCGCGAGCGCGAGCGGCCGGAGCGCGGGGGGCGCGGCGACGGCCTGCGCCCAGGAGGCGGCCCCCGCGCTCGCGTGCAGGCCGGCGCTCGCGTTCGGGCCGGCGCTCGCGTTCGCGGCGGCGCTCGCGTGCAGGCCGGCGCTCGCGTTCGCGGCGGCGCTCGCGTTCGCGGCGGGCCAGCGCATCGCGTTCAGACTCTCCGGCAGCAGCGCGGACATGCCCGCGAGAGCGAATATACCCGGGAGCCCCCCGCGGGATTTGCGCGGCGCCCTACACCGGCGCGCCGCGCGCGGCGTGCGCCTGCCGCGCCGCCCGCTGCGCCGCCCGCTGCGCCGCCTGCCGCGCCGCCTGCCGCGCGCGCCGCGCGGCGCGC
>RFOM01000136.1 GCA_009926615.1 Pseudomonadota bacterium
ACAAAGGAGTTCCAGCGAATGCAGCGACATCGGCTGCATTTAAAGATTCTGATCTGGCCGGAAGAAAAATTGGGGGCGAGATATCTGTTTCGAGAGCTTTGAACGAATCTGACATAACTGAATACGTCTTGTACTTCGGATCTTCTGCAACAACCAAGGAAACAAATACTCCCTTCGCGATTCTTCCCAAAACAGTACAAAATCTGAAATTCAAGCTTCCGTCAGGCACTCCAAAATCGCCAAACGCTTCACATATTCTCGTGTACACACGAAACGCAGACGGAGAAATGGCAACAGGGTTGAGTGTTCCAATTGTTGATTTGGGCATTCCCGAAAATGCTGCTGTCTCGGTCTCGTTCAAAGATGAAAACATAAATGGTGGGAAACTGGACGGCACCATTTCTATTGCGAGAGCTGTCAAAGAAACAGACCTGACTGATTATGTTGTCTATTTTGGAACAGATACTGCCATAAAAGCAAGCATGACTCCAATCGCAACAGTCGCCACAACCGGAAGTAACCTCAACATTCCATTGCCACCGGGCACAATTAAGCCAACGAATGCCACCCACATCCTCGTTTATTCAAAAAACGCAGACGGAGAAATGGCAAACGGCATTTCTGTTCCTCTGTATGATGTGGGAATTCCAGTCAATTCAGCCACTTCAGTATCGTTTACCGACACTGACCTCCGAGGAGGAAAAATTGGTGGAGACATTGCCATCGCGAAAGCAGCGAATGAATCCGACATCAGTGACTACGTCATTTACTTTGGATCGAATGCATCGACAAAACTGAGTGGCCAAATTGTGGCAGAGATCGCCAAGACAGATGCAAATTTAAAGATCACGTTGCCCGACGGAACGGATAAACCGAAAGATGCTACGCATTTTCTTGTATTCACAAGAAACAAAGACGGAGAAATGGCTACGGCACGTAGCGTTTTGATTGTCGACAAAGGCGTCCCATATAATGCTGCGGCCGGAGTGTCGTTCACTGATGACGATATCGTCGGCGGAAAGATTGGTGGCAACATTGTCATTAAAAAGGCAGCAAATGAATCGGACGTCTCGCATTATGTTGTTTACTTTGGCAGCAGTGCATCAACAAAAGCCGCCTCAACAAGTATTGGCAGAATTGAAAGAACAGGCTCAGATCTGGTCGTGAAATTGCCCTCAGGAACCGACAAACCCTCAAATGCAACGCATCTTCTCGTCTACACAATGAACAACGATGGTGAAATGGCATCACCAGTCAGCAGTCAGATTGCCGATAAAGGTGTTCCATTAAACCCTGCAGCCGGTGTTTCATTCAAAGATACCGATATAAACGGAAACAAAATTGCCGGCGAAGTTGTGATCTCAAAAGCTGCGGATGAATCAGACATCACCAACTATGCATTGTATTTTGGCTCCGACACCAAGACGAAAATCGGAACCACCGAGATTATAAAGTTAAAGGCGACGGGAGCGAATATCACATTCAACCTCTCAGCAGAAGGAATTATCAAACCACCAACGGCCTCATATTTTCTGGTCTTTACTGAAAACCCATATGGACAAATGCCAACTGGCGTTGCCGTGAAAATTGAGGATGAAGCGCCCGCGCAGATCACTTCTAGTAGTGGAGGTTTTACTTGTGCTTTGATGATCAATAAAACGGTCAGATGCTGGGGTAATAATGAAGGCGGCCAGTTGGGCAATGGAACAGTACTCAGCCGTTCAACGCCAACTCCAGTTGCCGGTTTGAACGACGTCAAATCACTTTTTGTGAACGGCTCTAGTGTTTGTGCGTTGAAAGAAGACAAGACCGTCAGCTGCTGGGGGTACAATTTTTCTGGTCAGCTCGGTGACGGCACCACTTTGCAGAGATCACTTCCGACAAAAGTTGTTGGTCTTGATTCTGTGATTGCCCTTGCAGGAGGTGATTCGCATACTTGCGCGCTTTTGGAGAACAAGACCGTTAAGTGCTGGGGGGGCAACTATAGAGGTCAGCTTGGCGATGGAACCTTTACCAACAGGCCGCTTCCGACCGAGGTTCTCGGCTTGTCCGGTGTCGAGTCGATTTCCAGTTCATGCGCTTTAATGACAGACAAAACAGTCAAATGCTGGGGCACGTGGGCAGGTGACGGCGCGTCTTATGACGGGTCAACAGCTCCAAAGACGTCAACACCCACAAAGGTGAGCGGGTTGAGCAATGTGATTTCGATTTCGCAAAATGCTCTGAACACATGTGTCCTGTTGGCGGACCGCTCGGTCAAATGCTGGGGCGACAATATCATGGGCCAGCTGGGTGACAACAGCCAAGTCTCCAAGAACGTTCCAACTCCGGTTTCCAATCTGAGCGGTGTCCTTTCAATTTATCTCAATACGCATTTGTGTGCTCTCTTGGCGGACAAAACAGTTAAATGCTGGGGAACCAACTTTTACGGTGAAATAGATAACACGAAAGAACACAAGTTAATCCCCGTAATGATACCCAACCTCAGCAACGTCATTTCGCTATCCGTGAGCGAATTTCACACTTGCGCACTACTGGCAGACAAAAACGTCAAGTGTTGGGGTGCCAACAGTACTCTACTGGGAGACGGTAATTCGCTGGACAACTCAACCGTGATTAAAGGCTTGAGCGGAGTTCTGTCCGTTTCAAATGGACTCTACCACACCTGCGCTTTGTTGGAGAATCAAAGCGTGAAATGTTGGGGACAGAACTCTACTGGACCACTTGGTGATGGAACTCTGATCGACAGTGTTATTCCAAAAACGGTGTCACCTTCCGTTTCCGTCAAGTCGGATCCCGGCGCGACTCCCATGACGTTTGATGAAGCCAATTCCTATTGCAAGAGTTGTCATCCTTTCGCAAAATCGCCCGCTTTGTGGAAGGAGCAAAAAGTCAATTCTGTAAAGGCTCTTGGCGATGGAACAATGCCTCCCCGTAATCTTCCCGGTTTATTCCCTGGAAGGATTCCGGCCTTAACTGCGGGTGACAGGCAAAGACTCATTGACTTTATCACGGGGCTCTAAGCTCTCCTCGGAAAAAATCTGGGATGCTTTGAGCATTGCCTTTCAAAGAAAAGAGCGACCTACCAACGCAGGTCGCTCGAAATTTCCTTGGGGGGATACAAAACCACTTCGCGATCAATTGCTACCTTTGCAAGTCTCCAATCGGTAGTTGATGGACTCCACTTTTTCCTCGGCACCACCGTTCTTCGAAACAAACGCCTCGCCATCCTTGAAATGAATGCTCAGTACGTTTGAAGACGCGGCAGCTGGATCAACTTTTGCAACCTGGAGTGTTCCCGAAACAGGCTTGCAGTTTTCTGCAAACTTAACATTTGCGTATGTCCAGTTGATTTGAATTCCACTGCCGCGCACGATTTTGATCTGGCCGCTCTTGATGGTCTTTGAAATCAACTTTTGGGAACCCGATTCGCGCACGGTTTCGATCTGCAATGGAGCATCTGCCAGACTTTCATAGGTGTGCGATTCATTGCTTTCTTTTCCATCTTTCTTGATCTTCACATTGCTGCTCGATCTAATCACCAACGACTTCTGAATGGTCAGTTTGCCATCGGCAAGAGAAGCTGGTGTTTAGGAGTTTTTAAACGCGTTCCGTAAAATTTCCAATGGCCAACAATCCGGAGTTTACTGACCGGACCGGCACAAGGCGATGTTAACTGTCTGACAGAGCGGGTCGATTTTTTTCGGTTTCAGAGCAAATAACCTCGAAAGCCTGAAGACGTTGCTGTTGCGTCGCAAGGAACTCCACTCTTTCAATTGAAAATGACAAATATTCACCGTCTCGCATTTGGCCTGAAAGGCGAAATGTGATGGGCGCGCTGCTCTTAAAGATGACGCGAGGGTGAATCAGTCGGGGTAGAAGTCGCCGTCGATGAGAGCGTGACTGTTTGATGTTTGATGCAGTGTCGCTCTCAGAGACATCAAACCCGTGACGGTCCCATGCCTCCAGCATTTGGCCTTCTCCCCAGAGTCCGGTTCATTTGGCGGGAGCAATGGGCGGCGGGCGAGGTGAAAGGCCCATGGCTGTCAGTGTTGTTTGAATGGTCGGAGAGTCGCACACGACAGCGACCAAGCTCATGCGTGATTTGCACCTGCTGCATTGCAGGACGTCAATGGCAAATGTTCTTTTTAA
>RFOM01000137.1 GCA_009926615.1 Pseudomonadota bacterium
ATCAAAAATATTTTTGATTCCTGTTACAAAAACAAAATTTCCGCCTGCGCTGTCGTTCTTTGTCCGGATGAAAAAACATGGAAAAAAGTGCGACAAATCTGCAAAGACTTTCATCAGGAATGTGAGCATTTTTCACTCGGCGGTCTGGATATCAGAGCAGTCTTTATTATGACAGGACCGTTTGCGGGAATTTTACCGCGCTGAAACCGGAACAGAATACAGCTGTGAAAGTGAAGTTCTGGTTTGAGCTTCGCCGTTGACGTTTTGTGACCATGCAAGACTGAGAAGATTCTGAACTGTCACCGAACGCCATCGGGCCTGAGTGCTCTTTCTGACAATCGTATCCGACAGATTGTCTTTCTGAATGGCCATCAATCTTCCGTACCAATATGCATTTCTGAGGATGATCGCCACGTATGTGCGGGTTTCCTTGAAGGGAATCAGGTCCATGAACATCAGCGTGCTTGCATTCGGAAAACGCTGCCGCCAGCGATCAAGATTTCGGAGGCCTGCATTGTAAGCAGCCAGAACATGTTCAACATTTCCGTCATATCTTTTGAAGAGGGTCTCCATGTATTTTACTCCGACCCTGACGTTTTGGCTCGGGTCATAGAGTTCCTGCCGCGAATTTTGAAGCCACTTGGCTGCCGTTGACGGAAGGAGCTGCATCAGTCCCCGCGCATCGGCTCCTGATCTTGCAAGCGGATCAAATGCGCTTTCCTGCCTTATCAGGCTCAAAACTATGACGGGATCGACAAGACCGGTGGAACTGAGAATTTGATCAGTATAGGCACGAGGAAAAAACATATTCATAGTTTCAAGAGTAAGTCCCTGACTCTGTGTCTCTCTGAAGTAGCGGGTCAGAGTACTGATAGAAATTTTATGGGCCTGTGCCGTATTGTAACATTTGGATAAAAACAAAAGTGCATCCGGATTGGGAGCATTCACGATTCTCGCAGAGAATTTCGCGAACGCGCTCAGCGATGCCGCTTCTTTTCTGGAAATCAGCAATTCAAAAAAGAATGCGGCCAGATTGTATTCGCTCCAGCTCACACCCACACGCCGCGCGATGAAAACTTCTTTATTTGTTATCGCATTGAACAAAGGATCGTTGCCGGCAGTGTGGCCCGAAATCACCGAATGAATCGTCAGTGGATATCGTTTTCGCAGAATCTCCCAGTGTTCATTTCTTCCGCCCGCAGTTTCACGGTTTGCCAATCCGTCGTCGATCACGCCCAGCCAAAAAAGCGATCTGAATTCCTCTTCAGGATTTTCAGAATGCGCTGCAAGCAGAAGGCTCTGTCTTGCGCGGGCGAGATCTCCGCGCATAAGCCGAAACAATCCGGTGCGAAGGTGGGTGCGTTCAAATCCGTCTTCATCAGGTTCGAGACAACTGAACGCCATCGGATAGACTTTTTCGATCGCTGTGACAGCCGCAGGATCGGGAAAAAAAGCTTCCGCGCGGGCAATAAGTGCGGCAGCTGCGCCCCGATACTGACAATCCTGCCCAAGGTTTGCTGCAACTTTTGACTCGGCAAGCAACTCATTGGTCGTCTGCGGATCGACCCTCCAAAAGGCATCAAGAAATCCGGCGCCCCTGAGTTGAGAGCGCCACTCATTCTCGGTGCGGACTCTTCCGCTGCCCGAAGGCCTGAATGAATTTTTTGATTCCCGCGGTGACTGAGTTGCTGCGTTTAATTTTTCCATCGCCCAAGGGACACACGCAAGCGCGTCCGGCGTCAGTTTCAAAGTCTGACTCACCGGTGCAAAAACTTTCTCGCATTTTTGTTCAATCTCAGAACGCGCGGAAGCGGACATATTCTGATTGACCCACAGCAGGGCCTGCCTGACAGCAGCATCAACCTGAGGACTTTTTTGAAGTCCGGCTTCATGCAAAATGAACGTCTCGGACGGGGTTTTATATTTACCCAAACTCATTTTGGCGCTTGTGATTTCGGAGGCAGGAAGAACCGGCTCGCTTGTAAGTTCAGCCTTCTGAGGCAACTCTGCCGGAATCTTCGGCTCCGCGGGCAGCCAGCTGATTGAATCGGGCGGATCTACCTGCACGAAAATCGCATTCGCATCCGATGAATAGCCGAGGGTTCCGGAAATCAACATTCCCAGAACTGTCCCGAAAGCAATTCTTGAATCATGCTTCAGATTACGCCCACGCATGTGCCGCTCCGAATCTTTCAATAGTATTATCGGAATAAATCGGGCGGAAATATAGACATCAGCCCGACTCTATCCTCTACCGGCAAGCTCGGGCGGGAAAGTTCACTGTCGGGAACCTGACGTATTTGCCAAGAATAAAAAAAGATTAAACAGGATCGCGCTTTACGGGACAGGTCATACAACGCGGGCCACCCCCGCCGCGCGCCAGTTCAGTGCCGTCCAAAGTGACAACCAGAGGTTTTTGCGAATCCAAAACATGCGGATTTTTCAAAACATTCAGTGCTGTTTCAACCCTGAAACCGGCTTCCTCGCAGGCACGGACGGTATGCTCGTGCATATCGTAACTCAGCACCTTCCCCGGGGCGAATGAGAACATATTGGCCCCGCTGTTCCACTGCTCCCGTTGCTGATGCAGGGGATCATCCCCACCGCACATAATGGGCTCAATCCGAATTCCCAGACTGCGCAACCCGAGAAGCAGATCGTCGACATCGGTGAATCGCTTTTTGCCCTCATCCCGAACTTTGATTCGGATAATCCTTGCACGTTCGCGCCCGAGGATATGAGGTGCCGAAACAACCGCCTGTTCCGTGTTGACCAGTGTGAAAATCATATCAAGATGAATCGTGCTGCGTTCGCGGGGCAAAACAACGCAAAAAATGTCAAACGGGCGTGAAATTCCGTCTTCAATGCGTGCATTGTAATAAGAATCAATGAGCCTGTCGATTGCAGCCGGCGTTGTTCGCTCGCTGATCCCGATCAACAAAACATCTTCGCTGAGAACCAGAACATCACCACCCTCAATGGTTACTTTCGCGCGATCGTCGCTCATGCATGCATCGAGCAGAATTCCACGACCGCGCAGACTCGGATGATATTCATAAATGGTCCGCATGATCAGCGACTCAGTGTCCCGAACTGAGCTCGCCATTCCTCCGGTCACCAGTCGCGGACCGATAACCATGCTTGAGTCTCTCATAAAATACATATTCGGAAGCGGGACCAGCGAAAAGCTCCTGCTCGACAGGTAAGCGTCAAGAGTGTCTCTTTTGAGCGGCAGACCGGAGACAAGCAATTCCGCCAACTCGGCCGACGGCGTGTTCAAAAGATCATTGAAGAGATGCTGGCAGTTTTGCGCGTGGATGATCCTTGAAAGGAGTTCATCTTTGGCTTGCGGCATTTCGAGGACGTCGGCGAGACAGTCGCGGACTTCAAGCACTTCGGAAACGAGCGACAGCACACCTTTGAGTTGACCATGAGCTTCGCGCACACGACGGTAGTGAATAATGTCATTGTAAAGAAGTTCAGAGGCCGTCTTGGGAGTCATGCGCTCAACTTCGGGTCCCGGCGTGTGCACAAAGACTTTGCGCAGTCGGCCTATTTCTGAAGTCACACCAATTCCGGCTTCCTGCTGTCCGTCAATACAACCGACCCTCTCGGGTTGCGTTTGCCCGTCGAGATACCGGAAATTACTATTGATACGGTACTCGTCTGAAATTCGGGGCTTTCTGGTCATAGACGGCTTCCGAGCGGGCGAAACTGTCGCTTCGGACTCATTGTTAAGCATGGCTGCTCCCTTAAACTCGCCATTTAGCTGAGTTGTTGAGCGGCAAGCTAGCATACCTCACCTGCGGAAGGCCAGTCGACTCAGGGATTCAGAACAGACAAGCGGAGAACAGAGAATGGCAAATAAATCGAAAGTTATCGTCATGGGGTGCGGAAAGATTGGGAAACTTGTGGTTTCTCTGCTGGCCAAATCGGGAGATTACATCGTTACGGCAGCCGATGCGCAGCAAAATGCGGCGCAAGCCGCGGCACATAATCTTGATGGCAGTGTGCTTAAAAATACATCATTTATTGGCTTGGACTTTTCTGATCAGGCGGGAATTGAAAAG
>RFOM01000138.1 GCA_009926615.1 Pseudomonadota bacterium
AGTTCGCGACGCAAAGCCCGGCCCGGCGCGAAACACACCGGTGCACAGTGCAAGAGCGGAATTCATGCTAAAACCGTCTTACGGATTTTAAAAGACTAAAAAAATTAAATCAAGCGATGGTGAGGACGAAAAGGGTATGCAGCTACGGTTTCAGAGGCCTTCCTCAACGCTTGGACGCTGCACCCGAACACTATGTTCAGAAAATATGCATCGCACAGGGTTAAAATACCTTTGAAGAGTATAGCCTCTACACCGAAACTCTTTTTCCTAGTTTTTCTACTGGCGTTGCTCGCCTACGAATCGTCCGTTCGCATAATTCCTATCGCGGAAGTCCCGTTTGTCCGTCGCGAGAAGACCAGTCCCTTTGCTCCACAGAATACAACAACACTGACAAATGTGACGTTATTCAACACGCTGATCTCGCCACCCGAAAGCATCTCCGCCCCTTCTGTGACATCCTGTTCTCCTTTGATGAATGCAACAGACTTTCAAAAAGACACGGAATCATTTGGATGCTGTATCGACCACGGCCCCCCACTCGATCAGACCATGAAAATGTTTCTCACAGAGCCGTGTGGTTTCTTCATTGAGGCTGGAGCTCAGGATGGCATATTCCAGTCCAATACGTTGATTTTTGCCCGGAAGCGCGGTTACCGAGGTTTACTGATCGAACCTGCCACGTCCCTCTTTGAAAGGTTGCGACAAAACAGGCCAGAATCTATTATCTTTAATGGCGCCCTAACATCTTTCGAAAGAGATGGGTCGCAGGTCACCATGCCCTCTGGTTCCCCAGTAGGTACTGTGTCACATGACTTCGTAAACGGAACGGCGACAGTGCCTGCCCGTGCTCTGTCGAAGTTGCTCGACGAGCACAACATCCAAAAAGTCGACTTTTTCAGTCTCGACGTGGAAGGTCACGAAGTTGAAATTTTAAAAGGCATAGACTTCAACCGACACCGGCCTAGATTTATCTTAATCGAAGTGTGGAACAAGAACCCGCAGACATTCCTGGCAATGGAGAGGGCATGTTACTCCCTCTACAACGGGAGTGTTGATAGCGAAGGAAGTCTCAACTTTTGGAAGCACTCTCCTCCTCATCGCGACTTTTTGTTTGTGGACCGACACTCTGGAAGATGTAATACATTGCCATTGCACGGTGCATAAAAGTCATTGTGAAACTTTGAAAAAAGTTCCACACTAGTGTTTGGGAAAAGTGGTCTGGTCCCACCGACGTTTTTCAAAAGTGTAACGCTTTCAGTGTAACGCTCATTTTACTCAGTTTTTTGGTGATTTTACACTCCACCAAAAAACATGCGACGTTTTCAGTGTAACGCTCATTTTACTCAGTTTTTTGGTGATTTTACACTCCACCAAAAACATGCGACGTTTTTAGTGTAACGCTTATTTTACTCAGTTTTTTTGGCGATTTTCACACTTCGTAAAAAAAAAGAAAAAATTAAAAAAAAATAAAAAAAAAGCAGAATCTCGAATCCATGGTCGGTTCCCAAATGCCTGGCCCCCCTTTTACATTTTTATATTTTTATATTATTATACTTTTTATAAAAATTATATTTTGAATTAAAATAAAAAAAGTTCTGTCGAAAAAAGTTCCACACTAGTGTTTGGGAAAAGTGGTCTGGTCCCACCGACGTTTTTCAAAAGTGTAACGCTTTCTTTTACTCAGTTTTTTGGTGATTTTACACTCCACCAAAAAACATGCGACGTTTTCAGTGTAACGCTCATTTTACTCAGTTTTTTTTGGCGATTTTTACACTTCGTAAAAAAAAGAAAAAAAAAATATCTTGTTTGCGGGTTGTTTTAAAGAGATCATGCGCCCACTAATAAGTCTAGTTTTTAGTTGTAGTACAGAAGTAAAAAAAACTTCCTTTTCGAATGTAAGTTATCATTGACAGTATCGATCGACATCCATGGGGTCTAATGTAATAACGCAAAAAACAAGTTGCAATTCTCTTCTTAGGGTCCAGAGACACAGGCAAAGACTGAAACAAGCGAAGGAGATTGAAGTTGTGAAGACAACGCGTACGAGTTTGATGGAATCATGGCCAGAAGTCGAAAACTGTGTTCCGAAGAGGACAGGAATTTGCGGTTGCGGCTTGAATCGTGAGGTCAGTTTGTGGCTGGAAGTCGAAGGGGGCTTGGTAGTGGTAGAGCTGGACTATAAAAAGCATGAAACTTGCGGGCGATCTTGCGACACTGTTCTTTATGCTCCACTGGCACTGGAGAGTAAAGGCGCGCTTGTGGTGGTGCGTTTTCAGCACTGGGGTAAGGGTGATGCATTTGAAGATAGGTTGCTAAGGTTGCGTAAGGCGATTGGCTCGTATTGTTTTAAATTGCGAAAGGGGCTAGCTTCCTCTGGCGTAGAGGTGGTGCATGTGTGTTTTCCTGTGTCAGTGCGGGACTACGTGGTGAGCATGGCCTGTCTGAGTGCGCCTGTAGGGACGGCCGAGACGACCGCGGAGGCGACAGCTGCGGATGCGCCCGAGGCGGCGCCCGAGGCGGCGCCCGAGGCGGCGGCTGCGGGCGGGCGGGTGCGCGCGAAGCGGCGGAAGACAGGGATGACGAACCTGGAGTACTTTCACGAGCTGGAGAGGAGCGGGGGCGGCTTGCGGAATCGCGAGGGGCGGCGGCTGGAGTACGAGCACAGCGGGGAGCGGGAGCGGCTGCTGGCGGTGGAGAAGTGGGTGCTGGAGAAGACGCGGTGCACGCACCCGGAGCTGCGGCAGGAGCAGTCGCTGTTCACGGGGCGGTGCTCGTGCGGGGCGCTGCGGTACACGAACGTGTGGATGGCGACGGAGGAGCCCGAGAAGACGCTGATCGTGGTGGAGCTGGACGCGCACGAGCACCTGCGGTGCACGCGGGGACGGGAAGCGGCGCGGTACACGAAGCTGCGCTGGAAGTTCGACGGGTGGGTCGTGGTGGTGCGCTACAACTCGGTGGGGCACGAGGACACGGCGGAGCGGGCGGAGGACCTGGAGCGGGTGCTGCTGGGGGTGCGCGACCGGATCTTCGAGGGCGAGAACGTGCACGCGGTGGAGGTGGTGCACGCGTACTTCGGGGCGGACGCGGAGGACGCGCCGGCGGGGCTGGCGCTGCGGGTGGAGGTGGAATGGCACGCGCACATGAAGGCGAAATCCGTGCAGGACATCGCCCTCAGTCTCCTGCACAGCCTGCAATGGCCCTGGCGGGGGCAGCCTTGGGCCGCCCTGCTGCTTTGGCTGCCCTGGGCTCTCGCCGCGTGGCGCGTCACGTTTTCCCCGCGAGGCGGCGCGCTGTCCCGCGACCACGGCGGAATCCTGATCACCGCGCTCGGCGGCTGGGTGATGCTGCAACTTCTCGCCACCGCGTACGCCCGCGGAGCCGGCGGAGATTACCCCGCGTCACGCTACATGGACACGCTCGCCTTCGGCGCCGCGGTGAACGGCCTCGCGGTGGCATGGCTCGCGCGGGAAGCGAAGGGATCTTCCCGGCCGGTAAGACTCGCGACACCGGCTCTGATCGCCGCTTGGGCATTCACCCTCGGGATCGGCGTTCATGTTTTCCTGCGCGACATCGTGGTCCATGAACTGAAGGCCGCCCGCGAGTATTACGACAAGGCCGAGGGACATCTGCGCCGCTACCTCGCGACCAACGACCCGGG
>RFOM01000139.1 GCA_009926615.1 Pseudomonadota bacterium
AGACGAACTTAAAGATTTTGACATGGAGCAGATGGTTTTCATCTTTGACAGAATCCTGACCAACGAACGCGGTCAGGAGATGCTTGCGCGCTATCGCAAGGAAGCGGATTACTATGTGGTCTGGGAAACTCTTGAACACGAATAGAATGTGTCATCAGTGAACGTTTTTCTTTGATGCCATTCTTTGGTGATTCACTTTTTAAGATGAAGAAAATAATAATCTTCTCCAAAAAATGCAGTTTCGTTGCTCATTTGTTTGTAAGCCTGAATTTCTTTATGACCACAGTCCGGATGTGGTTTTAAAGTGTACAACTGCGCCGGTTCAACACCTGATTCGGTTACCGTTATGTAAAATCAGCCCGCCTTGCTGCGTCAGTTCAGTCGAGTAATTTTTCGAGACTGTCCATCGGTACATAGAATGCATTGTAGGATGAACATGTTTTTTCAGTGAGCATTTTTGACTGCGGGAGCAGCACAACTTCGAGCATTTTTTGGCCGCCGAGTGTTGCCGGATTATTGCTTGCTGCCAGCAGGTAGGATTCCTGAGGAAGCGTGCCGCAGATTCCGTTCCCTGATTGACCCTTGCGTAATCCTTTTATCGCAGGTTTTTGGCCTGACTTTACTTTCCAGAGATTTTCGCGTTTGGGCATCGCCATAACGAAGGCTTTGACGGTTTCGAGCGCTTCGGTTGCTGCTTGCAGGCTGGGGTAGGGTTTGTCGATGGGCGGCATGGCACTCTTCATCGGCGGACTCATTTTCGTGTAAAGGGTGCTTGCCTCCAGGTCGGCCGGTATTGCCCAATTCCCCATTGCAAGAATGTACCTCAGATAATGCAAACCGTCGGACTGCGAATCGCCTGTATTGGTGTAGTTGTCATGACAGCCCTCGCATTGCGGGGAGACGATCACTTTCTTGACCATCTCGTCATATGCTTTTCTGAATTCAGGAGTTTCAGCGATGATCTGCGTGTACGCCTTGGCAAAGTTGGGACGGGGTGCTGGCGGCAGTGCAGCCGATTCGCGCACCGGAGTTGCAAGTCTGAGAATTGCCCGCGACTTGTCATCGGCAATCCAGATGCTTCCGTCTGATGCTTGGGTAATGGCCACCGGAGCACCGCGCGGGCGATATCGGGGCGCATCGTACCATCCGTGAATGACCTCCTCGGCTTCCGCTGCGGCAGGAAGTTCCGGATATGCTCTGACGAATGCAGCCGTGCCGCCGGAGTTGTCGTCATCCAAATAGGCCCCTTTTCCGCTGCGCACGGGCAGTCCCGTTGCCGGATCGGTTTTGAAGGCGAGGATGCGGTGGCCCGCGCTGCGGTATCCGTGCAGGGCAACAAGCAGTTTGTCCCGCAGCTGGGGAAACATGTTGCCCGAATACCTGATGACACCCAGAGGAGCACTGTGCGGCGGCAGGAAGACAAAGGGAGGTCTGTAGGTCTTGTTGCGCGAAGGATCGCAGCTGAAAGAAAAATTGGTCCACTCTTCGCTTGTTGAGTTGTAATCGTAGCAGTACGGCCAGCCGTAGTGAGGAATGTCTCCCTGTCCTTCCAAACTTGCTTTGCTGATGACGTTGAGTTCTTCAAGCGGCCGGCTTGATTCATTGAAGTCGCGTCCGTTTTCGACCTGAATCAAATCACCGTTGGCTGCGAACAGCAGGCCCATTGAATTGCGCAGACCGCGCGCAACAATCGTGTAGTTGGCATCCCATTTTTTACTGAGCGAGCCGTTGTATTTGTATTTTCGGATCACCGCGCCGTGATCGCGGACGTTCGTGGAGCCTGCCGTGCCAAAGGCAATGTCCGCTTCAAGGCACTCTTTGCCCTTAAAGTCCGAACAGTGGTCAGTGTAGGCACCGATATTTACATAGAGATTGAACTGCGCATCGAACACAAAGTGTTTGAGCGGATGCATGCTGTTCTTTTGACCGTTGCTGATCATTGGCGGAAGTCCGGTAAGAGCATCCGAAACGGCGCTCGCCGGAATGGGGGTGCTGCCGTTGATTGCCGATACCGGAAACGACCGAATTCTTCCGTCCTCGGCAAAGAAAATATGGTTGTCGGGACCGACTGTGATTTGATGCGGGACGGACAATCCGGTCAGGACCGGCGCCATTACAGTTGTTCCCGCATTTCCGGTACTTTTGAGATACCAGATTTTGCCGTTTTTATAATCCCAGTTGGCAAAGTCGGTGATGAGGAATTCATTTTTGCGGTTCGGGATTTCGATGATCACCCGAGGTTGAAAGGCCGCGTCGTCGGATTGTTTGACCATGCCGAGACAGGTGCCTTTCATGGTCTCGACACGCAGCGTCGGAAATCCGCCGCAATTGCTGTCGGCAGGATCGAGCGCATAGCCGCTTTTGATGACTTTGGGAGCCTGCTCCTTAAACGGAATCTCACGCACTGCGCTGGAGGTCTGCTTTGCGATCTTGCAGGCGCCTGCAAAGAGTATTGAGGCAAGCATGGCTGAAAATAAAACGGCACTGTTGTTTTTCATGGGCGGCCTCTGAAATTAAAAACTGCATTCTCAGAGTTTAACCCCGAAGAATGCAGTTTTCGAAATATCCAAAGGTCTTAAATCGAATATTTTCCGGAGGAGTGTCAAAGTCTCAGCCTTCCGGAGCAATTGATGTGGTTATTCGAATTGACATCCGCCGACTGTCGTCAGGCGTTCATCGGTCGACAGGGAAAAGGAAACTTTCTTTTCCTTGAGGTCATAACTTATTTCGGACAAGTCCTTGTTCGATGCAAAATCTTCGTCGAAATAGGTCGCAAGGGTACCGTCTTTAAGTTTCAGGACTGTCTTGTTTGCAGCGCTGTTGTCGATCTTTGAAATTTTTCCGAGCAGGTGCTGAAATCCTGTATCGGTAAGGGAATTTTTGTCTCCCGTTGCATAGTGGAAAGTGGCCGAGACAACGTCTCCGATGATTTGCACGAACAGAGTCTCGCGCACCTGAATGTTGTCAATTTCACTGACTTGCGAACACCGCGCTGCAGAAGGGGCGGTCAGCTTGTTTTCAGGCAGTGTATCGAATGATGAATTGGATTGTGTTTGGTTTTTGGAACATGAAACTGCGAAAAAAGCAGCCAGAACGAGAAGTGATGTGTTGCGCATTGAAGTGAAAGGCAAGGGTGGTCACGCGTCGGAACCTTTCCGCACGCTTGACCCCGTTCCTGTTGCCTGCGAAATTGTGACCGCACTGCAAGCATTTGTTACTCGACGAGTTGAAATTTGGGACCCAGCAGTTATCACGGTCACCAAGTTGATTGCAGGAACTGCAACAAATGTGATTCCTGAAGTTGCTCGAGTTGAAGGAACGATTCGTGCAATGAGCGCAGCAACACGCAAGAAAGTGCACGATGGCATTAAGCGTGTTGCGGAAGGTATTGCTGCGGCACACGACATGGAAGCAACTGTTAAAGTTGAACTTGGTTATCCAGTAACGGTGAACGACGGACCATCTGCAGATTTCGCACTCGATGTTGCCGAAGCAATTGTGGGCAACAAAGCAGCGGTACGCATGCCGCACGCGGTGATGGGTGCAGA
>RFOM01000140.1 GCA_009926615.1 Pseudomonadota bacterium
ATTTTTCGAGAGTTGTTCCTGCGGTGATGCTCTCAATTCTGAAGCTGATTGCAGCGCTGTCAACATCAGCCTCATCGGCTGCTCCCGCAAGTTCGCCGTAGGTGATCTCCTTGAAGGTATCTTCTGTTGCGCTGGTGAGTGTGGTGATGGCTGAAAGGGTCGGAATGTCGTTGACAGCTGCAACGCTGACCGACACTGTGACCGGAGTCGATGATGCGTTAGTGCCGTCATAGGCGGTGACTGTAAATGCCGGCAGAACTCCATTGGCATTAAGAGCCGCTTTCCATTGCAGTTTTTCGCCCGCAGAAAGAAGAGTTGACCCTGCAGAAATTGATGTCCATGTTGCAGAGATTGAGTCCCATTTTTGAAGTGTCGTTCCTGCTGTGACGCTTTCGATTCTGAAACTCGGCAGCGCGGTTTCCGTATCTGATTCGTTTGAGACAAGAGCCAATCGCTCATATGTGATTTCATGAAATGTATCTTCTACAGCGTCGGAAAGGGGGCTAATCATACTAAGTGTCGGTATGTCGTTTGATGAAGCCACGTCTATGTTAACCATCACTGTCGTAACAGATAATTCGGAGCCATCCCACGCTCTGACAGCAAATGCCGGCAAGATTCCAAAATTGTTAGGAGCACCCTTCCATCTGATAGTTTCGCCGCTGGCAAGCAACGTTGTTCCTGTTACGGCGGCCACCCATGTTGAACCATTCCATTTTTCGAGGGTTGTTCCCGAAGTGACGGTCTCGATTCTGAAACTTGGATCCGCCGTTTCGACATCGGCTTCGTTCGCGACTCCCGCTAAATCGTTGTAGGTAATTACGAAGAATGTGTCTTCCACAGCTCCGGTCAGATTGGAAATAGACGAAAGTGTAGGAGCATCGTTGACTGGCGCCACATCAATGTTGACCTGCACCGGAGTAGAAGAGCTGCCGGTTCCGTCAAAAGCTACTATCGTAAATGCAGCCAAAACCCCATTTGCATTTGTGTTTCCTTTCCACTGGAGTCTCTCGCCCGATGAAATAATAGTTGCTCCGGGGATTACCGGTGTCCATGCCAAACCAATTCGTTTTTCGAGTGTTGTGCCCGCCGAAATACTCTCAATTTTGAAGCTTGGAAATGAAGTTTCAACGTCAGCTTCGTTTGCAGATTCTGCAAGTTCTCCATATGATATTTCTTTAAAAGTATCTTCAAATGCTCCCGAGAGTGTTGAAACAGAAGTTAAGGTCGGATTGTCATTTATTGGTGTTACACTTATAAAAACTGGAACTGCCGTGTTTGATGCATCGCTTCCGTCGTAGGCTTTTACAGAGAATGCGTTAATTAGTCCGTTCGAGTCCTGAATGCCCTTCCATTGCAGTTTTTCGCCGACCGACAATAACGTCATCCCTGCTGTCACATTTACCCAAATGCCACTTACGCTGTCCCATTTTTGAAGTGTAGTGCCGGCTGTGATAGCCTCAATTTTAAAGCTTAAAGCAGCTGTTTCGGTATCAGCTTCGTTTGCTGCCGCAGTTAAGTCGTTGTGAGTAATTTCGAAGAATGTATCTTCCACCGCTCCCGTTAACGTGCTTATTGTGGTGAGCGTCGGAGCGTCGTTGACTGGTGAGATGTCAATATAAACCGGCACTGCTGTGCTGGATGCCGAGATTCCGTCGAATGCTTTCACCGAGAATGCGGGTAGCACTCCGAAGGAATTTGAAACACCTTTCCATCGTACTTTTTCGCCTGCCGCAATGACCGTGGTTCCTGCGCTTGCAGCAGTCCAGCCTGACCCATCCCATTTTTCAAGTGTGGTAGAAGCAGTCACGCCTTCAATTCTGAAGCTTGGGTTGGGTGTTTCGATGTCGGCTTCATCTCCTGCGTTTGCCAGATCGGAGTAAGTTATTACATGGAAATTGTCCTCA
The DNA here is from genome assembly GCA_009926615.1 of Pseudomonadota bacterium. Classification (GTDB taxonomy): domain Bacteria; phylum Bdellovibrionota_B; class Oligoflexia; order Silvanigrellales; family Silvanigrellaceae; genus RFOM01. Next base: position 1,908 of record RFOM01000140.1, read on the forward strand.
GGTACGCCTGTGAGTGTTGTTATATTCGTCAGGGTTGGTATATCATTAACAGCGGCAACATCTACGTTCACCTGCACGGCATTGCTCAGTGCGCCATTGCCATCTTGCGCTCTAACGGTAAATGCCGGCAAAATTCCATTTGCATTTACTGCAGCTTTCCATTGGAGAAGTTCTCCGTTGCTCAATGTGGTTGTACCAGGAATAACATTCGTCCAACCAGCGCCAACCCATTTTTCAAGTGATCCTGTTGATATTGCATCAATTTTGAAATCTGGGTTTGGTGTTTCGACATCAAATTCGTTTGCCGAAGTTGCTAAAGTAGAAAATGGAATCAGAAGAAATGTGTCTTCAGTTGCACCTGAGATGGTTGCAATGTTCGTGAGTGTTGGTGAATCATTTTCAGGCGAAATGTTCACGTATACTTGAACTGGAGTGGTTGATGTTGAAACTCCGTCGAATGCTTTTATAGTGAAAGCGTTGTGCACACCATTTGCGTTTGTCGCCCCCTTCCATTGTAATTTTTCTCCAATTGACAGAACTGTAAATTCAGGTGTTGCATTTACCCAAATTGAATTTAGGCTGTCCCATTTTTGTAACTGTGTTCCGGTTGATATACTTTCAACGCGGAACGTGAGGTTTGCGCTTTCGACGTCATATTCGTCTGCAGCTGCCGAGAGTGTTGCGTAATTGATTTCAAAGAATGTATCTTCGGTAGCTCCCGTGAGGATGCTTACGTTTGTCAGAGTAGGGGTATCATTTACTGCGGTCACCTGAATCAATGCTGTGTCAGAATCCGTTAAGATTCCGCCATCTCCTGTGCTTCCCAGATCACTCGTTGTTATTGTTAAAGCAGATGTTCCATTGAAGTTTGAATTTCCTCGGAATACCACAACTGACAGAGCAGAATTGAGGGACGCCTGACTGCCGCTGAAAGACATTGAACTGTCGTTATTTCCGTCACCGCTTGTGAAAGTTAGTCCCGACGTCCCTGCAAGCGAGAGAACTCCATTTGTTACAGAAAGAGAAACATTTAAGAATGGAGCGTCGGGATCATTTACTGCCAAACCGGTTATCGATAAATCAGTGTCTTCTGTGGCTGTTTGAGTTACTGGCACAGAATTTACCGGTACATCATTTATAGAGACAATTGTTACGGGTATTGTATCTACATCGATGAGAGGACCGCCTGTACCTGTACTTCCGAGATCACTCGTTGACATGGTGATTAGGTCATTTCCGTAAAAATTGTAGTTTGGTCTATATACTAGCCCATTAAGCGCAGCGTTTATATCGATGGACCGCCCTAAGAACGTCATTGTTGAGTCTTGGATTCCGTCGTTGCCGCTTGTGAAAGACAAGCCCGCTGTTCCGCTTAAAGTTAACGTTCCGCTCACTGCCGTGAGTGTCACTCTTAGTGTTTCTGCGTCCGTGTCTGATACGGTCAAGCCGGTGAGCACCAGATCATTGTCTTCGTTTACCGTTTGTGGTCCGCTAACCGTGTTGACCGGTGAATAGTTCACAGCACCGACACTAATCGCCACTGTATCCGAATC
>RFOM01000015.1 GCA_009926615.1 Pseudomonadota bacterium
CGCGAGACATCGGTGACAGCCTCACCCCCGACGATTCCATGAAGGTCGCCGCGCGGTGTCTGCGAGCTCAAAGCCCAAAGCGGGATGCACATAAGAGAAAGACTTAGAACGCGCAGGGCGGACATGTAAGCCATGAACTCTCTCCTCCAAGACCTCCACTGGGCCTTTTCCGAATCATAATTGGAAAATCGAATGGAGACAGACAAAGTTTGGTCAATCGGCCGACGGGCTGACGGTAGGGAATGCAATTTGTGCAGGGGAGGAGTGGTGCGCAGAGAGAGACTCGAACTCTCATGCCTTGCGGCGCTCGCACCTGAAACGAGTGCGTCTACCAATTTCGCCATCTGCGCACGGCCTACGTGTGGTATGCTAGCAAAATCCGGAAGTCAAGGGTGGAGAACAAATGACCGCTACACCAGAGCTGGTTTTGGAAATCTTGGTTTTATTGGTATTTACGGCACTCAACGGGCTGTTTGCTGTGGCTGAAATGACCCTCATTTCGTCGGGCAGGACTCAGTCCGACAAACTGTCCGGCGAACAGTCTTCCGGAGCTTTGGCAGGGCTCAGACTCAGCCAGAGGCCCATGGATCTGTTGTCGACCCTTCAAGTCGGAATGACGTTGCTGACATTGGCTGCCGGTCTTCACACAGGAGCAAATCTGGCTCCGCGTCTCAGAACAGTTCTGCAGAATGCCAACTTGAACGAATCGATAAGTTTAGTCCTCTCTTATTTTATCGTTTTCCTGCTGATTGCAGGATTTGTCGGAATTTTCGGAAATCTCTTGCCCAAGCGTCTTGCCCGCCTCGCTCCTGCGGCACATTCCCTGCACGGATCACGACCGGTTTTGATGTTTGCATTTTTGTTTGAGCCGTTTGAAAAACTTTTATCCAAACTCACAAACGGACTCTGCACACTTTTTGTTTCGGGAGAGGCCGGAGAACGGATTCAGGCGAGCAATTTCGAAATAAAGTCTTTCCTGCAGGAAAGTGCCAAAACCGGCGCGTTTGATGCCACGGAACAACGCATGGTTCAGGGAGTCATTGAATTCAGTGAAGCGCGGATCAGTTCGTTTATGACCCGCCGCCCCGAAGTTGTCTGGCTTGACATCGATGATCCGGCCGAAAAAAACCGCCGAAAAATTATTGATGCACGCCACTCCCATTTTCCGGTCGTCAAAGGCTCTCCCGACAACGTCGTCGGGGTTATTCACGTCAAAGACATTCTCAGCAGACAACTTTTGGGCCAGCCGTTTGACTTGACCCTGTACCTTGAACAGGCCCTGTATTTACCCGAGAGTGCCGATGCTTCGCGAAGCGTTGAGCTCTTCAGAAACTCCGCAACCCATTTTGCGTTCGTTGTCGACGAATACGGAAACGTGCAGGGAGTGCTCACTCTGACAGATATTCTGCGGGCGATCGTCGGAGACTTCGCAGACACCATGGACGACAAATCGACAACCATTCTCAAACGTCAGGACGGTTCGTGGATCGTCGACGGTCTGGTCACCGTGCAGGAGCTGCGCGAACGCCTCATGCTTCCGAAACTGCGCGGCGAAGACAGCGGAAATTTTCATACCGTTGCGGGCTTTATCCTCAGTGAACTCGGAAAAATTCCCAAAACAGGCGACGCATTTGACTGCGACGATGTCCGTTATGAGGTGATCGACATGGACGGAAACCGCGTCGACAAGGTGCTGATTCAGTTCCGCCGCAAGGAAGAAATCTGAATTCATTCGATGTCGATCACGTCTTCCAAATGAACTCTGAACGCCGGCGGAACAAATGATCGGCTGCGGACTCCCGCAAAGTCTTTGAATGAGTCGAGACATTCAAACTGATAACTTCCCTCTTCGGAAACTTTAATTGCACGGCAAAGCGAAACTCCGTTGTCGCTGCGGGTCAGACGCCCCATCCGGTAGCCGATATACTTCGGCGTTGTAATAACCAGCTCATACGTGTTGGCAACTTGCCAGCTCGTTCCCAGACTCACCTGCACCAGCGTCTTGGGATCAACGACTGTCAAATCAATTGCACCGCCGTTGGAACCGTAAAATTTGAACCGCATTTCATCAACTTTTATTGCCTCGGAAATGAAACCCACTTTATCGAGATAATCCTTGCAGATTTCGGGAATCTGACGACGGTAAAAATCGGTGAGTTTGATTGCGTCGAAATATTCGCGTTTGGGGCGTGTGTAGCTGAAATCAACTCTTTGGGCTTTGTTGAAGGACACTCCGACGGACAGCGGAGAATTGCCCTTGCCCAATGCATCAACCAACCCGACACGCGCGTTGCCGGTCACCTGAAACGCACTCGACTTCATCGGCAATTCGGTATTGTCGGTGACGCGGATGTTGGTCGCAGCTCCGGAAATCTGATTCGGAAAACAACTCTCCGGCGGAGCTATCAGCTGCATTTCATAAGGTTTGCCGCCGACCAGCGTGCCTGTGCCGGCGAACTCCAAAGGAGTTTCGTAGGGAATGAAACCGACATTCAAAATTTCTGCACGAAGAATTTGTTCGGGATTACCCGAACCGCAGGCAATAACAGACAAAGCACCCAACGGTGCAAGCCACCGGCTGAACATAACTGACTCCTTCCTCTAAATATGAAGAAGGCATCGGAATCGGCGCGGCAAAATTTACACCTTTTTTGGAAAGCCGGTTTTTGGAAAAATAAAAAATTATTTTTTTTGATTATTGAATCCGTAAAATTAGCTTCAAAGGCGTCTTATATTCCATCGGACGCTCTTCTCCCGCACGGCAGCACTCAGACGCAATTGATCTAAAAGCCTTTCAACAACGAACAATGCGAGTTCTTCAATACTCTGCGGCCTGCTGTAATACGCCGGCATGGCCGGCACAATGACTGCGCCGGCCTGAGCAAGCGTCAGCATATTTTGAAGATGGATGACGCTCAGCGGAGTTTCGCGCGGACAGATCACCAGAGGTCTTTTTTCTTTCAGCATGACATCTGCGCAGCGCTCCAGAAGGCATGTGCTCATTCCGTGCGCGATGCGCGCCATTGTGCCCATGCTGCAGGGGGCAACCACCATGTGGGTTGCTCCCTCCGATCCGCTGGCAACGGGCGCATAAAAATCATCATTGGAAAACAACCGGAGTTCGGCGAGCATCGCAGCATCAAGCCCGCGGGAGGTTAATGCCCTGCAAACGGCAGGATTCGAATCGAAGCGGGTTTGAATTCCGGCGTTCATGACGGCCGAAAGCAAACTGTCCTCAGGCAATTCCGTTGTGACGACTTTGCGGGCCGTATCCGAAGCAACAAGGTAGGTGCGCACACCGGCCGACAACAGCCGCTCAAGAAGAAGCTCGGCGTAAATGGACCCGCTCGCGCCTGTGACACCCAATACGACTCTTTCTTTGGCCAGTTCAATTGTACCCGTCATGTCCTGTTCTCCGTTTGCAAAAGCGGGTGTCCAACGGAATCCGGCCGGAGACAAGCAAAAAGGGTGAAACTGACCAATGATTCGACACTGTGAAGCCTCTGATTCCCGTTCTTGTCTTCCGGCATGCCGGATAAACTGGAAAACTCTTCAAAATCATCATAAAAAGCGGCTGCTCCGGTCTGGCACGGTTTTTTCTAGGCCCGATACGGATCCGGCAGTTTAAGCAGAATAATTTGCTGCAAACCGCCGGCTTGTCCAACGGGGACGACCATGCTGCTTCGAGCCATTCACAACCTTCCACTTGCATTCACCCTGATTGCGGGCTGTCTGGGAGCTTTTGGCGTACTCGAAGCCCATCGCGAAAAACTCGCCTTTGAGGCTTACACGAAAGCGATGAATGCGGTCGAAATTTCTGCTCCTTCGTCAGCTCCGGAGCAGTCTCAGGAATCTGTTGAACTGGCGCTGGAAATGTTCGCCATCCGTCCGCCTGCAACAGTCGCCGGTCCGAGACTTGACGAAAGTCTGGAGGACCGCGGCTTAACCACCGGCGGACTCATTCTTCCCCACAAAGAAGTCACTGTCGGCCCGACCGCATTTACCAGCTGGGCGGTTCTGGGTTCAACCCTCGCCCATGAGCTCGAAGTTCATGTTGAGCAGTCATTTTTCAGAATTGTCGCAACCGACTATCTCATCAGCATGAGCATGAGTGCCCGAAGGCTGGCCGGCAAGGTTCTTCCCTCGCTCACTCCGAGTGCCAAAGAGTCTTTTGAAAATGACGGCACGTGGAAAGCGGAACGGGATGCCTACATGTACGAAATCAGAAACGCCGGCAGATTCGGCTTGACGACGGATGAGCTCAATTCAATCTGGCGGGTCATGGACTACTATTACCCTGCACGCAAAACCCGCTCCGACAGCTCAAAGCTCAGCGCATCGTCAGAGGCGGGCAGTGCAGAGGACGCGTCCGGAAAAGTCAGCTCTTCGGAGCTGTAACGAGCAATTTCCGGCCGGCCTCGAACAGAATTTCAACTTTGTTCAATCCACCCGGCGCCATGACGAAACCAAGACCGAATGTCTTGTGATTGACAACATCGCCGACAGCGAGAACGGTTTTGATGTTGTAGTCTTTTGGCACAACCTTGGATGCCTTCAGCGCAGCCCTCTTGTCACTGAACAGCTGTTTGTCTTCGCTGCTCGCAGAAAGCATGCTCAACGGAAGTATGATACCCGACTTGGAACTTGCCTTGGTATCTGAGTCTTCTTTTGTCTTCTTGGCTTTCGGCTTGGCTTTGGTTTTTTTCTTTACGGCAGCCTCGCCCAAAAGAGCCTTTCCGCCGGAGTCCAAATCGAGATCCACTTCCTCATCACGTTCCGCCATTGAACTATCTCCCTTTGAATTGTTTCTGTTTTCATCGACGGCTTTGACGCCCTTAAAGGCGTGTTCCGATTTACACGTGTTGCATTGAACCCGTTCCGGTTTGTCTTTTCCCGAAGTTGTGACAATCGTGTGCGACAAATTGAGCCGGCATTTTCCGCAGAAGCAGACAACGTCACGTCCGACGAGCGACTGGCTTTTTTTCATGCCTGCCAGAAACGAATTGCCCTGCGAAGAAAAACTCATGAATTTACCTTTCGCCAGACACACCGGCAGTAAAAATTGCAATTCCCGCCGTGTGTACCAATTGCGACGACGCTTGTGATAAACGGGTTACCGAATAGATTAACCGAGCCTGTTGCGACTTCACAACCAAGCCGCCGGCCATCCGATGCCCGCCCGCCTTCGGGTCGTAACCATAGCTGACCGCGAAATCAAGAAAATCGCGCGGAAAAACCGTCGCCCCGACCACCATTTCCTTCAGTGAATCGGCTCCGAACAACAAGTCCCCGTTGAAGAGGAAATATTGTCCGAACTGGAGGCTGACTCCCGCTGCGTGGTCCATCGGGGTGTCGGTCGAATCGTACAAACCGTCCGAGCTCAGTCCCAAAAAGAGTCCCTGCGCCAATGGATATATCAGACCGGCTCTGACACGCTGACCGTTTTTGGCCGGTGCACGCGGCGCAAACGACTGTCTTTCCTGTCCGTACTGGATGTAGTCACCTGCCAGACCGACCACCAGTCCGCCCGCGGTAGCCTGAGCAAAGCCCAGTGTAAATCTGCGATCCTGAGCACCGGTTATTTTTTGAGTCTGCCTAAATTTAAAGCATGACGCGACTTCCGAGGTCATGGAATCACAAACGCTTGCCTCGGCCTGACGGCTCTTCTGGCCCGTCCAGCCCAAATCGCCGCCCAAAATATAGTTCTTTTGCAGCGCAATTCCTGAAGGGTTGTTGTCGACAGCTGAGGCATCATTCACATGGCCGCGTCCGCTGCCGAGGAGAGACGCACTGACACCCAAATCACGCCACATTTCGGAGGTCTCGCCGGCGGCAAATGCTGCGCCCGCAAAACCGCACAGCCCCAGAGTCACGCCCCGCAAAAATCCGCCGGCATGTATGTGCCTTACGGTGAATAACAAATCCGCTAAATTCATGAAAAATCCTGCTGACGAAGACTCGGCGCAAGCACATTGCTTTTGCTGAAGATTCTAAATCATTTTGTCTGCCGAGACATCCGACCGCGCCAGAATACTCGCAAGTCCGGCCAGCTTGCGCGTCAGTTCTTCCCTGAAAATTTCGGGCTCAGCCTTCGGGATTTGCCACTCCAGAACCATTGTTTTGTGCGGAATCAGGCCCCTTTCAACGAGATTCAGGGGGCGGCCGAGATTGACCAGCAAAAAACAACGCGACCACGAGACCTGTTCGAACCTTACAATAGGAAATTCACGGGCAGTCCCGAATTCGGCATGATCATCGGTGTAAAAGCTTGCCTCCGGCGCAAATAACCGATCATCGGGGTTGAACTCGGTCGAAGCGACCGTCAGGTCCACGGAACCGGACAAATCCTTTGAAAGCATTTCGCCGCACAAAGAAGCAACCTGTCCACCCAAGTCATCGGCCAGAACAACCCGAAGTTTGCGCTTTTTGAGCACTCTGCGTGCCGAACCGTGTGCGGCAAAGTCCGACTGCTCGGCCCAGTTGCAGCAAAGGTCCGCGATCTTTTCCAGTTTGGACGCTATCGTAATGAGCTTCAATCCCCGTTCCACGGCTTCCGGATCGCGCGGCGCCGAGAGCACCATATCTTTGGCAATCTGGACAATCGCCCTCTGGCACTCGTCGACAGCGTCGTCCAAATCAAAAATTTCCTGAATCCCCGAATGGTCTTCCTCGAACATTGCCGAGTAAGAGCGCGCAAAAAGATCCTTCACGTGTGTAATCATTTCCTTCAAAAGGCTTCTGCTCTCGGAAAGGTCGGCTGTTGCAAGCTGCCGCGCCAGACTCTCGACAGCGTCGCCCATGCGCTCAATGTGGTGCGCGATTTTGGCCGTCGCATAGACCAGTCTCAGCTCCTGAGCCCGCGGCTGCTGGGTTGCAAAAATCTGCAGGACTGCGTCATCAAGCTCCTGTTCCATGCGGTCGACTTCGCTGTCCAGAGCGACAACCTTTATCAGTGCCTCTGTATTCGGAACATGCAGATGCTGTTCCACAACCAGTAATCCGGCATGGACCCTGTCGCACATTGTCCTTAAAAGACTCTTCATATTCGATATTTGAAGCTCGAGCGTAGGAATACGGGCCATCGTCGGAAACCTCGTCTTGCGGGCAAACGGACTGACTGTTAGACAACCCGCTGAAGTTGGAGATGCATAACATGAGCCTAGAAAACAACCAGCAGGGCGGTCCGCAAAACACTCCGGCAACCGAAACCCATGCACGCCTTGCAGGACTCAGTGTCAACCCCGAAATCAATCCGCGGACCGGCAAACCGCTCAAGCCGCGCTGGTTGAAATCAGAGCAGGTCAAAGGCGAAAGGCTTTACGAAATTAAGCGAAATCTGCGCGAAGGCAAACTCTTTACCGTTTGCGAGGAAGCGCGCTGTCCGAATATCTCGGAATGCTGGAACAGCGGCACTGCGACCTTCATGATTTTGGGTGACACCTGCACACGCGGATGCCGATTCTGTGCCGTCAAAACCGGTAATCCGGCAGGCCTGCTGGACCCCGACGAGCCGATGAACACTGCGCTGAACATAAAAAAAATGAACTTGGATTATGCCGTCATTACGATGGTCGACCGTGACGATCTTCCCGACGGCGGCGCTGCCCACATTGCCAAAACGATTGAGGCCATCCAGACCGAAAATCCCGCGCTGATTCTCGAAATTCTTGCCGGCGACTTTCAAGGCAACCAAGCACCGCTCAGGGACGTTCTTTATGCGGGACAGGGAGTCGACGTTTTTGCCCACAATCTTGAAACCGTGCGCCGCCTTTCGCCCCGTGTCCGTGATGCACGGGCAAAATACGATCAAAGTCTGAAAGTTCTCGAGAATGCAAAAAACCTCAGACCGGCGACGTTCACCAAAAGTGCGATTATGCTCGGGCTTGGCGAAGAACCTGCCGAAATTGAACAATGCCTGCGTGACATGCGCAATTCCGGAGTCGAAATCGTCACCATCGGTCAATATCTCCAGCCTTCGAACAAGCATTTGACCATCAAGCGTTTTGTTCATCCCGACGAATTCGCTCACTGGCAAAGCTTTGCAGAGTCCGTCGGCTTCAAGGGTGTTGCTTCAGGGCCGCTTGTGCGCAGCAGTTACAAGGCTGCCCATCTTTTTCCGGAACGGGCACGGGTCAGGACTCACGCTCGCCAGCCAGTGATACCGCCGGTTTAATGCTGACCATGGCAGCCCGCGAAATCATCAGCACGCCGCTGAACTTTACGCTTGCAAGGCTGTGTGCAAACGTTTTTGTGAATATCCTTCTGCTGCCTGTTTACCTGTTTGCGTATCTGTTGTGTCTGGTTATTTCTCTTTCACCGGTGTTTCCTGCGCGCACCGCCCGCGAAAATTTTAAAAACAGAATGCATCTCGGCAGGTCCGCGCAAATTTTGGCGACGTCCGCCATTCTCTTTCATTACGTCCTGATTTTTGTCGAAGACTTTTTGCTCTGGCCTGCGGGACTTATCGTCCTCAAAGGTCAGACGCAGGCCTGTGACGAGGTGATGAGTGCATCTCTGCGCGCCAAAGAAAAATCTGCAGGCCTTGCCGTACTCAGCGCACACTTCGGGAACATCGAGGTTACAGCGCAATACCTGACCGCATTGCTTGCCGGACACATCAGCAATGAACACAAACTCATCGCTCTTGCCAAACCGAGCCGCAGCCCCGCGCTGACAAACCTGATGGGGTGGTATCGCGGCCTTCGCAAAATCGAAGTCCTCTGGACCAACCGCAAAGACTTTATCAGGGTGATGATGCAGTCCCTGAAAGGCGGCAGGGCGGTCGCACTGCTGATTGATCAAAAGCCGGCGTCGCAGGGATTTTTTACAGAATTTTGCGGAGCAAAAAGCGCATTTCCCGACGGCGGAGTTGAAATAGCACTCCGCAGCGGTGCAGATTTTGTTTGCGCAGCCTCGCGCAGACTCTTCCCCGGTGTTTATACTTTCGAAGGTTGCAGCATTGCGGTTCACGAGAATTCCGATCGCAATTCAAAAAACATCATCAATTTTTATGCGCGCTGGCTTGAAACGGTGATCGGCAGATCGCCGCTTCAGTGGTGCTGGGACTACCGCAAATGGTCACGGAATCCTCCGGAAGAACAGACAACATGAACAAGACCGGCAACAATTTCAGAAAAATTCTTATCATTCTGCCGCGCCAGCTTGGCGATATTCTTCTTGGCTCCTCGCTGGCCTTTGCGCTCCGCAGTGCTTATCCGGATGCAAAAATCGCTTGGGTCTCTGATCCGATGGGCCGCAAACTCTTGGAAGGTCATCCGGCACTTGATGAAGTGCTTTATTATCCTGTGCTGAAGGAGTCCTCGTTCGGACAATTCCTTCAGAGCCCGTTCGGCTGGCTGAAAAAAATTTACGGCTATTACGTTTCGGAACTCATTTTTTTGTCGCGTCTGCGCCGCTCCGGATATGATTTGGTCATTGACAGTATCTGCACGCCCAAAACAGCGATCATCTGCTATCTGAGCGGAGCGCGGGTCAGACACGGTATAAAGACACGCTGGAACCGAAACTGGGCCTACACTTGGCTTTCCAACCGCAAACAATGGGGAGCTCAGTACGCGGCAAAAGCGCGTCTCAATCTTTTGACCCCGCTGCTTGGAACAGAACGGGTCAATCAGCCTCCATCGGAATGGCTGAATTCATGGATCCCGCTTCCCGCCGCGGCAAAGGCGAAAATTTTGTCCCTCTTGCCGGAGTTGAATTTAAAAGAAGGTGATTTTGCAGTTCTGAGTCCGACCTCCCGACGACCGTTGCGGCAATGGCCTGCAGACGCGTACGTCAACCTTGCATTCCGCCTCATCCGCGAATCCGGTTTGAAGATCTGCTGGTTTTGGGGTCCCGGCGAGTTTGAATTTACCGAAAGCCTTCACAGGCAACTGCAACAGTTACTCAAACTATCAAATTTGGAGCCGTCGCTGTCGTGCATGCCTCCGCTGCTCTCCCTTTCCGAGGCCGGCTGCATGTCCGGACTGAGTGCGGTCTGGATTGGCAATACAAACGGACTTTCGCATGTTGCTGTTGCCGGCGGTGCGCGCACCGTTCAAATCTTTGGTCCGACATCGGCCGAACCTTGGCTGCATCCGGACGAAAGCATGCATATCAGTGTTCAAAGACAATCAGGGTGTGTCCGGTGCAATTCGAATACCTGCAAAACAGGCACGCACGAGTGCATGAAACTTTTGAGCGTTGATGAAGTTTATGATGCAGTGCAGCACATCCGCTGCAGCGGCAAAAAATAAAATCACCGGTTCAAAAAAATCAATTCTGTCTCAGAACGGCTTTTGGGCATTGATTGAAAAGACGCCGTTGAGATTATAAAACCAGCGTCCGCGTGCGGTCTCTCCGCCCGACAGCGCGTCTTTGACTTCCACGCAGATACGCCCCTGCGGATCTTTGAGAGTCCAGCTCGTGTAAGACAGCTCTTCGGAAATGAAAAAATGCCGGACAACAGGTGAATGGGCGCGCACAAAGGGAATCTCACCCAACACGCGGTTCTCAATTTCCACCGTGTATCCCTTGTGCGACGCTTTCAAAACCCGCTTTCGCGGAACGTGTACCCGCATGACAGGATGCCAGCTTGTTTCGGTCCATTCCGACTGAAAATCAGAATGAGGTATATGGAGTGTTTGCCATTCGCCGTCTTTTTCTGCCCAGAGTATTTCCAGATACGTCACCTGTTCGCTGCCTCGGTACGTTTGCAGCACCAGACCTGCGTGCGCATCGGGTGTCGGAACGAACACAAAATCCCAACCGTGCAAAGGCATCGGATTGACGCCAAAACTGTGTTCATAATAACCGGCCGAGCCGTCGAGAGGTACTTTGACAAACCCTTCATACAGTTTTTCGGCCAAGGGCGGCGATATAAAATTGGGATTGTGGACGCCCGGCGCGGTCTCGCTGAAATTCAGCAATCCGGGCCTGATAATGAGCTGTCCGTCGACCCGTGCAACGGGTGACGGGTTAAAAACCGTCCAGTGTGCTCCCGGAATCGTCTGAAAATCGGTGCCGGTCACGGGTGCCAGAACGGGACAACCGCGAACGGCCTGATGCCGCATCCGCAAACTCAGCCGGCCTTCGACCTCAAGTGTGACTTCGGCCGTCTGAACATCAACCTGTTCAATCTTCAGCTCAAGTCCCTGATGACTTGCACTCACATGCTGCCGTTGCGGACCGTGAAAAATAACACTGTCCATAGGAAAGACGTGCATAAAACAAAATTCTTTGATTTTGCCGGTCTGTTCTCCGGCCGAGTGAGCAGCCGAGTTTTTCAGCGCCGAAGCTGCTCCGTCGACGGCTCCGGCAACAATGCAAATGAGGCCTCCTTCGCTCATTCCTGCAAAATGATTTTCAGGATTGAAGAGCGAAAATCCGCATATGCCGTGAAAGTTTTCACTTATGACGGAGTAATACCGCCATTCGATGAATGCAGCCGATCTGAATTTGTTCAGCAGTCCGGCAGGAACTGCCTTCCAGACAACAGACAGCGGCGGGAGAATATCGGTTTGTCCGCCGGTACTGCAAAAATCTTCACGCACAAGCCAGTTCTGATAAGACGGCCACCGCCACGACAGTTCCGGAGAACCGATGGATGACAGAAACTCGCTGTGAAAATTCGGTTTCATTACGCGTTACTCTACCCGTCAAAAATTAAGTTACAGTCTGGGCTTTTAGATCAGAAACGACCTTCGCTCTCTTCAGCAACTCATCCAATGTTGAAAAGCTTGAATCGAGTTTCACCGCATCGCGCAACCGCGCGAGTTCATTTTCGAGCTCATGAACTGCACCCAGTTCCATAATTGCAGCAATCAGTGATTCGTGGATCAAAAGTGTACCCGGTTGAAGCTGCAGCGCGTCACGGAAGGCCTTAACGGCATCTTCGGTGCGTCCCACTTTCAGCAATACGTTGCCGCGCCTGTATTTGAACTGACTCGATTCCTCGGTATCCCTCGAAGAACGCTCAAAACTGGCAAGTGAAGCAAGCAAATCATCCAGCAGATCGAGTCGCTCCAATGCCTCAATCAATGAGTATCGGGTTTCGGGAAACACGACAGCCAAAGGACGAAGCAGTTCCAAAGCCGCCGCCGGCTGATTCAAATTGTACAGGTAAAGTTGCGCAAGTTCGTGGGAGTAGCGGGCACGCTCCTGAGGATTTTCGGCATACTGAACCAGCACCTTGAGCTGCTCCGCTGCCTCTGCCCACTCCATGTTGTGCAGGTGACTGAGCTTGAAAAACTTGCGCGCCCTGACGTTTGTCGTATCCAGCTTCAAAATTTGAAAATAGATGGCCTCAAATTCATGCTCAAGAAATATCTTCTTTTCAAAAATCAGTGCCAGTCTCTCAAGAAGCAGTACTTTTTGCGCCACGTCCTTTACATCGTCGAGTACCAGTTTCAAAAATTTTGCGTGCGCTTTAAAGTTTTCCGGTCCGAGAATTTCATCGAGAATATGCAGCCGTATGGTCACAAACGTGACATCCAGATGGCGGATAAAAAGCTTTGCGACTTCCGCAAAACTTTCAAACGACTCAAGCCCGAGAAAATTAATTCTCATAAGCCACAGGTAATCGGCCGTCAGTTGGGAACGGTTGCGTTCGGGGCGCGACAGCCGCCAGCGCAGGAGCTGATCGACCTGCCGGTAGCACTCGTAGGATTCAAGGTCGACGATGAGACCGTTCTGTTCCTGAGCGGTCATCCTCGGAAAATCGGCAATCGAAGAAACTAAGCCTGAAAGGTGCCCGAACTCTTCCTGACTTTGCGGAGGGGGCAGAGATTCATCATCAAACCCGTCCGGAAAAACTGAGACGCTCATCCCTGAAAGCCTCTACTGAAGAACGTGGAATTTACTTGGTCAAAAACCGCAATACGACCTCTTCACTGGTCCTGATCATATCGTCGTAGGGGAAGGAGCTTTCCTCGAACAACCATTGAAGCGAAATTCCGTCGACAATGGCAATAATCACACTCGCCGCGTGCAGCGGGTCGATGGGCTTGAAAGTTCCCGCCTCGACTCCGGCCTGAACGATCGCAGCCGTCGTGTTGCGAAACTTGCCATAGTGCTTTGCCACCGCAAGCCGGACCTTTTCTTTCTGGTTAATTTGCGTCCAGAAATCCATATTGATGCAGTAATATTCGCGCTTCTGCTGAACAATCCCGAAACAGACGCGCATAATTTGCCGCAACTGTTCGACCGGATCCTGTGTTTTTTCGGTAATCCCCGCAAGCAAGCCCTCAATGTCACCGGCCACCCGATCAAGAACGGCCATCATGAGGTCTTCTTTGTTCAGGAAGTAATAGTGGATAATGCCCTTTGACACGTCTGCAATACGGGCCACATCCTGCATGGAGAAATTGTTGTAACCATAGCGCGCAATACACTCTATGGTCGCATTGATAATTTGCAGTTTACGTTCGGCCGCCAGATCAGCTTTGCTCATAAGCCCAAGTCCCTCACTCCTTAGAGACGTCACAACGCCATGTTACCACAAGAATTCAAGTTGCACGTCAATCTCGCCGTCACAGCGCAAACTCTTGCCCAACATTGACGAAATATCCCATGTATTTTCAGAGCAGTGATGTGCCACCCACTGCCAAGGACGGAACGCCAATGCATGATTTGCTTCAATTGATGTATCAGGATGGTCATCTGTCGTCCACAGAGCTTGCAGCACTGAAACGCACATCACGGCAACTCGGAGAGAACCCCGTCCGCATCCTGCGCTCTCTCAATATCGCTACACCGCAGGAAATCAAGGAGCTGCTGCAGCGCTACTATGGATTTTCGTCGGCAACGGAGCAGCTCATAGACGAGTTGGATGATTCTCTGAGAGCGATCATTCCGGCAGATATTGCACTATATTATTGCGTTATCCCCATCGCCGAGGAAAAAAACCAAGTTTATCTGCTCATCGAGGACCCGACGGACAAAGGAACCCTCAACCAGCTTGAATTTTTCCTTCAGAAAAAAATGATTCCGATTATTGCAACCGTGCAACAATTATCCAACGGGCTTTGCAAACTTTACGGCGTAGAACCCGGACGCCTCAAACTTTCCGGTCTGCTGGAAGCCTCACGGGGTGCGGTCGGCATACCCACGACTGCGCTGACAAAGGCATCGGCAAACTTTGTTGATGATTCCCAGCCGCTGCTCGACGATGAAGTTTTCAAAAAACTCAAGGTTAAACCCAAGAAGCCCCCCAAAAAAGCCGCCCCGAAAGAAGATCCCAAAAAAGCACAGCCCGCAATCGTCGTTGATCCGGAGATGGCGGCTGCAGTCAATCTGCTCGGACTTCGCCTGTCTCTTGCCCGCAACAGAGCCGAGGCTGCCGAAATGGCCACTGAAAGACTCAAACCATTCGGAGTCAGCCTTGCTGCAAATCCTGCCGGCAAACTCGTCATCAGCTGGGGCGGTCAGGACGTGGAAGTTGACCTCGCAAACCATCAGGCAAATTCAGACGTCCCTCAAAGTCTAAGGAGTCTGGTTAAAAAAATTGCCCAGTGTCCGTTGGAATGACGTGTCGCTTGAGAATCATCCGCCAAAGCCGATCAACTCCTTTGAAAAGGGAACTGCGGCGAACGGAGACCCCCAGTGGATACCAACTCAAAAACAACAAGCACGGCCAGCACATTTCTGCCTCCGAGCAGTTCCGGACTGCCTCCGGCGGTTGACCTTATACTCAGAGAAATTGCGCTTCAGCTAAAACGGCTTGGACGACTGTCAGAAGATCAGAAATTTATTGATGACTCGGAGGCTCAGGAATTCGTAAAGACGAGTCTTGAAGATGTCAGAAAAACGCTGTCGTCGGCATTGTCCGGCTTGGATACAGTCCGCTCGGGCGCAGACACATCTCTCAAATCACTTTCCGACTCGGAAAGCTGTCAGCAGTCTCTGGCGGCATCTCTTAATGAGCAGATGGTTGCATTGCTCAATGCTCAAGGTCAGGCGCGCAACGGATTGACGCGGGCGTCAACGACTCTTTCCCAAAACCGCCACCGCGCCGAAAAAAGCAAGGTCTGGGCACGCACATCCGAAAGTCTGCTCGATGACGCAAAAAAACTTGAAGACGATTGCCGCACGATCGGCGAATTATTGAACACATGGACGCAGTTCGCCGGCAATGCGCAGCAGATTCAGGACTGTCTGCACGCAGACTTGCACAAAGTTCGCGAATCCCTGAATACGATGCGCACGGTTGTCGCAAGAAACTTTTCAGGAATCGGAAACCTGCGTGAGCGGTTGTTGACCCTTGAGGAACGCGTCGCGGCTGTCGTCAGCCTCGCTGCTGAAATTGATGACATCAGCGAGCATACGAATCTGCTGGCACTCAATGCAGGCATCGAAGCAACCCGCGCCGGAGAAGCAGGAAAAGGTTTTGCAATCGTTGCCGATGACATTCGCCGGCTTGCAGAACGTTCATCATCGGCAACACGGGATCTGTTTGACCGTATCGATTTGGTTGAAAGCGAGACAAGACAGACTCTGAACCAAGCGACCGAAAGCCATGATGAATTAAAAAGCACCCTGAACGTCTCCGAAGAAGGCGACAAGAAATTCATTTTGCTGCGCGAACACGCAGCGCAAATGTCACGGTTGTTCCACGGCATGGAAGATCAACTCAGCGTCGGCAGAAATACCTCTCTGGCCGCACTCAACCGCAGCAGGACGGTCTTCAAAAATGCACGCCTGCAAAAAGAGTCATCGCAATCGGCAGCCGAAGCATTTGCGCTCGCCGACGGCCAACTTTCCGGCTTGGCCCACTGCTTCAACTACGTAGACAGAATTCTGCAGGCGGAGATTGCCCGTTCGGAAAACCAGATTATGGTTCAGCAAACGGGTTTAAGCCACGCGCTGAATGCGGGCGATGCGCTGTCGCTCTCGGTCTCTTCGCTTGCAAATGTGAAATCCGAAGTCGAAAGTATGACCTCGCAGGTCACAAGCGGAATTCATCATTCGAGCGGCCGGAATTCTGACAGAAAAAATCATCTGTCTGAAATTGCTGGACAATTGGATCAATGTGCTCAAGAGATTCTGAACCTTGTCGATACACCTTCAGAAGACAGGGAAGCCGGATAACACCGGAGTCTTCCAAGTTGATCAGGGAAGGTCATCGGACATGGGACTGCGTATTGTCGGACATTCGCCCATCGACAACAACATCCGTAAGGCATCCGAAGATGCTCAGACGAGCCTTGAAAAGCTGTCGTCCGGAGTGATTTTCACGCGCAGCAATCCTGCACCGGCGGATCGCGCGCTCAGCGATGGCATGGGACACAGGTTGCGCGAATTCGCCGCGCAGAAAAGAACAGCCAGCGATGCCGTGGGCCTTGTCCAGACTGCCGAATCGGCATTGAACGAAGTGTCCAATATCACCAACAGGCTGCGCGAGCTGGCCATTCAGGCCGGCAGCCCGACACTTTCGGACAAAGAGCGTAAATTTATCTTCCTCGAATATGAAACGCTGCGCGATGAAATCAACCGTATCGCGGCAACAACTCAGCACAACGGCATGAATCTGATTGCCAACCCGCCCGAGGATGCAGAGCGCAAAGATGCGATCCAATTCCGGATAGGCTCGGTGCGCGGTGCCGATGCGGACTCAGACCCCGGGCTCGTGGTCCTCGAAGGGTTTAAGGACATTGTTGCCACCGCGGAAAATCTCGGAATTCAATCGCTCCGCTCCCTGCTGGGCGGCGACGGAATTTCTCTCGACGACGTCGAGGGAGTTTTCGGATCGGGACTGGCCGGCATCGGTGAAACATTCGCCGATGCAATCGACAAGATCACCGGATTCCGTTCCGCATTCGGCTCAATCGGGGCACGAATGGCGAAAGCGATAGAATCTCTCGATGTGGCATCGGAAAACCTTCAGGCTTCGCAAAGCCGCATTCGCGATGTTGATTATGCGACCGAAATAGCAAGTCTGACCAAGGCGAATATTCTCGTTCAGGCAGGAACCAGTTTGCTGACTCAGGCGAATCTGCCCGCCCAGCTCGTACTTTCGCTGGTCAGAACGCTCACCTGACCAGAACGCTCACCTGACCAGAACGCTCACCTGACCAGAACGCTCACCTGACCAAAACGCTCACCTGACCAAAACGCTCCGCTCATCAAATCTGTTCAATGACCCTGCGGATTTCTTCGCGGATAACATCCTTGGCAATGCTCGGAGTTTCTTTTCGCAGCCACTGCGAGCTGACATCCCTGATTTCGGCAACCATCTGCTCGCGCAAGGTTTTCTTGATGACCATCAGCTCCTCGGACAGCTGATCAACTGCCCTTTGACTGACCTCGATGACAAGTGTTTGCCGCATATCGGGAATGACTTCGGTGAGCGCCTGCCTGACAGCGCGGTCAACGGCAACGGCAAGAGTCTCCTCGACTATCTTTTCGACTTCCTGACGAGACAATCCGACCCTTTCAACAACTTTTACCGTCTGGGTTTGTGCTGAACTTCCGGAGCGATATTCGCCGCCGTGAACTTGCGCAGGAGACTGAAGGTATTTGGTACTGACCATGACGTCTTCAATGTCGAACGGCTCATTCGTCGGCGCGGCAGGTTCGATTCCGTTGAGCGGCAGCCGGCCGTGACCGGACAGTCGCTGAGGCGGAACTGAATTCTGCGGCGGAACGGCAGGTTGCTCAAAGCGCTTAACTGTTTGGGACAGCGTTCTTTCCTCGGCAGGAAACTGCACCGACTGTTCCGTGTAGGGATCCAGCTGCTCAGGCCACTTCGGACGCGGTGAGCCCGCGGGCGCCGCGGCCTGATGAACAGATGCTGCAGTAGGAACCGTTCGGGGCTCAACGCTTTGCGGAGGAGCCGAAAAGGTCTGTTTGGGCGGCTTGCTTTGCGGAATAAAGGCCTCGATTGGCGGAAAGGACGGAGGGGGCCTTTCAAATTGCGAATCTGCGGCAGTATCAAAAACCGGCGCCATCGAAGCCGACGGCATTCCGGAAAGAGGTGGAATTGAAAAATTGTGACTCTGACTTTTGGCGCTGTTCGTGGCCTTCGTCTGTTCAGACGCTTGCTGAAAAAAGCTTAAGTCCATTGTCACCAGCGGCTCGCCGGCTGAATTCTGAGACTGTCCCGAACCGAGTGCAAGCTCGACGGCCTGCGAAGCCGGTGGCTGCGAAATGGGCGCAGGCGGAACACTTTTAGGCGGCTGAGCGCGTGCCTCCGGAGCAGCAGGAGGTGCTGAGGGCGGAGCCGCAGGCGGTGAAGGCGGAGCAGGAGGAACAGGACGCGCAGACGGTGATGCGGCAGCCGGAGCTGCAGGAGGTGCGGGCGGTGCAGCAGGAGGCGCAGGCGGTGCCGGAGGCGGTGAAGGCGGAGCAGGAGGAACAGGACGTGCAGACGGCGAAGGCTGCATGGCCTGTGTGGGTTCCAAGGTTATCGAGAATTCCTTGGACAGCATTTCTTCAACCACTTGCCTGAGCTCATCGCTGTGAAAAGGCTTTCTGAGAATATGCCCGAATCCGGAGCGGGTGAACTGATCCAAATTCTCTTCACTCTCTGCAAGCAGCAAAATGCGCGGCGAAGCATAGCGCAGAGATTCAAAGTAGTGGGGTTCGGTGAGGCCGTCGAACCGCACATAGGCGATAATCAGGTCCGCCTTTTGTGCGCCGAGATTCTGGTCCGCCTCGCTGCGGTTCCTTGCAACGGCAATCTCCAGACGCTGATCGTCGGCAAAGGTCAATCTGACGACCCTATGCATCGTAGGACTGTCATCCAACAAAAGAATCCTTGCCATAGTTTTGGTCCTCGCCCATCTGCCCGCTTTAGGGCATATAAATATAGGATAGATTCAACACCGACCTGTAGAGAAGCAGCACTGGTCAGTCATGTGACATGCTTCACCTCAGCTCGGAAAAAAAAGCATCGTTACCTTAGCGCCGACGGGGAAAACATCATGACAGCAGCTATTTATGCGGGCTCTTTTGATCCATGGTCAGTAGGCCACGAAGCAGTGCTGAATGCGGCGCTCGACGTTTTCAACGAGGTCCATGTCCTTGTTGCCGTCAATCCGAGTAAACAGGGGAGTCTCGATCCGCTCACGCGTGCCCGCATCGTTGCCTCTGCAGCCGATCCCTGCAGCAACTGGTGGGCGGCTGAACCGCCCTTTCACGTCGAAAATTCAATCGTCGTTGCCACAACCCCCGGCCTCGTTGTCGAATATGCAGGAACTCACGGCATCAAGAATCTAATCCGCGGTCTTCGCTCGACCACAGATTTCGAATCTGAATTCAATTTGTATTTTTCGAACAAAACAATTGATCAGCGGATTCAGACTTGGGCTGTTCTTTGCCCTCCCGAACTCCTTCATTGTTCATCAACCTACGTGAGATCGGTGGTCGGCAATCCCGCGGCAAAAAAAGTGGGAACCACGTTTGTCGCGCAAGCGGCAATTCTTGGAATTCCTGTTTCGCTCGGCCGGCTGTTTGATTTCATCGTCTATGCATCAAAATACCGCTTCGAGGCGCAGGGCAGAGATCTGGAACTTTCGCACCTCAAAATTTCAATGCAGGGTCTGTTTACGACTTTAATCCGAAGTGCCGAAAAATTACGGCGCTGGTCGGACAATGAAAAAGAGCTTGGTCTCGAATTATTTTTGTCTCAAAATAAGCCGACAATTCAGCGCACACACGAATTGCATGAATTCGATGAAAATATCGCCCATGCGGCATGGGCAAAAATGGCTGCCGGAATCTCCGATAAACCAAAATCATTTCAAAATGTTAAACAATCAATTACGACTCTCGCCACCCTCTCGGGCCCGATGGGCAGAGCTCATGTCCCGCTGTTTGAAGCAAAAAATGCCGAAAGCATGTTAGAGGGAATTTGAAGACTGAAGAGGAGACCCAACCATGACTGTCAACCCCCATGATTTCCTGAATCTCGAATCCACGCTCACCGAAGAGCAAAAGATGGTCGCAAACATGGTCAGACAGTTTGTCGACCAAACTTACAGACCATACCTGCGCACAGCTTACGAACAGGGAACCTTCCCGACGGAGATTATTCCGAAGCTGGGAGAACTGGGACTTCTGGGAGCGCAGCTCAAAGGCTACGGGTGCAGCGGCCTCGACAGCCTGAGCTACGGTCTAATCATGAAAGAACTTGAACGCGGCGACAGCGGTCTGCGCAGCTTTGCGAGTGTTCAGGGTGCCCTTGTGATGTACCCCATTCATGCGTTCGGAAGCGAAGATCAAAAACAAAAATGGTTGCCGTTGCTGCGCGAGGGCAAAGCCGTCGGCTGCTTCGGTCTGACCGAACCCGACTTCGGTTCAAATCCCTCGGGCATGCGCACAACCGCCAAAAAAGACGGTTCCCACTGGGTCCTGAACGGTTCAAAGACGTGGATTACCAATGCATCGGTTGCCGACGTTGCCGTCGTCTGGGCCAAAATGGATCAGGGAATAAGAGGCTTTATTGTCGAAAAAGGGACTGCGGGATTTGAACAAAAGGCGATTCACGGAAAACTCAGTCTGCGGGCCTCGGTGACCGGCTCACTGTTTTTCCATGACTGCCGGATTCCTGCAGCCAACATGCTGCCTGAAACTGTCGGCCTGAAAAACGCACTCATGTGTCTCAATCAGGCGCGTTACGGGATTGCATTCGGAGCGCTCGGAGCTGCCGAAGACTCACTTCAGGAAGCTCTTGAATACTCGAAAAACAGAATCATGTTCGACAAGCCGTTGGCGTCTTTTCAGCTGATTCAGCGAAAACTCGCAATCATGTCGACCCAAATCACAACCGGCAATCTGCTGGCAAGAAGACTCGCCGAGCTCAAATCGGCAGGCACGCTGGAACCGGCACAAATCAGCATGGCCAAGCAGAATAACGTTCTTCTGGCGCTTGAAGCGGCCCGCACCGCACGCGATATTCTCGGTGCAAACGGAATCAGCGACGAATACCGTTGCATGAGACACGCATGCAATCTGGAGTCGGTTTATACGTATGAAGGAACCAACGACATTCACCTGCTGATTGTAGGCCAGCAGCTCACAGGTCTTCAGGCTTTTTCATGAGACTCATCGATACGCACTGTCATCTTTGTTCAGACAAGCTTGCTCCGGTTGCCGGTGAGCTTGTCGAACGGGCTGCCGCTTCCGGCGTTGAAAAAATTATCAACATAACATTCGATGAACAGACTCTTGAAACGGGTCTTGAACAGGTCAAACTTTATCCCCGACTCTGGCTGACTGTCGGCATCCAGCCCCACGACGCAGATCAATTCAGGCCCGATCTTGTCAGCCGGATGGAAAAAATCGCGTCAACCCATCCCAAAGTTGTCGCAATCGGAGAAATCGG
This sequence comes from Pseudomonadota bacterium, assembly GCA_009926615.1. Classification (GTDB taxonomy): domain Bacteria; phylum Bdellovibrionota_B; class Oligoflexia; order Silvanigrellales; family Silvanigrellaceae; genus RFOM01. The sequence continues at coordinate 21,323 of RFOM01000015.1, forward strand.
TCTTGAAGGCTTTCACAAGTTCACCGGCATGGACAAACAAATTCCGTGTTTCGAAGAATTTTTGGAAATTGCCCTGCGCTGCAAACTCCCCGTGGTGATTCACATGCGAGACACCTTTGAGGACGTGTATTCGCGACTCAAAAATTTTGCCGGACGCGGAGGTCAGGGAGTTATTCACTGCTTCACCGGAACCGAACAGCAAGGCCGCGCGTTTCTGGACATCGGTTTTTATCTGTCATTTTCGGGAATCGTTACTTTCAAAAACTCCGAAGAACTCAGAGCGGTGGCGAAAGCGGTGCCCGAAGATCGGCTGCTGATTGAAACCGACAGTCCCTATCTTGCTCCCGTCCCGCACCGCGGCAAACAGAACGAACCGTCTTGGGTTTCCGAAGTCAACAACTGTCTGGCTTCCCTGCGGGGTGTTGATCCCCGCGCCTTGGCCGAACTGACAAGCCGAAATGCCGAACGTTTGTTTTATAAACTTGCCGGCGCTGCGGTCTCCTGATTTTATTGCCTCAACTGCTGATGGAAATGCCGTGAATCAACGAATCAATCTTCCGATAGACAAACTTGAATCCGAGATTCTCGCGGCGCTCGCCGGTCATCAGGTCCTTATTCTGCAGGCCCCTCCGGGCAGCGGCAAAACGACACGCGTCCCTCAATTTCTTTTAAAAGAACGTGCCGGAAAAACGCTGATACTCGAACCTCGCCGGCTGGCAGCTCGCCTGTCTGCCGAAAGGGTCGCCGAAGAATTGGGGCAATCAGCGGGTCAGGACGTCGGATATCTCATCCGCTATGAGAAGGTTGCAGGCGCGGATACCCGCTGCATTTTCATGACCGAAGGCCTGTTTTTGCGGACTCTGCTTTCCGATCCTTCACTTGACAATGTGGATACGGTTATTCTGGACGAATTCCACGAGCGGCATCTCCATTCCGACATTGCATTTGCAATGATTCGCATGCTTCAGTCCAGTGTCCGTCCGGATTTGAAGCTCATCATCATGTCTGCAACTCTCGACACCGAAAAACTCTCTCTTAAAATTCCCGACGCTGCGTTGCTCAAAGCCGAAGTTCCGACTTTTCCGGTGGATATTGAATATGATGCCGGCACAGATGACCGTCCGCTTGAATGGCGGGTTGCCGTGGCTGTTGAATCGCTTCTTCAGGATAAGCGCTGCGGCGGTGACATTCTCGTCTTTCTGACCGGAGCAGCGGACATCAGACGTGCGGCACAGGCACTCGAAAGTTCAAAATTAAAAAGCCTTTTTGATACTTTTGAGCTTCGCGCAGAAATACCGGCCGCAGAGCAACGCAAGGTTTTTGAACCGCACTCCCGCAGAAAAGTGATCCTGTCGACCAACGTGGCCGAAACAAGTGTGACTATAAACGGCGTCACCGGAGTTGTTGACTCAGGTCTTGCCAAAGTTGCCAGCTACGCGCACTGGAACGGTCTGCCCACACTTGATGTTAAACCTGTCAGCCAGTCCAGTTGCATTCAAAGGGCCGGACGCGCGGGACGCACATCATCCGGTGTGGCGCGCAGGCTTTTTACCCGCGCCGAATTCAACGGCCGCGCCGCTCACGACAAACCCGAGCTCATGCGCACCGATTTGGCCCAACCGATGCTCGAAGTGCTCAGCGCAGGGCGCAAAGTTTTTGCCGGTCAGGCTCCGGCTTTTAACGATCTCCCTTGGCTGGAAGTTCCGCCCGCCGAAAGTATTTCTGCGGCTCAAAATCTGCTCAGGGAACTCGGCGCTGTCGATGCGGACGGAACACTCACCAAAACAGGAGAATCTATTGTCCGCTGGCCGCTCAGTCCAAGGCTCGGAAGAATATTGTTTGAAGGTGAAAAGCGCGGAACACTTGCCGAATGCTGTTTGCTCGTCAGTTTGCTCAATGAAGGTATGCTGACAAAAAGTACGCAATCCGAATCGGACATCCACACGGATTGCGATTTAACTTATCAGGCATCTCTTTTTGACAGACTGAGACATCGGCCCGAATCAATTTCGCGAAGCGAACGCGCGGCAACTGACCCCGCGCAGTTGAAAAGAATTGAAAAAAGCTTCGACTCGCTGATTCACCTGACACGCGCCAAAAAGCGGGAGCTCACGGTCACACACGACGCTCCCGCCGATGCAAGCCCTTTCGCACGTGAACTTATGAGCGGATTTCCGGATCGGATTGTGGCATTGAGGAAAGGCAAATCAAGTCAGAAATCCTCGACGGAAGCGGTATTCTCGCGCGGCGGACAAGGACTCCTTTCAAAATCGAGCACCGTTCAGGAATCGTCTTTTGCGATCGCGCTGCAGGCCGAACAAATCCGCAGACAGGGCAGCACGCATTTTGTGACCGAAATAACCGTTGCTGCAGGTCTTAATGCTCAGATCATCAGGGAAACATTCTCAAAACAGATAAAGACGGAGAACCATGCCGTCTGGGATGATCAGGCCGAACGCGTCAGAACACTCGCCCGAGTGGTATTCGAAGCTCTTGTACTGGAGGAAAGACAGCTCCAGTCGACGCCGGCTGATGCGGAACAGATGCTCTTTGAACAGCTCAAATCCCGATGGCCGAAACCGTTTGACAATGCGCAGCCGCTGGAATTTTTCAATCACCGAATCAAACTGCTGCGCGGGCGGTTTCCCGAAACACCTGAAGTGGAATTGAGCGGCGGCGATTTTGAATTGTTTCTTGTCCACATTTGTGAAGGCAAAAAGTCGTTTGCAGAGATTTCAGAAAATTCACTGCAGCACTACATCGATACGTTTATTCCTTGGGAACTGAAAAATATTCTTGAACGGGAGCTTCCCGCACGGCTCGTGCTCGGCTCGGGACGCAAAGCGGAAGTGCATTATGCCGAAGGTCAGCCGCCGTGGATTTCTTCCAGAATGCAGGATTTTTTCGGAACAATGACCACTCCGCGCCTGTTGCAAAACTCGGTACCGGTTACTGTGCACCTTCTGGCTCCAAACGGTCAGGCCGTACAGGTGACAACCGATCTCGCCGGATTCTGGAAAAACGTTTATCCCGATGTCAAAAAAGAACTCTCGCGCAGATACCCGCGTCACTACTGGCCGGATGATCCTCAAAATGCCGAGCCTCCGGCTAGCCGACCGAGGCCAAATCAAACACAGGCAGGTACATCGCGATCAAAATGACACCGACAATTCCGCCGATAACCACAAAAAGCAAAGGTTCAATTGCTTTCAGAACGGCTGCCATTGCGACATCGACTTCTTCTTCATAAAAATCGGATACTTTTTGAAGCATCGTATCGAGACGCCCCGAAGCCTCGCCGATGGACACCATGCTGGAGACCATCTGGGGAATAAAAGCCTCTTCGGACATCGGTCCGCCCATACCCTTACCCTGAATTACGGCTTCGCGTATTCTCAAAATCCCCTTCTCAAGCACCTTGTTTCCCAAGACAGCTGAAGACGTCTGCAGAACATCGGTAATACCGATGCCGCTGGCCACCAGCGTTGCTGTCGTACTTGCAAATCGGGCGATACTGATTTTTTTGACAAGCGTGCCAATCAGCGGAATCCGCAACAACAGTGCATCCCACTGATAGCGTCCGGCCGGCGTTTGGATCCATCTCTTAAAAAAGAATCCTCCCGCAATCATAGCGGCAACAATATAAAGAAAATTCTCTCTGAGAAATTCACTTGCGCCGATCACGGCCATAGTCAGTCCGGGGAGCTCTTTTCCGCCGTCAATGAAGGTTTGGGCGAGCATCGGCACAACCACCAAAAGCATGAATGCTGTAAGGCCTACTGCCAGAGCGATAATGATTGCCGGATAGAACAGGGCTCCGTACAGCTGTCTTTTCAGCTTTGCAGATTTTTCAATGTAATTGCTCAGCCTTTTTAAAATCACATCCAGCTGACCCGACGTACTTCCCGCGCGCACGAGCGAACAGTACAGACTGTCAAAGACGGCCGGAACCTTCTCCATGGCATCGCCCAATTCCTGCCCGCGTTCAACTTTGGATCGTACTTCTTCAAGTGCGCGGCGCATAATAGGATTTTCAGCCTGCTCCTGAAGAATTTCCAATGCTTTGATGACCGATACACCGGCATCAATCATCACCGAAAGTTGCTTGGTAAACGTCACAAGATCTTTGTCTGAAACACCCCGCCGGTTATCAAAAAACTTTTGTACCGCCGGCGGAAGCTTGATTTCGAGGCTGATTCCGCCTGTACCTTTCAGACTGTCGGCAGGCAGACCCATGAATTTTATCAGCTGACGTGCTTCGGCCTCGTTGCGGGCCTCGACACGTCCATTTTGTCTGCGACCGGCTTTGTCGCGGCCGTCATACTGATAAACTGGCATGATAGCCCTCTGCGGCAGCCATAATTATTATCCCGCCTTTCCGATTCCGACGCGCGAAAGCAAGGCCCTCAATTCATCGGGATCGTAAGAGGCGTTCATCGCAGTATCGACTGAAATATTTCTTTTTTGAACCAAAGTGGTGAGGCACTGGTTGAGAGTCTGCATGCCCGTTTTGTCTGCTCCCATCTGCATACTTTGATAGATCATGTGGACTTTGTCTTCACGAATCTGACTTCGAATTGCAGAACTGGGAATCAGAATTTCAAGAGCCAGCGCGCGGCCGCCGGTCGTCGAAGGCAAAAGTTGCTGACTGAGCACCCCTTGCAGAGTCGAGGATAACTGAGTGCGGACCTGATTGTGCTGATGGGCCGGAAACACGTCGATGATACGGTTGATTGTCGAAACGGCGGAGTTTGTGTGCAACGTCGCAAACACAAGGTGTCCCGTTTCTGCAATTGTCAGCGCTGCAGATATGGTTTCAAAGTCACGCAATTCTCCAATCAGCACGACATCAGGGTCCTGACGCAGAGAGCTCTTGAGCGCGCGGGTTACCGACGCTGTGTCTGCACCGACCTCACGCTGGTTAATCACACAACGTTTATGTTCATGAGAAAATTCGATCGGGTCTTCCAGAGTCAGAATATGCCCCGGCACTTCGCGGTTGATTTTGTCGATCATCGCTGCAAGTGTCGTAGACTTACCGCTTCCGGTGGCACCGGTCACAAGCACGAGTCCTCTGTTCAGGTCACACAGATGCGCAACAATCTGCGGAAGATTGAGTTCTTCAAAAGTTCTGATTTGATGAGGAATAAGTCTGAAAACTCCGCCGACATTTGATTTCTGCCTAAAAATGTTCGCACGGAACCGCGCGACTCCTTTGACGCTGAAAGACAAATCAATCTCTTTGGTTTCCTCGAAAATCCTGCGCTGATCCTCTGTCAGGACCGAGTAACATAAAGCTTCGGTATCTGCGGGAGTGAGCGGTTCAATCTTGACCGGACAAAGATTTCCGTGGATTCGCAGCTGAGGCGGAGTACCCACGGCAATATGCAGGTCGGACGAATTTTGCTCGGCTTGCGTTTTCAGCAATTGCTGCAACGTAACACGCGTTGCCATGTCATGCACTCCTCTGATCTTGGCCTGCAGGCGTGCGGGTATCTTCATCGGAACCGCTTGCCTCTACGAGTTCATCAATTGTCGATATTCCTCTGTAAACTTTCTTCCATGCACTTTGGCGCAGCGTCTGCATTCCGTTCGCCATCGCAATCCTTTTGATGTCCAATGCGGTCATGTTGTCCACGACAGCGCGCTTGACGGGTTCGTTGACGACCAGCACTTCGTAAATCGCGGCACGGCCGCGGTAACCGGTGTTGTTGCAATTTTCACAGCCTCTGCCTTTGTATATTTTGAACTTTCCGACATATTTTTCAGGCAGGCCGAGAGCAATCTGCTTTTCTGCAGAAACCGAATCCTCCATCCGGCATTCGGTGCATATTTTTCTGACGAGGCGCTGGGCAACGACGCAGTTGAGTGCAGACACAATCGTAAACCGGTCGATCCCCATATTGCGCAGCCGTTCAATGCTTTCTGCGGCGTTGTTGGTATGAAGCGTGGACAACACAATATGACCTGTCAGTGCTGCCTTCATGGCAATTTCACCTGTTTCAAGGTCACGAATTTCGCCCACCATGATGACGTCCGGATCCTGCCGCAAAAATGCCTTGAGTGCCTTTGAAAAAGTAAATTCGATGTCGGGTTTGACGTTAACCTGACAAATTCCGGGGATGGTAAATTCAACCGGATCCTCGGCCGTCACAACATTATCCGTAATTCTGTTGAGTTCGTTGAGAGCCGAATACAGAGTCGTGGTTTTGCCCGATCCCGTAGGACCGGTCACAATGACCATTCCGAACGGCTTCAGAATACAGTCCTTGAAATTGTCCAACTGGTCGGGATCGAAGCCGAGCTGAGTCATGTCGAGCTGAAGGTTGCTTTTGTCGAGCAGACGAAGAACGATTTTTTCACCCCAAACCGACGGCAGACTGCTGACCCGAAAGTCCATTTTTCCGAGCCCGGGGATGTCGAGTTTGGTGTTGCCGTCCTGCGGAAGCCGTTTTTCAAAAATATCCAGACCGGAAATAAGCTTGACACGCGAGAGCAATGCATCCCGAAACTCAAAGCGCGGCTGTGGTTTGTATTCAACCAGCGAGCCGTCCACCCGCAGCCTGACCCGAAGGCTTTGCTCAAAAGGCTCGATATGAATATCGCTCGCCCTCCGCTGGGCAGCACTCAGCATGAGCTTTTCTATAAAACTGATGACGTAGCTTTCTCCCGTTTCATTGGCATTGGAAGTCGATGCCGGCCCTGCGCGGCTTGCCGACTGCAACTTCTGGGCTGCTGCCGCCGCACTTTTTTGCTGGGCGGCAATTTTTGCAGCCTCGTCACTCGCCCCGTAATAGCGGTTCATCGCGTTCTGAATTGAAAGATCACTTGCGAGTTTAATTCGGAGTTTGACTCCCAGCTTTGCCGAAATGGAGTCGAACAATCCGAGATTCGTGGGATCCCCTACGGCGACAATCAGGTTGTTGGTAATTCTGTTGATGGGAATGATCCGGTTTTGCAAAACAATATCGCGCGGAACACTCGCCAGCACCGATGCTTCGATTTCGATTTTGTCGGGATATACGACTTCCAGCCCGCCGAGTCCTTCGGAAAGGGCTCTCATGAGCTGGTCCTCAGCCACCATTTTGTTGCGCAGGATAAACAGGGTCAAAGGCACGCTGTCCCGCGCCGAGAACTCCATGGCTTTCGCCAAGTCCGCGTCGGAGAGCAGATTCGAGCGTTTGACAATGTCGATTATCCGAGCACTACTCATTGTAATCCGACCTCGTCCCTTGCAACACAATGACGGTGTGGTAAGCCTGAAGGGTCTGGTCGTAGCTCAGCTGGATAGAGCATCGGATTTCTAATCCGATGGTCGCAGGTTCGAATCCTGCCGACCAGGCCACTTCGTTTGATACCCACCATCGTCGTTTGGTCTTTCGGAACACCCCCAACAAATACGCTTAAAAATATTGCATCCCGTCAAAATTGACAGACTGCAAGCGCGGATCTCTCCCTCGCACGTTCTCCTGTCCAAAACTCACATTCATCGGCGCCCGAAATCAGCAAAGGGATGTTTGGTGATGCGAAATCAGTTCTCTCAGACTGCCAAGAAAGCTCTCTCCGAGTGGAACGGCCTTCAGCTGCGCCACACCGTCCGCACGGACGTCGGAATGGTCAGGGAAAATAATCAGGACTCTTTTCTGGCGGACCCTAAAATCGGGCTTTTTTTGGTCGCCGACGGCATGGGTGGACGGGCCGGAGGCGAAGTTGCCAGTCATCTCGCCGTCAAAACCATTGAAACCGAGGTCAGCGGCCGGTTTCTCGACCTGTTCTGTTCGGATCAGCACGGCCGCGAAGTCATCTTGAAAGAGACAATCAATCAGGCTTGTCTGAACATCTATGCGCGATCGCTTGAACTCCCTCATTTGAGAGGGATGGGAACAACGACAACCGCCCTTTGGCTGCCTGTCAGGGCCGAAGCTGAAAACACGACTGAAGGCAGCTCGAAAGCGCTGATTGCCCACGTCGGAGACAGCAGGTGCTATGTGCTTCGTGCCGGACTGCTCTACCAACTGACCAATGATCACAGTCTTTTTCAGGAAAAAGTCAGAGCCGGTGTGCTTTCTCCCGATTCTCCGGCCGGGCAGCAGATGAAAAGCGTCATCACGCGCTGCGTCGGCTATCAGGAGGACGAGGAGGTTGACACCTTCAGTTTTCAACCCTTTCAGGGTGACCGATTCCTCATATGCTCCGACGGTTTATCCAACAAAATCAGCGAACGCGAAATGGCCGATGTGATGAAAGAAGACGATCTGGAATGGGTTTGCGAGCACATGGTTGAACTCGCAAAGGAACGCGGCGGCGAAGACAATATTACTGTTCTTCTAATCGCCTTGGACTCTTAGCCCGATGCGCCTGAAATCTGACGGAGTGCGAAAATAACGCATTCAAGTTCGTGTTCAGGGCGTCCGAACCTTTAACAAAGAGGATTGGAGGCTTGTAAAGTGGTCTGGAATTCAGGGTCTGCACAAAAAAACCGTCAGCCGAAAAGCTTGGGCAAAAGCTCCGGCATGCTTGATTGGTTTGCGAGACTCCCCCACATTACGCTCATTTACATTCCAAACGAGAGTGCAACGTCGCGCAGACTGCGAATCCCGAAACTTTTCCTCTACGGCTCGGTCGCCGTGATTTGTGCTTTGGTCGGACTCGTGAGCTCTTTGTCTGCCAACCTCATCAAAATGGCCTCCCTGCAAAGCGAATACGAAAAACTGCGTGCAGAAAACGTCGCAATCCGCTCGGAGGCTGCTGCGCTCGTTTCAAAGCTTCAGGAAGTAAAAACGAATCTCGTGCAGGTGGACCACATCTCGGATCAGGTTCGCATGGAAGCAGCGAGCCTTGATCCGCGGAGCGAAAAAAAAAAGATGAACGCTCCCGCTCTGGGTTTCCGCGCAAGAGCAAAAGCAAAGACTGAATCGGGCAAAACGGGAGCAGCGGGCTCGGACAAACCGGAATCAGAAACCGCCGATGCAGGCAAAAATTCCGATCAAGTGAATCTCAAATTTCCAGCACAAGCCGTCGGCAGCAACGTCAACACGGATAATCTTGAGTTTCGTGACCTTTTCGTTGCCCTCACCGACATTAGAGACAAAAGCTCAGTTCAGCTGCAGGGTCTCAGCTTTCTTTTGAAGGAACTGCAGGCCTACCGTGTGCGGCTTTCTCAGACTCCGACGATTTCGCCCGTGCAGGGATTCGTAACATCGATGTACGGCAAAAGATCCAGTCCGTTTACCGGCGAAGCCAAGATGCATCAGGGAGTCGATATTGCAGCTCCGATGGGCTCGCCAATCAGAGCTGCAGCAAGCGGTACGATCATTCGGACCGGCACGGCTGACGACTATGGAAACTTTATCGAAATTGCACACGGATACGGAGTTACGACCAGATACGCTCACGCGCAAAAAATTCTGGTCAAGAACGGCACAAGAGTTTCAAAAGGCGATCTGATCGGGCTCGTCGGTGCAACAGGCCGAACCACCGGTCCGCATCTGCACTACGAAGTGGAAGTCGGCGGACGCAGGGTTGACCCGTCAAACTTCATCCGCGGCCTGTGACAGAAAAGTGATCTTCAGAAAAATGTCGCTGCGCCGACCCGCACACCATATACAGTTTCGGGCTTAACTCCGGACGTCTCCCAAGCTCCGCCGGGGACCCACAGGCCACCGTCCAGAGAGAAACGCATGCCGTCGACTGTCCGGTAGGAATAGTTCATGTCCACTTCAAAACCGACGTTTGCATTGCTGCCGAACGTGGTCGTCGCATTTGAGGGTTTAGAATTTGTCTGGTCGAGTCTGGCAAAGATCACCGACGGGGTAAACATCCCGACAGAAGGCGATTCATAGCTGTACTCGGCGCGGCCGAACAGCACGTTACGCACAACAGAACCCGGCATTCCGGCTGTGTCAACCGACAACGGGTTGAACATCAGCAACGCGGGTCTGACGTTGGGATGCATGGGAACGGCAGTGATGCGCGAATCTTTGGTTTTGATCTTGTCGAAAGCATCGGCATCACCGCGGCTGTAGCCGGCTGTGAATGCAATAATTTGCGACTCAGCGACCTGAACGGTCGGCCTGCGGAGCCTTGCAGCATCGGTTTGCGAGATCTTGACCGACTTGTCACCTGCCGCCAAACCGCCGCTCAGTTGATAGCGGGCCTTGGCAATGATGTTGAGTCCTTCGAGTGTCTGCGAATCACGGGCATATACCGGACCGCCGGGCTGGGCTTCCTCGCCGCCCAGAGTTGAATAATTGAATGACTTTGTTTTCCCGTTGGGCCAGTTAATTTCGGTTTCAAGACCCGCACGGCCGAACGAAAAGACACCGAAAATATCGATAATCGTCAGTTCGGTGGATGACTGCGAATGACCGTATTTGCTGACAGCCAATCCCAGTTTGCGACTCAGTCCCGAAGAACCTCCGTCAGCAAGTTCATCGGCAATTAAAATTTCGCCGGTCACTGCATCAGCATCGTCGGCAGCCGAAGTCAGGCTACCCTCCGAAATTTTCTCCCAATACAGTGTTGAAGACAAACCGGACGAAAAATCGACCATGTAAGAAACGGCATCGGACGTTGACCGCGTACCTCCTTCAGGCTTCCATTCGTCATCCATCCAAATTCCCAAACCCCAGTGGCGCGGAATGCGGCCGGCACGGAATCGGCCGGCATCGCCGCTGTCATATTGAAAGTAGGCTTGATTCACTTTCAGCCACTCGCGTTTTTCGCCGCGGCCGCCGTTTTTCGTGTACGGGTGATCGACATCATTGCCGGTTGCGGGTTTTGTGGCTGTTCCGTCTTCTTTGTTACCCAACGGAAATGCGATCTCAGGATATTGATTCGCGTTGTAACGCAGATCCAAAAAAACACTCACATTGCCCGATGCTCTTCCCTCAAGCCGGAGTCCCAGCGGAACACGAATTCCTCTGTAGTCACTGCGCGGCGGCATTTTGGAGAGAAATTCTCCAACCACAGCTGCTTCACCGTTGACAAGAGCGGTCGCAGCAAATGCCGCCGGATTCCCGCCGAAACCACAGGCACAGACAACGAGCGCAGAAGTCAATGCACGCAAAGAAAGCTTTGAACCTGCAGGAATCCCGCGCTTGAAATAATCCATGTTTTCGACCTCATGACTTTGGTTTTGAATTCGTGCAACACAACCCTGTCCGGAACTTTACGGACTGTCCTGTTCGGAGTCATGCCTTTTGCCGGCCCACCATAGCATCAAACGTAAAATTTCAAAATTGACCCTGAGGCGCTCCATATCATTTGCTGCATGGAGCTGTTCCTTAAACTCACTGATCGAGTCGTTCAAAAGGCCGATGTATGAAGCCTGCTCATGCAATTTCTTTTGCACGGCGCCGGCATCAAGACTGATGACGGTGAATCTTTCCACAATAAAAGTGCGGGCAGGAATTGATTCAGAAGCCGGCAACCGGACAGCAGTGTTGCGGAAACGTCGTAAAATCCTGCGTGACCTGCGCAATTGCGACTGCAGTTCCTGCAAAGCGAGGTACCTGTCACGCATCTGCGCGGCCAAATGAAACTGGTGTGCCGCAGCAGCCTTTTTCATCGAGTTCCAGAGAGCCGTTAACAGCCCTCCCTTGCTTCCCCTCAAAAAGGTTTTGCAGAGTTCAAGATGTCCGGAAGATACGTCAACGATCAGCCGGCCGGATCCTGATTTGCCGTAACCCGAATAAAACGGCTGCAGCGAGACCTCTCCGGTTTTTTCCTGCCATCCTTCAAGCCCCTCCGACAGTGCACTGAAAGCGAGTCTGGCTTGTGAACGGGCGCGCACCATTCCCCACACTTTCATTCCGGCTTTTCTGCGTGTCGAAACACTCAGCCGGCGGCTCTCCGGATCCTGCAGCACAAAATGTATTCGACCTGCACTCGTGCTCGTGTAATTCAGCGGCGGACGCAAAATTCGAATTAAATAAAGCTCAAGCAAACATGCTTCAAAATGGGTGGGAGTGGGTATCAGCAAAACACTTCGGGCCTGCTCCCGCAGCGTTTCGGCCTTTTGCCATTCTCCGGCGGAACTGCTGCCTGCCCTGCGGTAATTCTGCAGCCGCTGATTGAGCTGCTTGGCTTTGCCGACGTACAAAACTTTTGAACCGCCCCTGAGAGAATCAAGAACATCCTTCCCCGCACAAAGGCTTTGAGCGGATTCCTGAGAACCGGAAGAAAGAAAGACGTACACGCCCGCAGTATTGAACGGGCGCAGACTCTTGCTATCAAGCGGATGGTCGAGCACTCTGAGATCCAACGGAACGGAGCCTTTCATGACAAATCAGAACAATGACAACACACCAAAACCACTTCCCATGAAAGCAATTGTCTGGAGTGTCTCCGGACTTTTTGCCGCACTCGCAATCGGATTCCTGATCATTCCCGCATTTTTTGACTCAACTCCGTTCGGTTTGCTTTTCCACAGATCACCGCCTCCTTGGGCAATGGATCCTGAAACGCAGGCCAAGTTGCAGCTGACCGAGGCGCAAGCCAAGGGAAGATATCACTTCATTCAATATTGCGCCGGTTGTCACGGTCCCGACGGGCGGGGAAACGGTTCACTGAGCCAGACGCTCGATCGCAAGCCGCCCAATTTTCTGCTTCCTGCTCCTGCCGGTCTGAAAAATGATTTGACCGTTGCGGGTGTTACAAAAACCTTGTCCGAAGGAATTACCGGCAGTCAGATGCCGGCGTTTGCGCATTTGCCGGCGGAAGTCATTTCAGAAATCGCCCAATACGTTGATCATCTGCACAAAAACCCTGCGCTCTACTGAACGGATTTTTGAGCGCTGCCGGTCAAAGCAAACATCGATTCAGAATAAGTATCAGAGGAAATCGAGCTTCTCGGAGCGCGCATCGACCAACTTCAGCTTTTTCATCTTCCTGCGTGTCGCAGCGTCTTCCTCGTGGTCCATAATGTCGGCAGCGACTTCGTTCTCGCTCACTTTGCCCTGCACGCGGTCGATAAAAAGGACTCCTTCAAGATGATCCATTTCATGCTGCAGGCAGATGCTTAAAATCCCGTTGCACTCAATGCGGACAGCCTTACCGTCGGTGTCCTTGGCTTCAAGGACAATATCTTTCCAGCGCGTCGTCTGTCCGCGATCAACTCCCGGAAATGACAAACAGCCGTCAAACGGAAAGGAAATCTCCGTGTCTTTGCGAACAATTTCGGGGTTTACGAGAATCATGGGTGAGGGAAGCGGTTTTTTCTCGCCGTCCAGACTGAACGAAATCGAGCCGTGCCATTCCTTCAGCTGCGGATTTTCAAGATAAGGCCGGACGTCGACAATCATCACCCTCTTAAGAATGCCAACCTGAGGTGCTGCAAGCCCGATTCCCTCAAATGCGTTCATTGTTTCAATCATGTTTTGAGTAAATGTCTTCAGGGAGGGCGTGAACTTCTCGACCGCCGTAGACGGTTTGCGCAGAAGAATATGTGGATAATGCAGAATTTTGTAGACAGCCATTGCATCCTCCGGCGGAAAAGTCGGTTTTTCACAGATACTGACCATGGTCAGCCCGCGCAAGGGGGGCGCGGGAAGGGCACTGCCGCAGAAATTCAAACGGCACCAATTTGAACCTTTTCAGGCGTGCTCTTCTTTGCTAGGGTCTCTTTAACGATAGGCGATTTGCTTAAAGCTGGCGCATGGTGCGCTGGGACTCTCGAATGGTCGGGAGGATAAACGCTCTCCGGTCCAAGCCTGCCCTCGTCGCTCGGACCTCTGTTTAAGGTTCCCTTGTATGTTTAATATTGTTGAAAAAACCATCCGCGTGGGCGACCACGAAATAACCATCGAACACGGCCGCATGGCCCGTCAGGCCGGCGGGTCAGTTCTCGTCAGCTGCGGCGACACGCAGGTCCTCGTGTGTGCGACCGGCGCCAAGGCACCGTCTCCTACTGCCTCGTTCTTTCCTTTGGCCGTCGACTACATCGAAAAACTTTATTCGGCGGGACGCATCCCCGGCGGGTACATCAAGCGCGAGTCCAAGCCCACGGAACGCGAAGTCCTCATCAGCCGCCTGATCGACCGCCCTATCCGTCCGCTCTTTCCGGAAACGTTCCTGACGGAAGTTCAAGTTGTCGCAACTGTTGTGTCGGTTGACCCGAAGGTCTCTCCGGCCCCGCTTGCCATGCTGGGAGCCAGTGCTGCTCTGCACATTTCGGACATTCCCTTCGGCGGCCCCGTAGCCGGCGTGCGTATCGGCCACAAAGACGGCCAATTCCTCATTAACCCGTCTGAAGCCGAAGAAAACGGCTCGGACCTCGACATCGTCGTCGCCGGAACATCCGAAGGTATTCTGATGGTCGAGGCGGGAGCCGGCTTTGTTTCTGAGGCGCTGATCCTCGAAGCCATCGAAATCGCCCACAAGCACATCAAAACCATGTGCAAAGTTCAGGACGAACTTCGTGCCGCCGTCGGCAAGCCGAAACGTGATGTTCCCGAAGCTCCGTCCAACGAACAGATCGAGAAAATTCTCGATAAAAAATATGCGGGCGCACTGCGCGAAGCATACTCGATTGCCAAAAAGAGCGACCGCAAGAGTGCAGTCGATGAAATTCGCACTGCAGCCCGTGCAGAACTCGTACCCGCAAGCGACGACGGGTCACGCGCCAAAGAGTTCGAATATCTCTTTGAAATGGCCTGCTACAAAACTCTCCGTGTCAACATCATCCGCGACAACCGTCGTGTTGACGGACGCAAGTCAACCGACATCCGCGATATCAACTGCCAAGTGGAAGTCCTTAAACGTCCTCACGGATCGGCGCTGTTCACGCGCGGTGAAACTCAGTCGCTCGGTGTCGTCACACTCGGAACCTCCGACGACGCTCAGCGCAGCGAAAGCGTATACAGCCCGCTGGAAGAAAAACACTTCATGCTCCACTACAACATGCCCGGCTACTCTGTAGGCGAACCCAAACGCCTCGGCGCTCCGGGCCGGCGTGAAGTGGGCCACGGGAATCTGGCAGAACGGGCACTGAGAGCGTCGGTTCCCAGCCGTCTGCGCTTCCCCTACTCCATTCGCATGGTCTCTGAAATCACCGAATCGAACGGCTCTTCATCGATGGCTTCCGTTTGCTCGGGAACGCTCGCGATGCTCGACGCCGGCGTTCCGCTTCTTGAACCTGTTGCCGGAATCGCAATGGGACTCATCAAGGAAGGCAAAGATGTCGCCGTTCTTTCCGACATTCTCGGAGACGAAGACGCACTCGGAGACATGGACTTCAAAGTGGCCGGCGGAAAATCCGGAATTACCGCACTTCAGATGGACATGAAGATAGCCGGCGTAACGCTGGACGTCCTGCGCAAAGCTCTCGAACAGGCGCGCGAAGGCCGGTTGCACATTTTGGGTAAAATGACTTCAGTGCTCGGCAAGGCAAAAGACCTCAGCACCCGCGCGCCGCGCATCGAGCAAATCAAAATCAAAACCGAACGCATCCGTGACCTCATCGGCCCCGGCGGACGCAACATCAAAAAGATTGTTGCCGACACAGGCTGCAAAGTTGACATCAATGACGAAGGCGTCATCAATCTCGCGTCCAGCAACGGCGAAGCCGCTGCGCTTGCCAAGCGCATGATTCACTTCCTGACAAGCGACCCTGAAATCAATGAAGTTTATCTGGGTATCGTCAAGAAAGTCTCCGATTTCGGCGCATTTGTAGAAATCAAGCCGGGAGTCGAAGGCCTTGTCCACATTTCGCAACTTGCTGCACAGCGCGTCAACAAGGTTGAAGACGTTGTCAAGGAAGGTGAGGAAGTAATGGTCAAAGTCATCGAAATCGACCGCACCGGCCGCATCAAATTGAGCCGCAAAGATGCCGTCGGCAAAGAGCCTATCGACATCATGAAGATGTGGTCCAACTGACATTGTTTACAGATCCGGTTTTTCCGGCGAAAATCTCTGTCGCTCCAACCGAGCCTGAAAGATTTTCACCGGAGGACCGGCTGTCATGTCCGACGCATCAGAAAAGCGCCCGTACGTTTTAAAAATTCTGGGCACTTGGTCTGCTTTTTTGATTGTCGCAGTTCTGTTGAGTCTGCGCCTCGGCTCTGTGCCCCCGCTGGGTCACTTCCTCAGTCCGCATACGGGCTACCTGCAAAACTCGATCTCCGTTTCGCAAAAGAAAAACCCCGAACAAATGACTGTGCAGGGCCTCAAAGGCACGGTCACTGTCCGCACGGATGTGCGCGGAGTGCCTCACGTTACGGCTGAAAACGATGACGATCTGGCCTTCGGGCAAGGATATGCCACGGCGCGCGACCGTCTCTGGCAAATGGAGCTGCAAACAGCCGCGACTGCAGGACGCGTTTCCGAAATCTTGGGCGAGCGGGCATTACAGTTCGACGTGATGCAAAGACGAATGGGCTTTCTTGCCGCAGCACAAAAAGAACTGGAATTCATTAAAACCTCGGACCCTGATCAATATCAGGTTCTCGAAAGCTACAGCGCCGGAGTGAATGCATTCATCAATTCTCTTTCACCGCGCAGCATGCCGGTCGAATATAAACTTTTGGGAGCCGAGCCGGAGCTCTGGACTCCTCTCAAGTGCGCTCTTTTTCACAAACAAATGGCTTGGACGCTGACCGGCAATCTCAATGATTTCAAAATGAGCAACGCGCTCCAAAAGTTTTCACCCGAAGATGTTGAAAGCCTGTTTCCCGACTTCTATTCCAAAGGCCTTCCGATACTGGAACCCGCCGTTGCCCAAGTTACAGCCGGACAGGATACACTCATCGAACCTCAATCCTCGTTGTTCAGAATGAACGGTGTGCTCAGACACATCGACGGAAAACCAAAATCCGAACAGACTCAAAAGAAACCGGCAAGCAACGGCAGCAACAACTGGGTTGTTGACGGTGTTCACATGAAACACGGCTATCCCGTGCTGGCCAACGACCCGCATCTTGACCTTAAATTGCCTTCTATCTGGTACGAAATTCAACTCACGTCCCCGTCAGTCAACGTTTACGGAGTTTCGCTTCCGGGCCTTCCGCACGTCATCATCGGATTCAATGAATCTGTCAGCTGGGGCATCACCAACGCCGGAACCGATGTGCTGGACTGGTACGCGATGAAATTCGACAAAACCAAACCCGCACCCCAATATTTCCATGGACAGCAATGGAAGCCTTCGACAATCCGGAAAGAGATTATCCAAATCAAAGGTCAGCCCGCGCAGACGATCGATGTGATTGAAACTCATCTGGGTCCTGTTGCAAAAGAAATGACCCTCGAACAAAAAAGCGGCGGCGAAGCTGCTGTTCTTTTCGCAATGAAATGGACGGGTCACGAACCCAGCAACGAGTTCAGAGTGTTTCACAATTTGAACCGTGCACACTCTGTGCTCGAATTGAAAAACGCACTGCAAAACTACAAGGTTCCCGGCCAAAACTTTGTTCTGGCCGATAAAACAGGCTCAATCGGTTATGTTCAGGCGGGGTTGTTTCCTGCCCGCAGTTCAGGGTTCGGGCGGTATCTGCTTGACGGAACAAATCCGGATCACGACTGGCGGGGATACATACGTTTCAATCAGCTTCCTCAAAGCTGGTCACCCGAAAGAGGGTTTTTAGCATCGGCAAACCAGCAACCGACGCGTGACCCTCATTACGGATATGCGTCGGGCGACTGGGGCTTCACAAGTTATCTGCGCGGTTCCCGAATCAATCATCAACTGTCAGAACTCACAGGCGGTCAACAGACAACTGTTCAAGCTCTGATGGGACTGCAAAACGACGTCGTTGACCTGCGCGCGAAGCTCATTATCCCTTTGTTCATCCGCTGGACCGCTCCACGTTTGAAAAACCCTCAGGATCAAAAAATTCTGGACAAATTGGCAGGCTGGAATTTCGAGTTGCAGCCGGACAGTCAGGAGGCCGCCGTATGGTCCAAGTGGTGGGACAATGTTTATGATTCAATTTGGGAAAAAGCCTTTCCAAAACCGGATTTTTTGAAACCTTCGGAAGACAGAACAACCGAACTTCTGCTGTCCGAAAACTCCGGCGATTGGCCTGCGGTTCTGTCTGTGCCGAAGAAAGATGAAATTCCGGCCCTTGTTGCAGCCGGATTTGAAAAGGCACTCCACACGCTCAGAGCATTTGCAAAAAGAAATGAGCTTGGTTCCGAACTTCCCGCGTGGAGCCGGTTGCGCGGAACACGCATTCCCCACCTTGCCAATCTCGGCGGCTTTGGAATCGAAGCACTGCCCACCGGCGGCAGCGATCTGACAGTCAACGCAACAACGGATCACCATGGTCCGAGCTGGCGCATGGTGGTGACTTGGGTTGATGCACAGCCCAAAGCATGGGGAATTTATCCGGGGGGACAGTCGGGACAGGTCGGAAGTCCTCACTACTCCAACATGATCAAAAAATGGCTCAAAGGCGAACTCGATGAATTGCATTTCGTCAGGCAAGGGAACCTCAACAGTCAGCTGACACTCTCGCAGACGATATTGGAGAGCAAGAAGTGAAAGACCTGATACTCGAATTCCTGTGGATTTTGCTGGCTGTACTGACCCTGCTTCTGATCCCGTGGTGGCAGGCTGTGCTGTGTGCTGCAATGACGGCTCCGTTAATGCTCCGCCTGACAGTCTGGGGATTCAAGAGACGTCTTGTCCTGATGTTCCTTATTTTTTCAATTTTCCTGCTTATTCTGCATGCAGCACGGCCCGAAATTGCCAAAGCGGTCAGCGGTCTTTTGAAAATTCCGCACTATTCCCTGCTTGCATTTTTAAGTGCCGGAACATTTGCACTTCTCACTGCACTCGCCGGCGAAACTGCATTATGGGTGAGGTTCTCATTTCGCAGGGCGAAAATGAATTGGAAAAACAAAAGCAGCATCTGATTTAAAATTTTTTATTACGCTCCGGAAGAGGTTTTTATCATGATTTTCAATACCCGTGTTGTTGAACCGTCGAAGCCGTTTGCTGACAAGGCTAATCTGAAAAGAGCAGAGCACACGGCGCTTTTGAAGTCCGCAGAAACATCGTACGAAGATCATTGGGCCGGCTTGGCAAAAAATAATTTAGTCTGGAAAAAGCCCTTCACCGTGCCGATGAAATGGAATCCTCCGTTTGTTGAATGGTTCTGTGACGGCGAGCTCAACATCAGCGAGCAGTGTCTCGACAAACATCTGAACGGCAGCACCGCGCAAAAAACCGCGCTCATCTGGGAAGGCGAACCCTGTGATGATCTGCAACCCTGTGAAAGAAAAACTTTCACCTATGCGGAACTGCATGCAGAAGTATGTGCATTTGCGGAAGGTCTTCAACGACTGGGAATCAAAAAAGGCGACCGCGTAGCATTGTACATGCCGATGATTCCCGAAGCAGTCATCTCGATGCTCGCATGCGCACGCATCGGAGCAACTCACACTGTAGTGTTCGGCGGATTTTCCGCCGAATCCCTGCGCGACAGAATTATCGATGCACAGGCAAAATGTGTCATCACTGCGAACGGAGGCTTCCGCCGCGGAAAAATTCTTCCGCTCAAAGTCGCTGTCGACAAAGCCGTGAGCGAATGTCCGTGCGTCGAATCGGTGGTTGTGGTTGACCGGCTCGGTGAAACTGCGGAATCGGCATACAGAAATTCAAAATCTGCATTTACTGCAACGCAAATGCATTCAGGCAGAGATCACTGGTATTCGAAATGCAAAATTGCCGGCAGCACTCTCGCAGCAGCGGCGCTTCCGGCCGAACATCCGCTTTTCATACTTTACACAAGCGGGACAACCGGCAAACCCAAAGGAGTTGTACACGGCACTGCCGGTTATGCTCTTTGGACCAATTTGACTTGCCGGTGGGTGTTCGACATTCAGCCCGACGATGTTTACTGGTGCACGGCCGACATCGGCTGGGTGACCGGACACAGTTACGTTGTTTACGGACCTCTCTCAACCGGAGCAACCGTCTACATGTATGAAGGAGCGCCCGATTTCCCCGACTTCGGCCGTTTCTGGCGCTGCATCGAACGGGAAAAGATTTCGATTTTTTACACTGCACCGACCGCAATCCGTGCTTTCATGCGGCAGGGAAACCAATGGCCGCAAAGCAGCAACCTGAGTTCTCTTCGTTTGCTCGGCTCGGTGGGCGAGCCGATAAACCCTGAAGCTTGGGAGTGGTATCACGCAACCATCGGCAGCGGAAAATGCCCGATTGTAGACACGTGGTGGCAAACCGAAACAGGCGGCGTAATGATGAGCCCTCTTCCGGGAATCACACCTCTCAAACCCGGATCGGCAACCCGCCCTCTTCCCGGAATTGCCGTCGAAGTTGTCGACGACAACGGTATTCCGGTTCCCCGCGGAAGTCGTGGAAAGCTGGTCATCACAAAACCATGGCCATCGCAGCTGAGAACCGTGCACGGAGATCCCGAGCGCTACAAAAACACCTACTGGAGCACCTTTGCAGGTCCTGCCGGTGCAGTTAAGGAACCTTATTACTTTACCGGCGACGGTGCCTTCAAAGATGCCGACAACGACATTTGGGTCATCGGCCGCGTCGACGACGTCATCAATGTTGCAGGCCACCGTATCGGCACGATGGAGGTCGAAAGTGCGCTCGTCGATCACTCCTCGGTCGCAGAATCTGCAGTTGTCGGAGTTCCAGATTCCATCAAAGGAACTTCGATTTACGCATTTGTCACTCTTAAAAACGAAGTCAAACAGATGGCAGGATGGAATGATGTGAAAAAGCAGGAACTCGCGCGCGAGCTCATCTCGCATGTGGGCGGCATCATCGGCAGTTTTGCCAAACCCGATCACATCCGCTTCACAGATTCGCTTCCCAAAACCCGCAGCGGAAAAATAATGCGTCGCCTGCTCAAAGATGTCGCCACCGGTCATGAAAGCTTGGGCGACACAACCACACTTGAAGACGTCAGTGTTCTTGCCTCGCTCAGGCAAAGCTCAGACGACGAGTGATTGAAGCCTGCGGCTGTTCTTTATTGTTTATTGTTCGCAGAATTTGAAATTGAACTTTCCTTCGCCCGAAACGCTGTCGGGCAGGGATGTTCCGTTCACTTCGACGACAACGTCCTGTTTGATTCCAAAGCGTGATGCAATGGCACAGACTTTCTGATCCGCGAACTTTTCGAACTTTGCCGTGTAACGGTTCTGGCCGGCATACTCCAGTTTGAGTTTTTGCTGGGTCAGCGAATTGATATAACTCGAAACTGTCGCTTCCAGATTTTCTTTGCCTGTGAATGAAGGATTGAAGACGTTCAACCAGACTTCTCCGGCAATATATTCGGGACCGACGGGTTTAATGCGAAAATCCAGCGCAATTTTAGTCCCGTCTTTTGCGTTGAAATAACGGTGCTGCCAGTCGTCGGGTGAAATAATCCCCTTGCTGATTCGGTCACGGTTTGAGCGAATCCATTCGGCATACTTCCGCGCGTCGGTATAAATTCCTTTAACACGGCAATCCAAATCAGCACTGTAGGATCTTGAAGTCACGCCTATAACCGTCAGACTGCCGTCATCCTCAACAAAGAACATAGGCCCGCCGGAGTCGCCGTGGCACGAACTTGCTCCCTGATTGTCCGCAGGCGACTCCCAAATCAGTTCTTTGCCTGCTTCGTTGAGTGCAGCCAACTTAACTTTGGTCTTTCTCAGAAAACCCCGATACTCCGTCACCACGCCATTTTCCGTAAGCGCGCGCGTCTCGCCGAATCCTGCCAAAATCACATCACGCCCTATGGCGATATCGCCAATTTCCTTGAGCGGAAGAGGTTTAACCCAATCCGGAACATCTTGGGACAAAACAATCATACCGATATCGGATTTTTGAAACTGCGGCATGGGATCAATATTTTTCCGGCCGAGGTCTCCGCGATCCCAACCTGCATGTGCCAATGTCTGGCGGGCAGGAACGGTGACCGAAGAAATAAGCTTCCGATTTTTACTGCCGAACGTCACAGTATACTCGGTCCTCACGGGTCCGCCCGCAAGGCAGTGTGCCGCGGTGACGATAGTCCGCTTGTCAAAAACAAACCCCGTACAAACAGGTGAGCCGCCGTAATCAAGCGAAACGGTCGAACGATAAATCGGGTCGGATTCTTCAACCAACTCGCCCGAGACGATGTAGGGCGATGCGTTGTAGGTTCTGCGGACGCAGGCTGTTAAAGACAAAATGGCTGCCGTTCCCAAAAACAGAAATAATGACCTGTAATTATTAAAAAACATCATCCTGCACCATCCTTCAGCGCTAATTGATCTCCTCGGACAGAGGGATTATATGCCTTTGTTGAGAAATAGGGCGAACGAAAGGCGACAATGCGATGACCCGAACAAAACCGGACTGGAATGCGTACTTTCTCGAAATGGCCGAAGTTATCGCAAAGCGCAGTCCCGACAAAAAACGGCAAGTCGGCTGTGTGATTGTCGACGAGCACAAACGGGTTGTTGCCACCGGATACAACGGAACTCCTGCTTCTTACGACGACTCGCAAATTGACTGGTGGGATCGCAATGCAAAAGAACGCATTATAATTCACGCCGAAGCCAATGCGCTGATTTATGCCGACGGCCCGAGGCTGCGCGGAGGGACACTCTACTGTTCGTACAGCCCGTGCATCAATTGTGCCAAACTGATTGCCGGCGCCGGAATTTCAAAGGTCGTATTTCGGGAGCAGTACGACGACGCAGGGCTGGAAATGCTGAACGAATTTCAGGTTGCCACCGAGCGGGTCTGACCCCACTGCATCAGAACCAGCGTGTAATCATCTTCGATCGGGGCATCCTGCCACGTGTTTTTCAGCAGACTGACGACTTCGGAGTGAATCTCGGTCAGTGATTTCTGCGACTGATTCAATGCGCGCCGAAGTTTTGCAAAAGACACTGCTTTACCTTCGTTGCGGCCGTTTTCGAGCACGCCGTCCGTATAGACAAAAAGCCTGTCACCCTCTTCCATTTTATATTCTTTGACTTCAAATTCGGGCTCCGCATGAAAACCCAAAAGAGAACCGGAGCCGAGCAGGACATCGACCTTGTTTTGTTTGATCAGATAAACCTGAGGATGACCGCAATTGATCAGGTGAATGTCGCCGGTCGCTGAATTCATCGCCAGACAAACCATCGACATCGCTCGGACAGAACGGGAGGCACTTTCAAAAACAACGTGATTGACTCCGCGGGCAATGCGCTGCAGACGCTCGGCAGGAGTCAAAGAGGAATCATTTTCATAGAGCTTGAAAACCGAACTCACTGCGCCGTGGGCAAGTCCGGTCACCAGTGCGGAAGCAAATCCGTGGCCGGTCACATCACCCAAAAACAGATACGCCACTCCGGACTTTTCATCAAAATATCCTGAGTACCAGTCGCCACCCGTCTGGTCGGCGGTGGTCCAGTGGGCAGCCGTCTCAAATCCCGGAAAGCGGAGCGACAGCGGGAGCAGAGTCTGCTGAACGGCGCGCGCCGCTTCCATATCCTTTTCCTGACGTGCCTGTGCCTCGCGGATGATTGCTGTCTCTTTTTGATATTCAATGACCCGCCGGTTCGTATCGTAATGTCTGTAAACGATCAGTCCGCCGAGACCGACAAGGAGAAGAAAAACTCCCGAGATGATAAAAAAGTGAAAAATCGCCGCGGTAACGGCGCCGCCGCCGACTGAAAATATCACTCCGGCGAACGATGCCATCGTAAATGCAAGCAATCCGCCGCCGACAAAATACGATTCAACACTCTTCGAGAGCATTGACTTAATGGTAAAATACGGGACTGTAAGAAAAATCAGGGCCGTGACCAGCTGCCACGGACGAAGCCACTTAAACAGCGGTGCCCATTGAGTCAATTCACCGACCGCAGCGGCAACCGCAAATAACGCATAAAACTTCCATGACTTGTTCAGAATGCGATATTTGTCGATGTGACCGAAAATCGTATCAAGATAGAACGAAAAGGTCAGACCGCTCAGATAAAGCGAAAACAGTTCCGTACTGTGGCGGAGCTTTGCCCAGTCTGTAAAAAGCCTGAGTGTGTAGGAATGACTTCCGACAAAAGTTCCGATCACGATGGCAAAAAGTCCGTAGGCCAGCAGGGTTTTGTTTTCCCGAATCGCGGCAAAAGCAAAAAGTGACAAACTTCCGATCAGCAAAGCAAGAATAAAGAGTCCCAGATTGGGCAGTCCCAGCCAAAAATAGCTCTCGGTGACTTGCCCGCGTTCGGCAAGAAATATCCCGTCAATGATACCGATGTTTGCGCCGCCGGAACCGACACGGATAAACAGCGGCTGATTGAGATTCACATTTTTAACCGGAATCAGATGTATGGGGTATCCCCTGAATCCGATGCGCCCGTCAGGCTTAAATAATCCCCATGAATAAATTTCGCGTCCGTCCGAGTAAACCGACAGAGCCTGAATCACAAACGGCATGACAATCACCGGAAGTTGAAACCGATCGGCGGCAACATTCTTCAAGTCGAGTTTGTACCAATACTCACCGCTGCCATCCCATTTGTTGGTGCGGCGGAATTCCGATGCTTTGGTCCAGATTTTTCCGGTATCTGAGGACAGTGATTGCAGTCTGGCTGCAATACTTTCGGCAGCCGGCAGCATGGTGACCGACGTGAGCGGCGCAAGATCAATACGTTCCTGTGCCGAAGCCGGCTGCCCGACTGCCTGTGCAACGGTCAGGATGAAAAACAACAGCAGGAAGCGCGACAATGATTTCATTTGAAAAAAAATCTCCCCCGCCGGACAGGGCACAAGTCTGACAACCGGAAAACATAAAAGTTTAAAGTTTAACATCAACGGTAGCATTCGGCGTTCCTAAACACAAAGCAAAGTGAGCGGCCGTTCCAAATAACTGCCGCTCACTTTGACTGAAGAATATCCTGACGACTGCCGTCAGAGCTTGAAGCCCACTCCGAGGTCAATCCACGGCAGCGATCGTCCTTCCGATTTTACGACTGACTTGTCGCTGCAAAATCCGCTCTGGTTCGAAGCCATGACCTTTGATTTGACGACTCCGAGGCCGGCTGTCACATGAAGATCATCGTTCAGCGAAAATTGCTTGCCGACAACAAACGCACCGGCACGGTGAACACCGTCAGATTTAAAGTCACACGTCACTTCGTCGGCAACGTCGCGAAGTTTTTCGGACCAGCGCGGAGTCTCGATTTTTGTTTCACTCTTGAATGATCCGAACAACAGAGCTGTTGAAACGTAGACTCCCTCATCGATATTGCCGAAAGCGGGTAAAATGAAATCGGCGCGGACTCCCAAATTCAGTGACCTCATCTTGCTGCCCTGCGATGTATCGGTATGAGCGACAATCGTCGGACCAATCCAGAAATGTTTGTGGACGGATTTCATAAGCTCAACGTCAATCACACCGCTGTCCGAGACAGCTGCCAGACCGATCAGCGGTGCCTGCTGGAGACGCAAATACAAGCCGCCGCCATTGTCTTTCTTCAAAGAGTCGCCGGCCTCGGCAACGGCGGAAGAGAAGAACACCGAAAGAGTGAGAGCAGGAACGAGAGCAGAAAAAAGAGCTTTCATGGAACACCCCCTGTATGGTTGTCTGTCCGACACATCGCAAGGGTGATGCCAATGAAATTAATCAGTAAAAACTGATATTTATTTAAATAACAAAAATACAATAACCATCATTTTATGAATGCTGGTCTACAAATTTTGAAGACTCATACATAAAAAACAGACTACAAAAGACCCACTAACCGCCCGCGTCCGGTGCCGAAACCCACTTCTTTACAGTCCGCCAGTCAACCTGAAGTTTTTGGGCGACTTTTTCGTAGGAACCGAGCGATTCATACGCGCTCCGCGCATAGCGCGCCATCAGCTCGTCTGCAGTCCACTGTGTGTCCTGCCATTTCACGCCCGCAGGACCGGCCGAATTCAAACCAAAGACACCGTGTTTTCGCTCAAGCCCCAGTGAGGCTGCATCCAGCTCAGTCCCGTGCAGAAGCGCACGACGAATGACCTGCTCAAATTCGCGCAAATTTCCGGGCCAATGATAATCCGCAGGAACAGTTTTCTTCAAAAGTCCCGCAATCCTGTGCTCAACAACCGGATCCGCCCCGCCGAGCAAACGTGTCAGCACGCGCGAAACAAGCAGCGTCTGCTCGGCATTCGCGCCCGAAAAACGGTCGCGCAGAGGCGGAATAAAAATCACATCCGAGGCCAGACGATGATAAAGATCCGGACGAAACAGACCGGACGCAACTTTTTCTTCCAGCTGAGCATTGGTGGCTGCAATAAGCCTGCCGGAAAACCGTTTCTTTTCGTGACTCCCGACCGGCGAAAATACACGTTCCTGCAGTACCCGAAGAATTTTGACCTGAAGCGGAGCGTCCAGTTCGCCGATTTCGTCCAGAAAAAGAACTCCGCGGGAATGAGTCTGGCCGAACAGTCCCGAATGATTTTCCAGCGCTCCCGTAAATGACCCCTTTTTGTGTCCAAAAAGCTCGCTTTCAACGAGAGTTTCAGGATACTCGGAGATGTTTGCAGAAATAAAAATATCCAAAAAATTCGCATCAAACTTTTTGGTTTTCGAATCAAAAGGAATGTATGCGCTGCGCCCCAAGGCTGCGGCAGCCTGACCTTTTCCGACGCCTGTTTCACCCAAAAGCAAAACCGAATACGATTCCATTTTATCAAAAAGCACCGAGATATAATGCCGCAAATCGATGGTAAACAACGTTCGCCAGAGTCTTTCGCGCAATTTTCTGACCGGTTCCGACTCGCCGCCGACATAATGCGAAATAAAGTAAAATGCCCTGCGCATCTGGAAAAACACGGCAATATAGTGGGCCGAATTTTGCCTGAATCCAAATTTTGAAAGACTCGCCTCTATTTCGGCAGCAAACGGCAGCTCAAGACTGGTGCCGGAAGTTTCATTCTGTCTGAGAATAAATGCATCAAACTGATCAATGAAACGGTGAAAAACGACAAACAGGGACGAATCTGACAACAGCTCTTTTTGCGCGGCGGTGAGCTTTTCGGCCATTCCCTTTGCATTCAAAAATGTATCCAGTATTTCAGCCGCTGCGCTTGCAATTGCCGCAGCTCCGGTCTCTGCTTTTCGGGCAGAAGGCAACAACTCTGAGATAATTTCTGCATCAATCCGGTCGCGCTCAAGACTGAACGGATTCGAAACGGCTGCGTCGGAAACTTTCTTTAAAATGCGGAATGCGTCTTCGTGCGCAATTTTCATTTGCAGGATTCCGCCGAAGGCACCGGAAAATTCGGCAAAGGATAACCGGCTTTGGCAAATGCGCAGACGATCCAGACAATATTTTCGCGGACATCCGAGTGATAAACTCTTTTGCCGTTTCCGCATGACTGGATCTGACCTTCGGTAAATGTGACCGCCGAGGCAATTCCGAGAAGACTGCCGTCTTTTGAAAACAACGGACCTCCGGAATCACCGCTGCACAAAATCGCAGCCCCGCGCGAAATCCACGTCCCGCCGTCGGGTTTATACTTCAGCCGGAAGGCATCAATATTTTCTGCGTAGCGGACCTTCGAATCACTTTTGTCGCCTTCGCTGCGACCGATACCCACATAAAATGCATCATTGACGTTGGACTTGTCGGATGCGCTGATCCGCGCGAAGGGAGCGCTCACCTCCTGCCCCAAAATCACAATGGCAAGATCTGATTTGTGGGATTCCGGTCCGTTTTTATTTTTCCATTTGGGCCAGTCCGGATGCATCTGCCAGCTTCCCGCCAATATTTTTGTTGCTTTCAGGTTTCGATCAAGCCGGCTGACTTCAATACTCCGGACTGTTTCAACACAGTGAGCTGCCGTAAGAACGTGACGTGGCCCAAGCAGAACCCCGCTGCAGCGTTTTCCCCACTCACTGGACTGCATTCCGAGCAGATAAACAAAACTTCCCAGAAACGGCTCGGAACCGCGCACAACCGTTCCGCCCGCCATTTCTGCTTCACTGTCCTGAACAGTCTTTTGCTTGCAGGCAGAAAAGCATGCGACCAGACAACCCAGCAGTCCCGACAAATGAAATTTTAAGTTCATTGCACTCCCTGAATCATCAGAGCGTAAAATTAAACCGTTCCAAAAGCATCCCCGGAACCCGCGCACCGCCGAAAGCCCGCCGCACATATGTCGACGTTTCCGGTATGATTTCAGTTTCACGGGTCAGCGCAACCAGTTCCGAACCGAATGCGCGAAAGATTGTTTCATCAAAGCGCATATCCTGAATGGGACCCACAGGCTGACCGTCCTCGACCCAGACACAACCGTAACGGGTCATGCCGGTGACACGTCCATGAATCATGTCACTCCAGTTCAAATAGTGCAAATCGGAAAGATACAAGCCCGTCCCCAACGATTTAAGGGCATCTGCCGCCTGCAGTTCGCCGCCTGCAATTTCGGGTGTGCGCAGACTTTCGGAAGACGAACCGTTGGACAGAGCACCGTATTCTTTAGCTGTCCGCGCACTGCAAAGCGCCTGCACAAACCGGCCATTTTCGATCAGCGGAACAGCTTCCGGCGAGAGCTCACCCTCGGCCGTAAAGCGGGGAGACATTCCCAGTCCGTAATTTTCGCGAAGCGAGAATTTTTTGGAAAACTGTTTCTCTCCCTTCCTGACCGCGCACAACGGACTGTCGTTGCGTTGCAACGAGCCCTCGGACAAAGCTCCCCACGAGAACATATTCAAAAGCTCCGAAGTCGCCGACGGAGCAAGAAAAACCCGATATTCAGCGGGGCGAAGGACCTTGACCGGCCTGTTGAGAATTTGCAGATCCCCGCGCGCTTTTTTGACTGTTTCCAGATAGTCTTTCTGAACCCATTCACGTCCGGCGTAGCCTGACTTTACGGCTCTGCCGTTTTCCAGCCACAGAGAATAATCAATAAAAAAAGTATCACTCGAAAACCAGTGATTCGTACCGGCTGAATCTGCCAATCCCGAAATCGTTGTTCCGCCCGCATAAAGCCCGACCAAATCATCGCCGGACTGCAATCCGCCCAACAGAGAAGAAACAACTTCGCCTGCAGGCAAAATTTGTCCCTTAAAGACAGTCTCGCTCGACGACTTCTGCAATGGCAGATTCACATAGGGGTCTTGAGGAACACCTTCCGCCTGCGCCCTGACACGGGCCAGCAATTCGCCGGCAAGAGAATTCAAATCACCGGATTCCGGCACAAAGGGGACGGCAATTTCGCAAACCGAATGCACAGAGGAAATAAACTGAACTTTCAGAACCGCATCAGTCACGTTGCCGCTCTGCCGGACTTTGCCGCGACTCACGCGGGTAAACTGGGTCTGCTCTGCGGAAAGAGACAGCCGCGCATGTTCGCCATTCTTCAACAGTCCGAAAAACTTTTTCCCGACCTGCGCAAAAAGGTCATGAAGCTGATCCGCGTAGTGCAGATTTTCAGATTTATTCATACAGCACCTCCGAAAACTTCAACGCCGGCAAAAGCGCACACAGGCGATGCGTGTCCGACCCGAATACTTTGGTTGGGCTCTCCCTTTCCGCAATAAGGCGTACCAAAGACACCCATACTTGCAGCATCTCCCACAGCAACAAGTTGCTTCCAAAAGCCGGAGGTCACCCCTCGGTAATTCGGATTCCGGACAACCTGCCCGAGCTTTCCGTTTTCAATGAGGCGGGCATACTCACAACCGAACTGAAACTTGTTGCGATAGTCGTCAATCGACCAAGAACGGTTGGATTCCATGTAAACGCCGTGCTCTATTCCGGCGATCATCTCATTAAACGAAGTTTGTCCGGCTTCGACATTGATGTTTGCCATGCGGTCAATCGGCGGCCTGTTCCATGAACTCGCCCGCTGATTGGCGACTCCCGCAACTCCCGAACGAATCTGACTTTCCAGACTGCCCAATCCGCGTCTCAGGATTCCCTTCTCGATCAAAAATTCACGCCGCGCGGGAGCTCCCGAATCATCAAACGCATACGAGGCAAACTCATGTCTGACCGTCGGATCAAAGGTCACATTGAGCAATTCCGAGCCGTAGCGCAGATGACCAAAATCTTCCAGCTTCACAAAGCTGGAGCCTGCATAATTGCGTTCGTCTCCGAGGATGCGATCGAGTTCCAGCGGATGACCTATGCTTTCATGAATTTGCAGCATCATCTGATCCGGAGAAAGGACCAGTGAGGTCGTCAGCGACGGACACTCAGGGGCATCGAGAAGTTCATGGAGCTGGGCGGCAACCTTGTCAGCCTGTGCATTGAGAACATCAACGAACAGAAACTCTGCCCCGCCCTGATAAGAATATGCGCTGAGGCCATGATTTGAACGCTTCTGGACGACTCCGTTTTTTTGTCCGGAGGCCTCCATGGAAACCGTCACAAGCGACAGATTCTGTTCAAAATGTGCGCCGTTTGAAGAGACGTAGACGGTATCGGAAAGAACATGCTGCAAACCCGCCGAAGTCGTCGTGACACAGTCAGAGGTTTTCATCCTTCGGCATAACGCAAGCAAAAGTGAGAATTTGTCGGCCTCGCTGAGTCCGGCCAACGGCGTCCGGACACTGGACGAATATCGTCCCTGCGAGGGAGGTCTGCAGCGGGTGTCGAATTTGAAAAGTGCCCTGCCGGCCGCAGACTGTGCCTGAGTCTTTGCCAGAAGAGCAGTTTCCATAAGACTCTTTTCAGTCACGACCGGAGTTGCTGCGTAACCGAACTGACCGTCAGCCAGCCATTCGATCATGACACCTGCAGAATCAACCGTCCGGTTCTCCTCCGGATGACTGTCGCGCACTTCGCGATACTGGGTTTGCTCGCGATGAAAGCGGATCCCGACCCACTCACCGGAAGCGATTGAAAGCTGACTCAGTACTTTTTTCAGAAGTTGTTCCATGTGACACTTTCCCAATCTGGACTTTTATCCGGCAACCGGCGACGGACGAGAATAATTGCAACAGGGCCAAAAGGCCACATCAGGAGCTCACAGATGCAATGGTCCGCTGAAATGATTTCTAAAATGCAGCGCAAACTGCTTCGACCGCAACAAATCCTGAAAGTCTGGTCGAATTTCAATCAGGTACCGGGGGGGCGGGTCGCGTTCAGCAAGCTTTTGGGAGGAATGATCCCCTACACGGGAAGTGTCAAACCGCTGGTCACACATCTCGAAAGAGGCGCTGCGACCGTCGAAATGGCCGATCACCGGAGCGTGCGAAATCATCTCAATTCCATTCACGCTCTTGCGCTGGCAAACCTCGCCGAGTTTCCCGCAGGTCTTAGCCTGCATACTGCGATCCCCGAAAATTCGAGGGCCATTCTGGTCAAACTCGAGGTTGAATATTTGAAAAAAGCGCGCGGAGATCTGACATCCAAAGCCAAAGTCGAACACACCATCGAGCATCTGGAATCTCCGACGCACATCATTGTTCAAAGTGAAATCTCAGACACTTCAGGAACGGCTGTTGCGAAGGCGCGAACAACGTGGCTCGTAAGTCCTGCACCGGCGGAGAAATCCAAAAATGACTGAATCCCTGTTTCTTAAGCACACTCAAACCGAGTTGCCTGTCATCTGCGGACCGATGTATCCGTGCAGCAATCCCGAGCTGGTGGCTGCGGTTTCGGAAGCGGGAGGGATAGGAATTATACAGCCTCTTTCGCTCGTTTTCGTTCACAAACGTGAATTTCGCTCCGGACTCGAATATATCCGCAGCCTCACCCGCAAACCCGTCGGCCTCAACATCATCACGGAAAAATCATCCAAGCTGTATTTGGAGCGGATGGAAAAATATCTCGACATCGCGCTCGAACTCGGAATCCGCTTTTTCATTACCTCACTCGGAAACCCAAATTGGGTTGTGAAAAAAGTCCATGCAGCCGGAGGCTTTGTTTACCATGACGTGGTCGACAAAAAATGGGCTTTGAAAGCGCTTGACAACGGCGTTGACGGAATCATTTGTGTCAACAACCGCGCCGGAGGACATGCCGGACAACAGTCCGCAGAATCTCTTTTTGCGGAACTGAATACCTTGGGTGTTCCGCTGATTGCGGCAGGAGGACTGTCGACTGCCGAAGATTTGAATCATGTCATGTCGATCGGTTATCAGGGCGTTCAATTGGGCACGCGGTTTATTGCAACCAGTGAATGCAATGCCCACGCCGACTACAAAGACGCCATCATCAAAGCCGAAGAATCGGATATTGCCCTGACCGAAAAAATCAGCGGGGTCCCCGTATCAGTGATTTACACCGATTCTGTCAGACGCATGGGGCTCAAGGCCAACCCCTTGGCAAAATACCTTCTGCGCCATCCCCGTTTCAAACACTGGATGCGTTTGTATTACACGACACAGTCGCTCTGGAAGCTCAAAGAAGCTTCCACCAAGGGATTCAATTACAAAGATTTCTGGCAGGCCGGAAAAAGTGTGCACGGGATTGAGTCGGTGGTCAGCGTGGCCGAGGTTATGCAGGAGCTCCGGACTGGGCTTAAAAACCTGAAGCAGAGTTGAACTCCGGAGTCGGGCCTGACAGCAATCAGCCGTCTTCCTCGGCAAGGATCTCGGTCAGTTTGTCTTTTGCTTTTTTGAACTCAGGATGCTTGGCAATAATTTTGCGCAGCAGCTTGATAGCCTCGTCAGGACGGCCCATCAGCTTGAGCACAAGAGACTTGTTGAACATCACCAAGTGATTCTCGTTGTCCTTCTTGATAATCTGATTATAAATATCAAGAGCTTCGTTGTACAACTGTGAATCTCTGTAACAAATGGCCAGCGCGTTTAAAAAGCTCAGATTCTCGGGTTCGGCGCTTACAGCCTGACGAAAGTATTTGCCTGCTTTTGCATAATCCTTTTTCTGGAAAAAGCAGTGCCCCAGCCGCTCGATGATGAACGGATGTTCAAAACCGGCTTTCACGGCAATATTCAAAAGCATAATCAAATCATCTACACGTCCAACCTTCAGCAACGGTTCGGCCACCTTTTCGTAGCGCACAACGTTCAGCGGGCTGAGCTCAATTGCCGTGCGAAACGAACTGAATGCCGCATCGAGGTCATTTTTCTCAAGATGCAGCTGTCCCAAAAGCGCGTGGGCATGGACATATTTATTGTTCTTTTGAATTGCATCCTGAGCGTGTTTCATTGCGCCGTCCAAATCACCGCGCATATGAGCAATTCGCGCCAAACCTACGTAAGGACGTGCTGCCTTGAGCGTCTGCTGGGCAAGATCCGTATACACGGATTCAGCCCGATCGAGTTCATTCAGACGGATGGCAAATTTGGCGTACTCGTAAATCCGTTCCGGATTTCTCTGGCTCGAGAACACGGCATGAGCACTTTTGAACTTGGGTAAAATTTCATTGGGAATGATTGGCTTAATGAGAAAATCATCAAAGCCGTTCTCCAGAGCAAGCATCACTTCCTGCTTGTTGATGGGAGTGGAGCACAGAATCACAACGTCCCTCTGAATTGAAATATCTTCGCGCAGCTCCTGAATGACATCCTGTGCCGTCGGACCGTCCAGTTCATTGCTCAAAAGAACGATGTTTGCGGGGTGACGCCGAATTTCGGTCAGGGCCTCCAAGCCGTCTTTGACGACACGAAGTTTTGAAAATCCCAATTTCTGAAGGTGATGAGTGAGAAGAATGCGAACGTCGCTTTGCGGATCAACAATCAGAATATCAAGTTGCGAACCATAGGGCTGTGGCTCAGGTACTGAATATTTCTTATAAAGATCTATCTTTGTATCGTTCATTCCAAATTCGCCCCACTCGGATTGCCGTCAATTCACAGCCATCGTTCGCGCTTTAATGTGTTCTCGACTCAAGATTACCACTTTACCGCCCAACCTAAGAATGTCAGGCGCTTGGCTCCAGTTTCGTAACATCCGACTCCTCTTGATTAGGATATCGGTCAAACCGAAGCTGATGTTGAAATTCTATCTTCCGCTACTTGCCGGATTGGCCGGTCAGTCATACGCTACACGGAGCTTTAATTTCAGACCGCGTCCGAACCACTTCTCACACTGCAAGGAAGAGCAAACCCATGGCAATCAGTCAAAAGCGAGCCTTAGCGACCGTTATTGCATTGCTTCCGGCGTTCTTAAATTCCCCGATTGCTTTGAGCATGGGCCATGGGCCGATGGTTTCAATTGAACATTTCAACGCTCATCCGGAGACTGTCTGGCTGAACATCGGGACTTCCCGTCAAACACTCACACCGTCCGGCGATAGACTGGCCCAATTCGAAATGGGCGGCGGACGTCAGATTCAGGTTCTGAAGGCGCGTCCGGCAGCAGCTTCCGGAACGGTGATTGAAGTTCCGTGGCCGACAGGATCCGCTCTGGCTTTCGTTGAAGGTCACGCACCTGTGAACGGACAACTCGTGGCCGGCCAAACGTTTCGCGGTCTTTACCTCATGAAATCCCAAGAAGCGGTTCGCCTGCAAAACGATGCACGCAACTTTGTGTGGCCGGTGTCGATGTCCGATGCCGAGCCGGTCAAAACCTCAAACACAACGGAACGCGGAACGACTCCGACACAACCGCTCCCCCCTTGGCAGCCGCGTGCAATTTCGAAATCTGAATCTGTTCAGCCGGACCTCGGACAGTTGATGCAAACTCTCGACGTGCTGACCGGTGACAAATCATTCATGCTGGACGGCAAAGAAGTTCGCATCACCGAACGCGGCGGAGCAGACAACAGAACTCTCACGCAAAAGTTCCTCATTCAAAGCCTGCAGGATTTCGGCATCGAAGCCAAAGCGGTGCCGTACTCATTCAACGGCTACAACGGTGCCAACGTCGAAGGCACACTCTGGGGTGCCGACCGCAGCAAGTTCATCGTCGTATCTGCTCATCTTGATTCTGTGCGCAACAAAGGCGCCGATGACGACGGCTCCGGTACTGCAAGCATCATTGAGGCTGCCCGCCTCCTCTCCTCAAAAGGCACACTCCCTGTTTCCATCCGGTTTGTCGGTTTCGATCAGGAAGAACTGGGCCTCATCGGTTCACGCGCATACGCGAGCCAAATCAAACCTGAAGAAAAAATCATGGCCGTCGTTCAGACAGACATGATCGGTTACGACAGCAACGGTGATTTCGCATACCATGCAATGGACTGCGACAGAGCAGACAGCAAACCGCTGACCCGTGTCATTGACGAGCTCAATACCAATCTCTCGCTTGGCATGAAAAAGGTATCAGCCTGCACAAACCGCTCCGATCATGCTTCATTCTGGAATAAAAATATTCCGGCGCTGATCCTTTCAGAAAACTTCTTCGGCGGCGAAAGCAATCCCTGCTACCACCAAAAATGCGATACGACCGATAAAATCAACAAGGAGTACATGCTCAAGCTGACGACGCTTCAGGCCAATGCTGCTCTCAGCTTTGCACTCTCGGCCAATTAACGCCCGTTGATTTGACGGAACGGAAATATTCGGGACAATGGACGGCAGCTTGCCGTCCTTTTTTTTTTTCGGGGAGGTGTCCATGACCCGCCGTTTCAGCAAACTGGGTGCAACACGATTGAACCGGAACCTGTTCCTCGGCGTTCTGTTTTGTCTTGGCATGAGTGACTTTGAAAAAGCCAGAAGTGATGGTCAGAGCCGGATTGTCTCGGTCGGGATATCTTCTGACCCTGTCCGCCGCAGTGAGGACCTGAAAGATTTATCCCGCTTCGACATTCTTGGAGTTTCACTCGGCGAAAATCTTGCCGAAGTCCGCCTGTCGGACAAAGAATTCGACGATCTGAAATCCATGGGCTTTCAGTTCCGCTTCTCTCCGCTCAACACGCAGCTCGCAAGAGAATCGGAAGAGCCCTACCTGACCCCGACACAGGTTTTGGACGGACTCGCCCGACTTGCACAAAGCTATCCGGAATTTACCGAACTCAAAACCATCGGCACAACCCGCCGCGGCCGTCCGGTTCAGGCGATTGTTATTTCCGCACATCCGGAAAATCTTCAGCAGCCGGCCCTGCTTTTTAATGCAATGCACCATGCCCGCGAGCTGATGACCACAGAAGTGATTATGCACATGGCGCAAACACTGCTGCAAAACTACGGCCGTGATCCGGAAATCACCCGCTGGCTGGACAGCTCCAGAATTATCCTTGTTCCGCAGGTCAATCCCGACGGAAATCAATTGGTGCACGACGGTCAGTCGATGTGGAGAAAAAATGCGTGGGAGACCGGCGGCCGAACTTACGGCGTGGACCTCAACCGCAACTATCCGGCGCTTTGGGGAGAGTGCAACGGTTCCAGTCCTTCCAAAACATCCGATTCTTTCCGCGGACCCGAGGCAGCCAGCGAACCCGAAACCAATGCAATGATGAAACTTGTTCGCGAGGAAAAGCCGGTTGCAAACATCAGTTATCACTCCTTCAGTGAAATGATCCTCTATCCCTTCGGCTGCCGGAGCGAAAAAAATCCTGCCGTCGATCTTTTCAAATCCATTGGTTTGGAGATGAAGGAAAATGTGATCGACGATCGCGGCAACAAAAACACCTACGCCGTTGGCACTGCGCCCGAACTTCTTTACGAAGCCGACGGAACCGATGCCGATTGGCAATATCGCGAAGCCGGCGTGATTTCCTTTGCCATGGAAGTCAACGGCCGCATGCAGGGCTTCCAACCGTCCTATTCAAAATGGCGCGACCAGACGGTCAGCCGGCAGGAAGGCGCTTGGAAGACTCTCATTCGCAGAACACTTGCTCAGGGCGTCAAAGGAAATCTTCGCACAGGGCAAACCGACCTGCTGAGTTACAGAATCAAGCTGGAAAAAAATGGAACGTTTGAAGACTTCACCGGAGAGGACAAATCGGTAAAACCTTTCCGCCCGAGGAGCGCGGAAGGTTTTATCTACAATGTTTTGCTGGGCGGAAATTATCAGCTTGAGGTTTATTCGGGCGGTGAACTGTTGAAAGCGGTTCCGTTTACGGTCGAAAAAAACAAAGTCACCGACCTTGGCGACATCAGGATTTAATTCCTTCCGCCTTGAGCACTGCTGCCACCGCGGGCCGCTCGCGGATTTTGCCCAAATACGCTGTTACAGAGGGCCAGCGCTCAAGGCTGCGTTTGAGCATCCCTGCCCAATTGAGGACAGTAAACGCATAGGCATCGGCGACGCTGAACTGCTGACCCAGAATAAAGTCCTGAGTCTTGAGAAGGTCGTTGAGAAGCTCAATGCGGGTTGAAAGCCTTTCCCAAGCCGCCTCTTTATCGGAAAGTCCTGTGGACGGGTTCCAGAGCGGCGAAAACCCCTTGTGCAGCTCCGTCGAAATGAAGGTCAACCACTCCAGCGCCTTGTAGCGCTCCCATGTGCCCAAAGCAGGCAAAAGTCCCGCTTCCGGCTTCAAATCTGCAATGTAAGAAAGCAAAGCAACACCCTCGGTCAGCCAGCGGCCGTCGGCCAGCTGCAGCGCAGGAACGTATCCTTTCGGATTCATCGCTTTAAAGGGCTCGCCGTTGCATAGTCCTGTCCGTAAATCGACGCGGACAGGCTCAAACGGCAGACCGGCTTCAGTAAGGGCGATATGCTCAGCCATTGAACAGGAGCCCGGAGAAAAGTACAGCTTCATTGCTCACTCCATTGTGACCGGTGACAGGTTGAAAATCTGTTTGCCAATAAAAGGAATTGGATACGCCATGGCTAACACCGAATCCCCTCTGCTCACAAGTCAGAAACTGGCTGTGCGTCTGGGTGTAACAACTCTTTTCGAATCGCTGGATCTCACTCTTCATCCCGGAGACCGTCTGGGTATTGTCGGTCCCAACGGAGCCGGAAAGTCGACTCTGCTGCGCATACTTGCAGGCATCGGCAAACCCGATTCAGGGGTGGTGGCTTCACGCAACCTGTTACGAAAAGCTTACGTCAGCCAAAATATTCCCTTTGATCCGGCAATGACCGTCAATGCCGTTCTCACAAGTCAGCTGCAGTCGGTGTTCGGCAGTGATCTTCAGGAAGCCGCTCAGTCAAAATTCGAAAAACATCTTGCCCTCCTTGAAGAAAACCCCGATCTCGGCAGCGACGAAAAATGGCTGGCAGAACTGGATAAACTGCAGCACCGGCTGGATGAGCATCAGGCAAAATCCATTGATATTCCCAATGCACGTGCGGGTGTGATTCGGGTTGCGGGACTGGAGGCGTTTGCCGAACGAGAGTTCCGGCATCTTTCGGGAGGCCAGCAAAAACGTCTCCAGCTGGTTCACGCACTTGTCAGCCAACCCCAGCTTCTCCTGCTCGATGAGCCTACAAATCATCTCGATGTAGAAACGGTTGAATGGCTGGAAGATGTTCTGCTCGATCTTTCTGAATCCGGCTTTCAAATGCTCGGCGTTCCGCTGCTGGACGAAGAACCCGAACCTGTCGCAATGGCGATTGTTTCGCACGACCGTTCACTGCTGGACACCATGGCCAACCGCATTCTGGAAATCTCAGGCGGTGAATCACAGTTCTATCAGGGCAACTATGAGGCGCACGCAATTGAAAAGGTGCGGCGCATGGAAGAAGCCCGCACCCGCAATCAGCGTCTGGCCAACCTCATGAGACGCGAACTGGCTTGGCTCAGACGGGGACCGGCGGCGCGCACAACCAAACAAACTGCCCGCATTAACCGTGCAGCAACACTCGAAGTCAATTTGCAGGGGGCAGAGCGCAAAGCGGCGGTCAAACCCAAAGTTGAACTCAACTTTACGGCTTCGATTGAAAGCAAGGAACGCGATGCTTCTGATTTTTGGATCTCGGTTAAGGAAAACTTCGGTTCCCAGACACTTCTTGAATTCGAAAAAATCTCGGTCACCCATCCGGCCGGTGCGCAGCATCCGCTTCTTGCCAAGCATCTCTCGCTTGTCGTCAAACCCTCAATGCGGCTTGCAATCGTCGGACCCAACGGTTGCGGCAAAACTCATCTGCTGCGCGTTCTGGCCGGTGAACTTGTACCGCAGGGCGGGATCTGCAAACGACACGAACTTCTCAAAGTCAGTTATTTTGACCAGCACCGCAACGCACTTGAACCCAAATTGACAATTCGGCAGACGATCTGTCCGGAAGGTGATTTCGTTCATACAAGTGCCGGTTATTTGCATATTATGAGCTATCTCGAAAAATTTCTTTTTTCGCGCCACGACGCAGACAGACTCATCCGCGATTTGTCGGGGGGCGAACAGGCGCGTGTGCTGATGGCAAAAATGATGCTCGAGCAGGCCAACACACTTATTCTTGACGAACCGACCAATGACCTCGACATTCCGACCTTGCAGGGGCTTGAAGAGACGCTGACGAATTTTACGGGCGGCGTTGTTTTCACAAGCCACGACCGTTATTTCATTCAGCGGGTTGCGACCCACATTCTGGTTTATTCGGGGACTGCCAAAGACAAAGACAACGAAATGTTTACGTGGACTTTGGTTCCCAATCTCGAACAGGCTCTTCAGCTTTTGACAAAACTGTCTCCTTCGCGCACCGAATCGGCTGCCGCCGCAAAAAAGCAGCCTGAAAAAGCAGAAACCAAAAAAACGGAGCCGTCAGAACCGCAATCGTCCGCAAAGCAGAAACTCACATACAACGAAAAAAAGGAACTCGACCGGCTTGAGGCCCTGATTCCAAAGCTGGAAGAAAAACTTGCAGCAGCGAGTGAGTCACTGAACGCGGCATATACCGAAGGACTGCCTTTTACTGCCGTGCAGGAGCGGCAACTGCGGGTGACTGATCTCGAAAACGAACTCAAGTCCTGCCACGCCAAGTGGGAAGGCCTTTACGAACGAATGTGATTCAGCGGTCGCCTGCATTCAAAAAAATGAGCATGGGCCCGCCCTGCAACTTCCGGAAAATCCAAAGGCGGTCTGATTCTCTGCACACTTCCAAAGAACTGCCTTAAAACGGTTTCAAATCCGGAACGCTCTCCGGCCTGACAGTTTGTTGAAAAAAAGCAGGTTCCGTCATCTCTGAGAATTTTCGAACATGCCGAAGCGAGGTCTGTCCACTCGCGGCTGACGTGAAAATGTCCGCCGGACTGTGTTGATGAAAACGTCGGAGGATCGCAG
This sequence comes from Pseudomonadota bacterium, assembly GCA_009926615.1. Classification (GTDB taxonomy): domain Bacteria; phylum Bdellovibrionota_B; class Oligoflexia; order Silvanigrellales; family Silvanigrellaceae; genus RFOM01. The sequence continues at coordinate 61,285 of RFOM01000015.1, forward strand.
ATAATAATATCCCAGCCGGTGTCTTCTCCCGACTCCCGTTTGGCCGTCTGTTTTTCCAACCACACACGCACATCTTTTTCGACAAACTTTCCCGAGCGAATTTTAGATAAGCCGTTCAGCTCAAAATTCTGTTTGCCCAGATTCAGCGTGCTCACCGAGGCATCCACATTCATGACCACTTCACATCCGGATTTTGCAGCGGCCAAACCGAAAGCGCAGGTGTAGGAAAACAAATTTGCAATCCGTTTGCCGTTTGCTGTTTTTTGCACTCGTCTGCGATTGTCGCGGTGATCCAAAAACAAACCGACGTGCTGGCGCAGGGTCAGTGTCACAACAGCCTGCCAGTCATGTTCGGCGACTGCAAACTGGTCTTCCGGTTTTGAGCCCGTTAAGAAAACATCCTGAACCAGCCCTTTTTTATGAGGATTCTTGCCGATACGCCGAAACACGCAGCCGCAAATTCCAAACTTCTTTTCAAGCTGTCCGAAAAAAGGAGAAAGGAGCCGGCTGACCTCTCCAAATTCTGAATCATCGTAAACCCAAATCAACGCATGTGCGCCGTAGACGTCGACGGACAAATCAAATGTGCTCAACTCGCCGCGCTGAATTGCACGCCACGCGCCGGAAATCGAAGAAATCCATTTTCCGCGTCTGTCGAGTGCAGTCAGACACTGCAAATACGTTGTTTCATGAGTATGGGCTTCTTCATGAAAATAGTCCGGCAGTTCCGAACGAATGACTTCGGGCAATTCAGGCCATCTCAATTCCGCACAGTGCAGCGCGATGCGCGGAGCCGGCGAACCGCCGTATTCGGAATCACCCGAAAGTGCGCATCCGGAAAAAGCAGCATGCCGGCGAATCTGGTGTTTTCGGCCGCGGGAAATCACTGCGCGGTAAAGAAAAACCCGATTTGCCAGTTGCTTCTCAAAGTAAAATTTTGTCACAGCGGATTTGTCGTCCAGAGGCAAATCGCAAGTCCAATTCATACCGCGTGATTGTCGGACGTCTTTGTCCGACAAAAAATAATAAATTTTTTCCGCATCATTTTCCGTGTGAATTTTCTGCGCAAGGGCACTGGCCGATGAGGTCCTTGCAAACAGCAAAACACCGGTTGTTCCGGTATCCAGCCGCGAACAGACAAACGTTTTTTCGTCCAGATGCAAAGCCAGCCATTCCTGAACCCCCACATCGCCGGCATCACCGCCGTGCGTCGGAATGCCGTAGGGTTTGTCGACCACGAGCCACTGACTGTCCGAAAACAAAATGACTGGACACTTCGACGTTTTCACTGCTCGTCACTCTTAATCTTCAACAGCGTCTGCATGATCTCTATAAAGCCTTCACTTTCGCGAAACGTGCTGACAACTTTCGGAAAGTGACTCATGACGTCACGGTATTTGACAATGTTTGCAACCCCCGCGCTCAACGGAAAATCTTCGGCACAAAACATCGTTGCATCATTCGGACTGTCGCCGACAGTCAGGGTTGTTGTTGCCGGATGTGACGCAAATCCCCATTCTTCAAGCAGCCGCTTCAATGCCGATCCCTTCTCCTGCCCGCGCGGCATAATGTGTCCGTGGATTGTGGACCACGTGAATGCCAGACCTTCTGCTTCAATGCGCTGTCTCATTTGACCGAGAGCCTGCTCAGTAAGACCTGAAACATGAAAGGTAAAGTCGCTGAGCCGGTAAACATTGTCGCCGGTGATCTGCAATTGCGGAAAATCCGCGACGAGTCGGGAGAACATTGCCGCCAAAGGGATCCGCAGGTCGTCTGCCCGCTTTTCAGAATAGTCTCCTGAAGAAGGATCTCTGACGAGAGGAGAAGCCTCTGGACCCAAAAACAGAACTCCGCCGTTCTCGGCGATCGCCGCATCAACCGGCAGATAAGTCACAAGTCCCTGCACCCATCCCGAAGGACGGCCCGTCACAAGGCACACTTTCAACCCGCCGCGGCGCAAGGCCGCAAGCACGGCAATGACCTCGGAGGGAATCCGGCCGCCCGAAGTCAGAGTCCCGTCGATATCAACCGCGATGGCCTGAACTCCGGTCCACATCGCGAGATCCGACACATTAAGCCCAGAATAAAATTCAGTCATTTTAATCCTTTAACAAAATCAGACCGCAGACTTGAGATTCTCATTGACTGTTGTTGCATCAATTTTTAGCAGTGACTGGCCGGTCGGCTGATGCTCCAAAAGGTGCGCAACGACTGAGTTACCCTACTTGGACACTTTGGGGATTCGCAATGACAAAGAACCTTCGCACTCAGTTTGCAACGCTTGGCGCTCTGTCGGTTCTGCTCCCTTTCGGCACAGCCTGCACACGGACTGAGTCAGCCTCAAAGCCAAATTTTGTCCGTATGTCGGCGACCACAGCACTCCTCGAGGAGCGCGACCTTAAAGATAAATTTGTATTCGGTCTCAATGTCATTGAAACCAAGAACTTCTTCAGCACAGCACTCAACCTCAACTTCAGGCCGGTTGAGTGCGACCTCGTCCTTACGACCGACGCGAACGGCAGAGATATTCTTGTTGTAGCGACTGCCGGCCGCGACGGACGAAAGGAACGTCTGCTGTCTTTTAATGCCGTGGAAAAGCGCACCGGCAAAATCGAAGTTGACTTCGACACTGCCGGCAATGATCTTTCACTTTGGAATGATTACGGCGGTCAGATTGTCGACATGGATGCCGACCGCAGGGCCGGAAGCTGGAAAACTGCGGCGGCACCGCGGGTTGTCAACGTCGTTCAGGACCCTGACTCAGTCATCGTCGACATTATTCATACTGTTTCATTCGTTTTGGAAAAAGATTCTGCAGACCCTTCTCTGGCCCGCACAGGCGAGGTTAAAATCAGATTGTACCTGAAGCGTCAGGACAAAAACCCGACAATTCTTCAGCGCACAGCATCGATGGCCCGCAGCGACAACTTTGGATTTTTCCCCGCCGCCCGACTGGGCTCGCAGGATACCAATCTGCCGATTGCCCACTACAGGCTGAACGTGGATTCCAAGCAGCCGGCCCAACAGATTATTTATCTGAAAGACTTTCCGGCAGAATACGAGCCGGTTGCAAAACAGGCGATTGAAAGCTGGAATATTTCATTCGGCTTCGACGCGTTCAAAACCGAACGGGCAAATGACGAAATCGATTTGGGCGATCCCCGCTACAATGTTGTCAAATGGATCGACGGTCTCGACGAGGAAGTTCCATGGGCGGGATATGCCCCCACGATGGTCAATCCGCGCACGGGCGAAGTGATTGCAACCCAAATTCTCATCAACGGCAGCACGACCCGCAAGGGATTCGAGGACGTTTACAAGTACACGACCGATGCCGCTCCTCAGTTTCCCGCGCTCAGCGGCAAGATTGGCAACGTTCCGCTGGTTGAAGGCACGGGCGAAAATCCGGTTGTCTCTTTCTTTGCCGACACAAAATCCAAAAATCAGGATGATTACATTAAGGGCTATTATTTCAGCGTGATTATGCATGAATTCGGTCATTCACTTGGTCTGCGCCACAATTTTGCGGGCTCCACACGCATCGAAAGCAACGGTCTTTCGAGTTCGGTGATGGACTACGAACCGGGTTTCGTCACCAACATCCGCAGGGTCCCCGGCACCTACGATACTGCCGCTGTCCGCTGGGGATATTTCGGCGAGCGCCCCTCGGAAACCTTCGCATTCTGCACGGACGAAGACATTCAGAAACGCTACGACTGCAATCAGGGTGATGTCGGCCTTCCCGAGGATTTTGTTGCATCGGGTCTTATTCAGGGAACGACCGTTCTTGAAAATCTCGCAGTGCCGCTGCCCGATATGGTCAAGAAACCTATGCGCAGCATGATGAAAACCGCGTTGAAGATTCTCTCTCTTGCCGACCAGCTTCCCGAAGCAAAAAGGGAAACAGCTCTGGCAAACATCAACAGGGCGCTCGAAAGAGTCAAAAACGCAAAGGCTGATGACGGATTGAGCGGGTCTGAAA
>RFOM01000141.1 GCA_009926615.1 Pseudomonadota bacterium
CGCCGCACCGCCAGCAGGCTCCAGCAGCACACCAGCGCCGCCGCGCCCGCCGCGCAGAGCGCCCACACGCCGCGCTGGAAGACCCACGCCAGCCCGTCGCCGAGCAGCCGCGCGCACGCCGTCTCGCCGCACGGCCGGATCTCGTCCAGCACGTCGCGCAGCGCGTGCAGCCACAGCGCGTCCGCCTGCGCCAGCGCCACCTCGTCGCACAGCTTCGAGTGCTCCCGCATGTTCGCATAGAACTCCGGAGACTTGCACTGCTCCGCCAGCCACGCGTTGTTCTTCTCCGCCTGCCGCCGCGCCGCCAGCGCCACGTGGAACCGGTGCGCGTTCGTCACCGCCAGCGCCGCCGCCGCCCCCAGCGCCACCAGCACCAGCCCGAGGTACAGGATGTGCCCCAGCGTCGCGTCCAGCCGCCGCGCCCGCTGCTCGCTGCGCATCATGCTGACGCGCGCTTTTATCCCGGAAGTCCTCCCGAGAAGAATTTGCTGCCCGGCACCGCGCCCGCCTCCTTCCGCCGCCCGGGCCCGCGCGGCCACGTCGACGCGTCCAAAAAAAACTGCGGCGCCGTTCCGAGCCAGGCGTAGACGCACGCAAAGACCGCACGTGCGCGTGTCGCCGAAATGCGGGCCCACAGCTTCATGCTTCTCGGGCTCTCCTGCGTCTATCTTTCCGAGGCGGCGCTCATCAGTCCCAGCATGCTGCACCAAGGCCCGATCTCGCAGCAAGTGACGCTCGCGGTCGGCAACCGCTCACAGGTGTACCACCTCTACACCGTCACCTACGCCACGGCCTGGTCCAGCGAGTTCTGCGCCATGGCCGCCTCAGCGAGCGCGCACGGGTTCAGGCTCAACGTGCTCGGAGAAGGGCGCCAGCAACATTTCCAGCGCGACAAACTTCTGGACAAGCTGTGGACCACGAAAGATTTCGTCGCTGGTGCTCTCGAGACCACTCCCGAGGACATGAGAACCCGCACCGTCATTTTGTTCCTCGACGCGTACGACGTCCTCGTCAACGGCGGTCCCAGGACCTTAGTGAGGCGCTTTGTCAGGTCGAAGAAGAGGATCCTCTTCAGCGCCGAAAAGGGCTGCTGTGGCACCAGAGAGGCGTTCGCGTTCCGAGATAACCAATGCGACCCGGACTGGCCTGTGGACCAATACACCACGACGCCGTTTTTGAACTCTGGAGTGTACATCGGGTACATCAGGGAAGTTGACCGTCTGCTCACCGCCGCCAGGAACGAGTACGAACACTACCTGGCAAAGTTACAGAGTGCTTACGGACCGCTCCAGCCGTTGACCCAAACAAGCGCCATGAGCAAAGGCCCATGGGACCCGTATCTCGTCGGCACTGACCAGCTGCTCTTCTGCCAGCTCTTTGCACACGAGGTCGCTCCCAGAGGCCGGCCTTTCAGGAGCGCGCTGGCCATGTCGCTCGACTACGAGTCGCAGATTTTCGTCAGTCTCTACAACATGCAGGCGGGGCGCGAGCTGGTGGTCGCATCAGACGGCCGCGCTCGATACCAAGCCCACCTGCCAGATTGCGACCTGTGGAGCGCCCCACGTCTACAGGCCGAGTGTCGACAGCAAAGTGCCGCGAGGCGTCGCAGCGCGACTGCGCCTGTGATCTTGCACTTCAACGGCCCGCACAAACACAACATGACAGCCGCTGCGTCGCGCATGCGCTGGCCGCACCACGGTGAGTTTTGGGAAAGCGATATTTACTCGGCGACCCCGGGCGCGCGCCGCCTCCTCGAGGAGCCCTGCGCGCTGCACTCGCAGGCCCTTCCGTTCCCCCCGCCGACACGGGCGGGCACCCTGTAGTCGCCGCGCTCCCCCGCGTCTCCCGCATCTCGCGCCGCCGCCGGGAACCGTCAATGTACCGTAGTCAATAAAGCACCGCCGTCACCCAAGCACCAGCGCCGCCGCCCCGCACCCCGCGATCTCGACGAAGACCAGGAGCACGCGCTCCAGCGCGCGCGCCGCCGCGTCCTCGCCGCGCCCCGGGCGCACGCCGAGCAGCTCGAGCGCCGTGCTCGCCGTCAGCACGTGCACGTACGCCACCCACGCCAGGCTCTCGCGCGGCAGCCCCTGCGCCGCGGCGAGCGCCGCGACGCCCGCGAAGAGCAGCACCACCAGCGCCGCGTGCGCGAGCCCCGCGCCCGCGCGCATGCCCGCGCGCGCGGATATACGAGCGCGCGGATGTACGAGCGCACCACACCGCGGCGCGCTACACCCGCCGCCCCGACTGCCGCATCGTCTCCAGGTGCTTGAAGAGGCTCATCACCTGCTTCACCGAGTCGAGGTACATGTTCAGCGCCTTCGGGTCCACGATCGTCGTCCCGTCCTGCGTCATCGAGCAGCCCTGCTTCAACACCGAAATCATCGGCACCAGCTCGCGAATCACGTTGTTCAGCACCGTCTTCTGGTCGCACTTGTGGTTCAGGAAGTGCGTGCGCAGCTCCTCCACGCTCATCTCGAGCGCAAACTCCTCCCGCAGCTGCCTCTGCACCTGCGCACACAGCCCGTCGATGTGCGCCTCGTGCGAGTGCTCGTGCACGAAGTTGATGATCTCCTGGAACTTGTAGTCGTCATTCCCGGCGTACTCGCACAGCTTGCACAACTGCGCGCTCCCCTCCTCGCCCATGCTCGCGTCCGACATGACCGCCCACTGTTAAATAAATCAAACCCAGAATTGCAACTTCCCGCTTTCTTTTTTAATATCATGCCTGAGCTCCGCCGTGCGCGGTTGCGCGCATGCCCCGGCCCCAGCGCAAGGCGGCTGCCGCCGCCAAGGAGCGCATGCAGCTCATCTTCGAGTGGGAGCAGGCCTCGGAGAGCTCCAAGCTCTTCCGCGACTGTGCGGCGGCAATCGACGCCGAGTTCGAGCGCGAGCACAAGACCAAGCGGGTCAAGCTCGAGGAGGTCGACGATGAGTACGAATGCGATAACGTTAGCGACGGCGACGCCGCCGAGGAGCCCACGCAGGAAGACCTCGACTTCATCGAGAACGATGGGTACTCAGTCCAGGACTCCGAGTGGCTTCCTGTGTCCAGAAGGTCCCAGGCAGCCGGCGCGGTCCAGGCACCAAGTCCAGGAAGCCCCGAGGCGTGCACACGCGTCCCCCCAGGCGAGCGCCCGCGTGCGGAGGACAGGGAGCTCGCCGAGGGCGGCGCCGAGAGCGGCGCCGAGAGCGGCGCAGACAGCAGCGCCGAGAGCGGCGCCGAGAGCGGCGCAGACAGCAGCGCCGAGGACGAGGCTGTCACCACCCCCGAGGGCTCAGACGCCGGGGACTCCGACGCCGAGGACTCCGACGCCGAGGACTCCGCCGCCGAGGACTCCGACGCCGAGGACTCCGACGCCGAAGACTCCGCCGCCGAGGACTCCGCCGCCGAGGACTCCGACGCCGAGGACTCCGACGCCGA
>RFOM01000142.1 GCA_009926615.1 Pseudomonadota bacterium
TATCCCAATTATGCGCGACGCTTTTTTTCGTTTGCCGAGGCTTTTGCCAATACCACATGGTATCAGCAGAATCCTTATTTCTTGCTCGGCGGTGCAGAGAACGCATTCTGGAACGGCGATTATGAACTCGCGATAAAAGCATTCGAGAAATTTTTGCTGGCCGCAGGAGACAAAGTTTACGGTCCGTGGAGCCGGCTGAGACTTGCCGAAATGACCCATATGCAAAAGGGTGCCGACAAGGCGGTCACAATGTACGAGGCATTGTTGAGAAGTCATCCGCAGCATCCGGCCGGTCTGATTTCCCGCCGCCGTTTGTTTTGCATCACGGCTTCAGCAACGGGTGCGCGTGCGCGGCATCAGGAGTTCATGGCGCTGAAGGACATGTCGGGGAAGTTCGACTTGGACGAAATGGAACAGATTCGCGCGTGTCACATTGGCGGACTTTTTGAAGACCTCGCTCAAATGTCAACACAGTCGGTGAAGTCTCTTCCCGAGGAAGCCGCCGTTCAGCTCGGACTGATTGATGAATTTAAAGAAAAATATCCCTATTCCGGATATCTGAAGTTTTTTGAGTCGCGGACTTTGGCATTGCAGGCTGCCTTGGGTCCGTATTATTTGTCTTTCAAGCAATGTTCTGCTGCGCTCGAATTTGTCCGGAAGAATGAAAAGAACATGCGGACTCTGAAGGCAAACAGCGGAAAATTTCTGGGGACTCTGCGCTGGACACAGGACGAGCAGGAAAGGCTTGTCAGATGCGCAGCTTTGTTCTCCTCAATAGATACAATTGAAAAAATCCAAAAAGAAAAACAGCTGACGGACAAGAACGCCGGACCTAAAACAAAGAAAGCCGCAGGCAAAAGGCCACGGCAACCCGCGGCTTATGAATCTCCCGACCAAAGACTCGTCCGGCTGACACTTTCGATGGCCGTAAAACCGACGGACAAGGTTGCTTCAGACCTTTTGAGCGAGCTGCGCAGACGCGGACGATACACACTTGGTGAGGATGTAAAAAAACTCGAAGAGACCAAGTCTGAATCAATAGACGATCCTGAATTTTGGGTGAAGCTTGCAAAGCTCAAAGTGGTTCGCTGGGATTTGGAACAACCCGCCGTAAAGAAACCCCTGCTTCAACGGCAGATGCGTTCCGAAGCTCTCCGGCGTCCCGACCTGACACTCAAAAACGATGAGTTTTGTCAGCGGTTCCTTTTGGAATCTTCGAGTCTGTCGACCAAAGAATGGGATTCTTTTGTGATGGCGATTCCGACCTCGGAATGGATGAACATCTCCGGTCAGTCTTCCGAGTCGTGCGTCGTACAGGTGTTCAGTGAAGCGCTTCGGGCATCGCAGACTCAACCTTCGCCGGCACGCGACAGGCATTTGCTTTGGCCATGGCTGAAGGCACGGGGCGCAAAACAGGAGCAGGAGGCTTGGCTGGCTCTCGGACAGCGCTGGGACCAGCAGGGAAGTGTCTCAAAACAGGAGGTTGAGGATTTGTTCAAGACTCTTGAAGAACAGGCCGATAACCCCGTCGTTAAGCAGGCAGCCAAAGCATGGAGAGATTCACGCAAGCCCTCAGGCTTGTGGTAGACTCGGGCAGACCCTGTAAGGCTTTGCAAACTCGGACTTACTGGAAGTGAGGCAGATTATGGGAGACGTAGTTTCATTCAAAGGCAAAAAGGGTGCGGGAGTTCCTGCAAAAGGCAAACCGCGAAAGAGCGTTGCCGCAAAGCCTCAAAAAACTGAAAAAGCATCCCGAGCCGGAACAGCACCGGCAGCAGCAAAGCCGAAAAACACAAAGAATAAAGAAACGATGAACGCGGAAAGCATCAAGCTCTGGTGGATTTCTCAGGAGTTCGATGAGCTCATCCGCAAAGCGGTACTTGAAAAACATATTCCCGTTGAAGAACTTTCGGCCGTCATGGCGCACAGGCTTGGATCATTGCTGGTGGTCAGCGACAGAACACCTGAATTGACCCTCTTTTGCATGAAGATTATTTCTAAGATTACCAACCAAAAATCTACCGGTTCAAATGCGAGCTGACGCGGCGGCTCACGCTATTCGTATTTCTCCGTGACTTTGTCTCCCTGTTTCATGTTTTCCGACGGCAGGCGAACAATTGTTTCGGCTGCCGACAGTCCGTCAGTCACTTCAGTCTCGCGCAGGTTCTTAAGGCCTGTTTTGATCTGTCTTTTTGCAAGTCGGCCCTTCGAAACAACAAAAACAAAAGAGTTGCCGTTTTCGATCCAATGCGAGGTCACAGGAATTTTGAGGGCGTTTTGCCTCACGGCGATTTCGATATGCGCCTCCAGTTCAAGACCGGCCGGAACAGTGCTTTCCGTTGCGTCTGTGAAGTCTATCCAGACACGCGTGCGCTGTTCGCTGATTCCCAAGGGAGATATTTTCGGCAGAGCCGTAGGCGAAATACTCCTCACGCGGCCGCCGGCGTCAAAATCCGAAAACCGGACGCGCATACCCGAGCGCACCTGCATGGCCTCACGGGCCAGCAGGTCCAATTCAAAAGATAAGTCTCCGGTGCGGGCGACGTCTGCCAAAGGAACACCTGTGCTGACCCATCGCGGTTTGTCGTCGTAAATCCAGCTGATCACTCCCGAACGTGGAGCAAGTACAGTCCTCAGTTCTGCGTTGGTTGTATCGGGAGCGTCCATTGCTGCCCGCGACGCTTCATACAAATGCTCTGCGGCCTGATAACCTGCCTGCGCTGCGCGAAGTTCCTCGGTGAGATTGACAACCTTCGAACGAAAGATTTCGATGTCATGCTGACTTATTGCGCCTGCCCTGTAGACAGATTCATTGCGGGTCAGTTCTTTTTGCGCGTAATCCAGATTCGATTGAATTTTGCGGACCGATGCCCGTGATTGCCTGACATTGAAATGTGCCGATTCGGCCTGTGCCTTGAGGGTCGCCCGTGAGCGCGCATCCAGCAGCGGAGAGGGGCCGGCAGTCATCGAAAAAAGCAAGGATTTGTTTGCAGTGACGTTTTCACCCAATGAGACAGCCGGCTTTGATATCCATCCGTTTGCGGGGGCGACAACCGTGAAGGCGTTGTTGAATTTGGTTGTTCCAAAGTCTGAAAGTTCTGTCCTCAGCTCTCCCCGTTCTGCTTTAACAACAATAACCTCGGGTGCAGCGGTTCTTTCGGAAATCAGGATCAAAACAAAGGGCAAAGCAAAGACGGCCGTCAGCAAAAGATTTTTTTTATTTCTCAGGAAAAATTTATTTTGCATGGTTATTCCCTTGTTTTTAAGATCGGGAGGTATGCAAGTGACCGTATGCGGAACTGGAGCAGCAGAGCCGTAAAAAGAAATCCTGCAATCAGCAGCCCCGACGCGTGAAAGTAGCTTTGCGGAGTTATGATGACCGGAATCCGGAAGATTTCAGTTTCAAGAGCTCTCATGATG
>RFOM01000143.1 GCA_009926615.1 Pseudomonadota bacterium
CCTGCGCGCGCATTCGACTCACAACATCGTCCTGGTATGTCTCGAAGTGATGAGATAGACACATAAGGATAAGATGCAGAAGGATAATGACGGAAAAAAACATTGTAAAATCCACCTCTTTGTGTTCAGTGAACTTCGTGTCGAAGTCATGCTCAAAGATCCCGATCATGAAGAAAACGATTGCAAAAGTTAGCACGAGCAAGATTATGTTCGACATTCTGTCGACGATCATCTCTTCGGCGATGGGTCCTCGGCAAAGGGGGCACGTGTTGTGATGACGGCCCCACCTCCGCGCACACTTTTCGCAGAATGTGTGATTGCACGACGTGGTCACGGTCTCCTGGGACTCAGACATGCAAATAGGGCATTCCACAGATTTTTTCATTGTAGTTCTGCACACGAGCTCCTTATATACCGGAACGATTCTATGTGTCACGGGGGCCGTGCGACTCGCGTTTCAGAAGTGGGAGACGTGGCACTGGCGCAGAGCGCGCGGCGACGGTGGCCACCGCATGCTCCTCGGGCGGTCGACTGCCGTCGTCGGCGACGCGGCCGTCGCGCGCGCTGCGCGTGCTGCGCGCGCTATCGGTATCGACGCTGCTTATCTTCGGCGAGCGCGCTTGACTCCGCGGTCGGCAGCCTGTGAAAAAGCGAAGTTGGGATATTTAGCGCAAAATGGCAGCCTGTGAAAAAGCGAAGTTGGGATATTTAGCGCAAAATTGACATGGCAGAGGTTCGATGCGGGTCGTTCTCGATCATAGACAATCGAGTTTGTTTTACCCCGGCCAAGAACGACACCAGTGATGCATGTAAACGTTTTGAACGAGCTACAAAGCAACTAAATGATGATTTCAATAGGTTCATAGAAGGTAATTTCGAGTTGGTAGGAGTCTGTGCTAACAGAACTATAGTGTTTGTTGCACTCAACTTCGAGATTCCCAGAATGGGTCTTGTGTATGAGATGAAAATTAAGGGGGGTACTTCTTTTGAAAATGACATTGCCACAGAAATGTTGAAACCATCGTCTGATAAGAGGATGAACTGGTATAAGGAAGAGTTTCAAATCAAGAGTATTCGTAGCTCTGGTGATGAAAACGCAGTCATGCTACGAACAGATAATACGAACATGGGATGTGTTTACTTCAAAATTAAGAATGAATGGCGTAGATGTCCAGTAACCAGCCTAGGAAGAGAGCAAAATATTTTAGAGATAACATGTGATCAAAATCATTGTACAGCATTAACTGACACCGGACAAACGTTTATGTGTGAATGGCCGACGACAGGTGTTTCACCACTGTGGCAACCTAAAGGAAATAAAAGTCATTTGCGCACTGACGTAGATTTCAATAATTGGTATAAAACAGTTGGTACTCCTATGTCGTCTAATTTTGGTATGACAGGAACCTTTGGAAACCCGTACTTATTAAATATGAATACAGATGGTGAATACACTGACAAAATTACTGAATTGTATAAACTGAAGCATGATAAACTTGATACACAGCACAAGTCGACTGTAGAATCGCATAAGAAGGCTTTAGAAGCAGCAAGGGGGGCTTATGTAATGGACAAATTGCGTCACAATACACAAGAAAAAAAGGATTTGCTTGAAGTACAAGCACTCGAAACTGAATTAGAAACACGTCAAGCACATCACTCAGAAAATATGAGAAAGTTCGAAGAAGCTGCACAAAAATTGAGAGAAGCTGAAGCAGCACACCGTGAGCTCGCTCATCAAGTTAAAACCCATACAGAACATATGAACAACATAAAAGCCCGATTAGAGGAAAAACATGCTTCAATCACGGGTGGTAGTCGTGTAAGTCGAGAAACGAAACGTGATGATAGCTCTCCAGTACACTCTATGAGCGTAGGAGCTACAAACGGTACCAACCCCCGTGATGGAAGTCAGAAAAGAAGTATAATGGGAGCTTTAACGGGAAGGTGGACGAGAAAAGTTTAGTAAAGCAAAATGTTTTACATGGTGCACGGGTTGTCTTGATTATCAAAGACTATCATTAGGATTTACGGCCGTCCTGCGCGGGCGCGCGCCTTTTCGCCGCGCTGCATGGCATGCGGTGGCACTGCGCGAGTGCGTGCGCGGCATCTCGGCGACGACGCGGCGGGCCAGCGCGCGCGCTCGCTGATGTTTTCGACCATTGACCCGCATCCCGAGGATCGAGGCATTCTGGGCGATGTTGATTGTACACCCGTGTTTCAAATTTGCAATTAGGAACTCATAACGCAAGCTGTACCAGGTAAGGATTCTGGATCATCATGGGTGTGTTCGACTGTATGATCTGATCTAATTTTTGTAATCTTAGCTTTTCATATTCAATACGTGCGTCATTTTCCTGGGCATCCATTGCAGGAGTCCACCTAAATGTTTTTCCTTCATCTTTAGCTTTTTGAACTTCTGAGGTCACCCACCAAATCAGGAACCGAAAATATTGTTTCTTTTCTACGTTTAACTCCATGTGTATGGCCAACTGTGATACGTCTTCTGGTGATAAAGTACTCAATTGTTCAATGGTTTTGATATGTCTTCCGTTCAACAACCACTGTAGCCAAAACTCTGCAATACCATGGATGTGAAAGAATTCATTGGGGTTTGTCATTAAATGGTCGTCATATTCAGTACGTGCGTAATCTTTATGGGTTTCAATTTCACGAGTCCACTGAAACTTTTTTCCTTCACCTTGAGCTTTTTTAACTTCTGAGGTCACCCACCAAATCAGGAACCGAAAATCATGTTGCCTTTCTACGTCTAACTTCATCCGTATGGCCAACAGTGTTACTTGTGCTGGTGATAAAGTACTCAATTGTTCAATGGTTTCGATGTCATTGTCCCACAAAAAAAGAGATAGGTCGCTATATCTAAAACCATGTCTTATAAAGAAATCTCTGGAGTCCGTCATTACAAGAGTGTCTCTGATATGGCAAGGCGAGGCTTCCGTCATGATATTATGGTGTTTTATATGCTAACAATGATTCAATGTTTCTATAAGATGAAACCCAGGACAAAAAATACAGAAGAGCGATGCTGTCACCACGGGTTTTGCGGTTGTGTGATGTGCTTGCCTTTGTGGTCTGCAGCATCTGATGGCGGGGCATCCGCCGCTGCGACCCTGCACCGCTTCCGCCGCTTTTTGCGTCGTTGTGAATAAACGTGTCGATTTACGAAAAGAGTCTGGGAACTTGACGTTGGCGTGGAGCGAGCGCGCGACAGCGCGGCGGTGGCGAGCCGGGCGGGAGAGCGGCTCGGAGCTGGTGCGGCGGCTGTCGCCCGTGCTCCGCGCGCGACCGCCGACAATGCGCGCAGGCGCGCCAAAGTGTATTTGACAACTGCCCGGCATGGAAAGGAGCGGGCGCGGCGGGCGCAGCGGCCGCG
>RFOM01000144.1 GCA_009926615.1 Pseudomonadota bacterium
CTTCGGTGAACAGCAGGAGTGAAAAACCGTGACGGTCTCTCCGAAAAATGCTTTGGAAACCTTTGAATCCAGCACCCCGTCCGAATTTGTTGTTCCGAGTTCACGCACGCGTCTGTCGCGCATCCGCGACATAAAAATCTTAGCCCCTGCGAGCGGACGGCCGTCGGAAGACACCTCAAGTTTTACGCCCGCCCGCAAATTTTCAGGAATTTCCGGCGATCCGCTTTCCGGTTTGAGAGAGCTTTCGGCTTGGCCGGCAACAGGCGAATTCAAGGCAGATTCGTCGGAAAGTTTGTGAGCCCTGAGGTCTGCAATCTGTCTCTCGTCGCGAAACGGCGGAATAACCGAAGGGACCACCGACGCACAAAGGATCTCACCCAATCCGGATGCGGCACAAATCTTCATGGAAAAAGCTTGCAAATCAAAGCCGACGGAAGGAACCAACTGTCCGTCGGACGCAACAACGGTGCGTCCTTCCTCTGCGCCGGCCAAGTCTTCTTCCTGCAGCGGCCGGAGGGGAATCTTCGTTATCTCTTCCGGTGGATTGCCTCCGTGAAACGCTTCACCGGTTTCAAATTCGGGCAGATCAATGTCCTTACGTTCCTGCTCGTCTGAATTCGCCGAAAACGCACCGTTGCGATCCGCAAACACGGGCAGACTGACTGCGATTTTTGTGAATTTTTCCCAAGGCAACCAGCTGATTTTGGCGCGCACGGACTCTGAAAGATGCAACTGAGTCAGAGACGGATCGGACACTGTCAGGACGGAATCGTCCAATCCGTAACGTGTTCCGGTAAAGACAACGACCCCCTGTTCATTCGTTGTCCTGACATCCGATTCGCCCATTGCGACCCACACACCGGCCAACGGCCCGTTGGAATCGGTTACGGTCACATGAACACTGTAAGTTGAGGAAGCAAGTTTTACAGACAGAGCGACGAGAGTCAGCAATCCCCCGACAGCGCCACCGAGAAGCCAAACATGGCGGGACTGACTCATCTGGCTACACCTCCAGTACTGCGCGCGGCATGGGGGTGCCATCAACACCCTACCCTTGCCGATTATACGCTATTTAAGCAGCCCTGCCGGTGATGTGTGGCGGAAATGACTCCCCGTCCGTGCGATTGCCAAAGTCCTCGGAACCATGCAATAGTTCTGCTTTCCAGTGCTTATTTTGTCGAGGAAATCATGACAGTCACGAGCTCCCGCCCCGTCCGTGTCCGCATTGCACCGAGTCCCACCGGAGATCCGCATATCGGTACGGCCTACATTGCACTCTTTAATTACGTATTTGCCAAAAAACACGGCGGAAAGTTTATTGTACGCATCGAAGACACTGACCAGACACGGTTCCGCAAAGACAGCGAGTCCATGATTCTCGATTGTCTGAAATGGGTGGGCCTGCCGTGGGACGAAGGTCCCGACGTCGGCGGGCCGTACGCACCGTACAGGCAAAGTGAGCGCACTCAGCTGTACCGCGAATATTCGGACGTTCTGCTGAACAAAGGACATGCCTATCGCTGTTTTTGCACTTCGGAAAGGCTCGACACGGTGCGCAAAGAGCGCATGTCCCAAAAACTTCAGGGCGGATACGACCGTCACTGCCGTGATTTGCCTTGGCCGGAAATCGAAAAACAGGTCAAAAACGGAATCCCCTTCACAGTCCGTATGAAAATGCCGCTCAGCGGGAACACAACATTCAACGACGGGCTGCGCGGACCGGTTTCTTTCGAAAATGACGGCGTAGACGATCAGGTTCTGCTCAAATCGGACGGGTTTCCGACGTATCACCTTGCCAACGTCGTTGACGATCACGAAATGCAGATATCCCATGTCATCCGCGGCGAGGAATGGATTTCTTCGACTCCGAAGCATGTTGTTCTTTATGACATGTTCGGCTGGCAGCGGCCGGAATTTACGCACCTGCCGCTTTTGCGCAATGCGGACAAAAGCAAAATCTCAAAACGCAAGCAGCCCACAAGCATCAACTATTACCGCCGTAAAGGTATTCTGCCCGATGCGTTGAGAAATTATCTCGCTCTGATGGGCTGGAGCTACGGGGACGACAAAGAAATTTTTACCACGCAGGACATGATTGAACACTTTTCCATTGAACGCATGACTCTTGGCGGTCCGGTGTTCGACCTTGAAAAACTCGCATGGATTAACGGACATTATATGCGTTCGCTGCCAAGCGACGCATACGTTTCCCATTTGCGCGAGGAGATCTTCTCTGCAGATGCTCTCTCGAAAATCGTTCCCTTAATACGCGAGCGCATTGAAAAATTCGAAGATTTTATCGGAGCTTCTTACTTTTTCTTTTCGGGCGATTTGAAATACGATCCTCAGCTGCTGATGCCTAAAGGACGCACTCCGGCAGAAGCGGCCGCAATTTTGACCGATGCGCTCGATGCTCTTGAGGTTCTTGAATCGTGGACTGTTGCCGATATTACGGCAGCAATGGAGGGTTTTCTTGCGGCAAAAAACCTCAAGGCCAAGGACGTATACATGCCTTTGAGAGTCGCAACGACCGGCTCGAAGGAAACCCCTCCGCTTTTTGATTCAATGGCGGTCATCGGCAAGGAAATGGTCCGCAGGCGCATCCGCTGTGCAGCAACACTTCTTCTTTCTCTTCCTATGCCGGAGCAAAGTCCCGCACCGGCCAAATCACCCGCGGGGAAAAACTGAGCCATGCAAAGTTCATCCAGTTCTGCAACAGCACAAACTACAGTTCACAAATATTTGAGCAACGGTTGCGAGTGTTACCTTGAGCAAACGGATTTTGCTCCCTTGGTCTCTCTGCAGATGTGGGTGAAAACCGGAAGCATTGACGAACAGGAACATGAATTCGGCATGGCGCATGTGCTTGAACACATGCTTTTCAAGGGCACGGAACGTTTTCCAAATACGGGCGACGTTGCAAAACTTGTTGAAGCTGCCGGCGGTGAAATCAATGCCTATACGACCTTCGACCATACCGTTTATTACATCAGCGCTCCGCGCGAATTCGCGTTTCAGGCTGCCGAGCTGCTGTTCGATGTCGTCGGTGCCAGTCTGCTCGACGCAGGCGAACTGTCCCGTGAACTCGAGGTGGTGATCGAGGAAATCAGGCGCGGCCGCGACAACCCGTCCTCGCGCATGAGCCATTCGCTTTTTGCAAAAAGGTACGCAGGTCATCCGATGGCCCGTCCAGTCATCGGCTACGAGGACATTGTCAGCACATTCAACCGTGAAAATCTGA
>RFOM01000145.1 GCA_009926615.1 Pseudomonadota bacterium
CAGCACGCACCGGCAAGAATACGGACCGAGGCGTTATCGATGACAACCTCGGGAATCGCCTCAGGTGAAAATTCCTGATACTCGGGCGGAGTCATTTTTTCCTTTGCAGGGAGATTGATCCACAATTGAAATCCGCGCATCAATCCCTGCGTTTGCTGAGGCATTTCGGAATGAATGACGCCGCTTGCCGCCTTCATCCATTGCGCGCCTCCGGCTCGCAAATTACCCTTATTTCCCATGCTGTCCTGATGCAGCATGTGACCGTCCAGCATGTAGGTCAGAGTGATGAATCCCCTGTGCGGATGATCCGGAAAACCGGAGATGTATTCGTTCGGATTGTCGCTTCCAAAATGGTCCAGCATCAGGAAAGGATCCAGATTCCGGAGAGCCTGAGTGCCGATCGTTCGGTGTACCGTGACACCGGCTCCCTCGGAAATAGCCTGAGCCTGTATAATCTTGATCACCGGTCTGAAATTCATAGGCAGCCTCCGTCCGGACAGTGTACACTCACGCAGTCAAAGTGAATACGAAGCAGGTGACCGAGTGACAAAAGTTCTTTACTGGTTTCGAAATGACTTGCGTATTTTTGATAATCCGGCACTTTCAGCTGCCGTTGAAGCTGCTTCAGCCATCTCATTCATTTACGTTCATGATCCGCGGCTTTTAAAAAACACGTGTGCCGGCATACCGAGACTCGGCCGGCACCGCCGCAGATTCCTCACTCAGACTCTTTCGGACTTGCGTCATTCTTTGAAGGAAAACGGCTATGATCTGCTTGAGGTATACGGGCATCCTGAAAAAATATTGCCGGAAATCGCAGAAAAAAATTCCGTCGGTCTGCTTTCGTTTTCCCGCGAAACCGCTCCGGAAGAATGTTCGGTTGAAAATGAATTGCTCCTTGAATGCCAAAAGATCGGAGTAAGAATTAATTCAGATTGGACACAGTTTCTTGTCAGTCCGGCGGATCTTCCATTTCCGGCAGGTTCGTTGCCGCAGACATTTACCGATTTTAGAAATACGCTTGAAAAAAAGGAATTTGAAAAGTTTATCCCCGCCGAACCAAGCAGCTTTATTGCTGAGAATCCCCCGCTGCACTTTAAGCTGAATGGAATTGCCGGATTGAAACTCGATGATCTCGGTCTGATTTTCAAAAATTCAGGTTTTGAAGCTGACACCCGGTTCAGCAATCCGACCGAAGCGGAAAGCCGGCTTCTTTCCGCCGTGTACAAAGCGGATGCCCCCGCTGATAAGGCAAGAATTCTGACAGGCGGGGAGAGTCAGGCGGCTGCGCGTCGGTATGATTATATTTTCGGACAAAAAAATATCCGTTCCTATTTTGAGACCCGCAACGGTCTTTTGAATTCTTCGGATTCGACGCTGTTTTCCGCATGGCTGGCAAACGGAAGTCTTTCCGTCAGAGATGTGTTCAGAAATGTAAAAAAATACGAAGCAGTTCACGGTTCCGGAAAAAACTCGTATTGGGTGATTTTTGAGTTGCTCTGGAGGGAGTTTTTCAAACATCACCTTGTCCGCTCGGGAGTCCGCTTTTTTGCACCGGAGGGCTTGTATCGCCGGTCATCGGATGCGGATAATCAGCTTTCGGCACCGGCTTTGATGATGAGGATTGAGGATGTGCTTGCGTGCCGCACTTCAGAAAGCTTTGTAAATGCCAACATGCGCGAGCTGATTCAAACCGGCTTTATGTCCAATCGCGGCAGGCAGAATGTTGCGAGTTTCATGATCTACGATTTGCAGATTCCATGGACATTGGGTGCACAGATTTTTGAGTCTCTGCTGATTGACTATGATGCGGCGAGCAACTGGGGGAACTGGGCTTATATCGCCGGCGTCAGTTTTGATCCGCGCGGCGGACGAAAGTTCAATACTGTCAAACAGAGGCAGGACTACGATCCTTCCGGCTCGTATGTCGCTGCATGGTCCGTCTGACATCCGTTCGCTTTTTCAGGATATCTTCACAGCCATGGTGAGCCCCTCGCCTGTTGGAAGAAGCGTTGCCCGCCAGCGCGGTGAGTGCGCCAATTTTCGGTTCAGCGCGTCGACTCCTTCGGCATCTTTGCGCTGGGAGTCAGTGTCGAATTCTGATTGCAGCACGAGGCCCCATGCAAAAGTGTTGTCAGCCAGCAGAGTTCCTCCGATACGCAGATTCTTCTCGGCCCAGTTCAGGTATTCAGGATAATTTGCTTTGTCGGCATCAATAAAAATTGCATCAAAAGGCCCGAGGTTTTCAATTCTTTGAAGATTTTCGAGTGCCGGACCCTGAATCACCGTAACCTTTTCCGACAGGTTGTTTTGTCTGAATGTTTCAAGACACATTTCGGAATTTTTTTCGTAAAACTCGAATGTATACAGGTGTCCGTCGGGCGGAAGTGCGCGGGCGATGCAAAGTCCGGAATAACCGGCAAGGGAGCCGATTTCAACGACCTTTTTTGCTCCGGATGAGCGGAGAAGAATTTCGAGATGCAGACCGTCCATCGCACCGACGTGAATGTTCGGCAATTTCTCACGCAGTGCGCGTTCTCTTATTTGCTGTTTTTGGGAATCTTCAGGTTGAAAACAGGCGAATACATATTCGGCAAGCAGAGGATTTGTGCATGCATATGATTTTACGGGCGGCGACATTCGGCACTCCGGAATGTGAGAAAGAGCAAAGAATCATCTTCACAATTTGACTCATGCTTTGTCTTTCGTCCAGTATCCGTCGCGAAAGAACAATAAGTTTTCGATTGCTGTTTTTATTTGATGAGTCTGTCTGGTCAATGAACAACAAGGAGGACTGTCGATGTTGAATTTGAAATTGAAAGTCATACTTGCAGGAGCTTTTTTGTCTGCTGCGGGTCATTCCGGACTTGCATTTGCAGAGTGCAAAGATCTTGTGCTCCGGATGCAGGACTCGTCCGGCAAAACGGCAGGCAGGGAAATTACGATGTTCCTGAACTGTCACGAAGGCTCCTATCAGATTCCCTCCGCTTCGACGATCAATGTCTTTGAATGGAAGGAAGGCAGGCTGTGTCACGGTCACCGTGTCTGCGGTAATGCAAAATACTGGAATGGTCATTTCGGAGTTGCCGGTGTCTGGGCTTGGGGGAATTCGGTTTCGGATTTCACCTCGAACACAAAGCAGGTCAATCATTTCAAAAAACTTGCCGACGGCTCGGCCGGCGGAAGGGGCGGTGATGCCGTTGCTGTGGCGAATTCGAGCGTTGACAACAAGAACTACT
>RFOM01000146.1 GCA_009926615.1 Pseudomonadota bacterium
AGCGCCGCCAGCGCCGCCGGCAGGCACAGCAGGCACGTCCGCAGCAGGAAGAGGCTCGCCAGCGCCGCGCCCGCCGCCGTCTCCGCGCCGCCGGCCTCCTCCAGCGCGCCGGCGCCCGCCATCAGCGCCTGCCCGAGCTGGATCACCGCCACGTCGCGCAGCAGCGCCAGCCCGAGCCCCGCGCCCTCCTCGCGCGCGCCCAGGTCCAGCCACAGGCACCCCAGCACCAGCAGCGCGATCTGCGCCCCGCCCGGCAGCGCCGCGTCCAGCACAGTCTGCAGCTCGCTCGCCACCTGGAAGAATAGCACGTTCCGCACGCGCCCGACAAAGCCGCAGAGCTGCGCCACCAGCGCGCCATCGCACGCGGCGGCCATGGACGCCCGCGCGCAAATACACCGAGGCGCACGCGCGACCGCTCGCGAAATGCACGGGCTACACGATTGCGTCATCTCAAACAACGCGAGCTTTGCTCTCTTCACGGCAAGCATATAGTTTATTACTTTTACAAGTGCGTGGCACTGCAAAGTACCGCACTACGGCATAGACACGCACACAACCAGAGCGGCACGCAGAAATCGCCGTAAGCAACGTCGCCCGGGCGCAAACCAAGGCGAGGCCCACGGTGTTTCCTACGCCTCAGCCGGTGATTTGTCGAGAATATACTCGTTAAATTCATACTCATCTTCATATTCCCTGGAGTCTAAGGGTCCGGGGTGGATAAAGCATTGACGCAATATAGCGTTGGCAAACTCCCTCCAGCTCTTGCATGACTCGGATGTGAACTGTTCGTTCACGTTCTTCTCGACCATCTTGAAATAGTACACCGTGCACTTGTGCAGCCAACTGTCATCCGTAAACTTGTCGAGCGAGACAGAAAACGGATATTGCTCGTTCCACCGGTCGAAGGCGTTGATGACATCAGCGTGCCATTTGCCGTCGAAATGGCATGGTTCTGACAGCTCCTTATAAAAGAAATCCTTGATCTTCTCGTTGAGCTCTGCCATTGTCGTCACATCCGAAGCGAGAAGATCTCGGAACCATGCGATCTTGTCTTCCTGTTCCATGCAGCTCCAATCACGATACAGCTCTGTCAAATAGTACCGGGGCAAGGGGTCCAAGCACCGCTCCCCGAAGAAGGAAAACTTCCTCTGCAACCTAGCGACAATCGCCTCAAATTCCAAGTCGAGCGCCTCATCATCGTCGCCCTCTGACTCAGACATGCGCGCATCGTGTTCCGCTCCCGGCTGCGACGCAGCGCCCGCTGCTCTCTGGAAATCTGCACCGTCGCGCGCTGCCTTAACCATGCACTCATCGTGCTTTCCAGCAACGACCTTCACTTCCAGCTGTGACACCTGAAGCACAGATCCTTTGCCTTGCTTACGATTGCCCCCGCCCTGAAGGCCCGTGCGCGCGATCGGACGGGGCTTGGGCTGCCCACGACCGACTTTGGACCTCTTCGGAGTTTCCGCGGGCACATTTGCGCTGCCGGAAGCGCCGTTGCCACTCTTTGGGTCGTTGGCAAGGTCTTCCAACCGCTGCTTGAACTGAGCTTCAGCCCGTTGAGCGCGCTTAAACGCCTTCCGGGCGCTTTCAAACGCCTCCCGGGCGCTTTCAAACGCCGTGCGTGTTTCAGCGGTTGCCTTCTCCATCGCTTCCATTTGTCCACGAAGGGTATCAAACATGTGTGCCATTGTATGTACTGCAATGTACAGTCTTAAATACTAATCCTACTCAACTTAGTTGCGCATGCTCGCAGCACGAGATCTTTTTAGTGCGGGCGAAGACCTGGTCGCGGGATTTTCTGTCCAAACTCGAACTCCTTGATCCTATAATTCTGTGTCATTTACGGATTCATCAATAAGCAATCAGTCTTGTTCCGCACGCGCCCGTCAAGTATACCCGGCCCCGAGCTCGCGGGCGCGCGCCCTGGCCCCGCGTCGTGCGCTCCTCTACAGACACGTCCCGCGCGAGCTTCGCCAGTGGCAAAGCACACCGGCGGGTTTTACCAGATCCGACTCCGCTTCGTACTTTCGTGACTTCGCTATATAACAAAGCATGTAGTAGAAAATCATGCAGTCAGAAATGTGCATCTCTTACAGTATGCAGACAGGAAGCAACGGCGAGTTACCTTTTACATTAAGGCGCGAAACTGATGGGACCTTCCGAGTCGACACGTCGTCGCATGACCTTGTGCAACCCAACATGGTCGTGAAAGCCATGAGCTACGCCGACGCTAAAATCGACATGGTTAGGGTCGTCACTGGAAACACACTCCGTCCAAACACGATGGTATATTTCGACTACCTACTGCCGAATTTGATCTCCCAGCCAACAGCCAGCGCCACAGCAGCCCGGGCCGCAGCTGTCACGGCCACTGCCCGTATCCGGCAAATGGCTTCGGCCATAATGCCCCGAATCCAAGACCGGCACCCGGACCCGCCAGCATCCCGCAGCGCATCACTCCCGATACCAGCAGCCCACGCCACGGTCCCTCCAACCTCCGGCACCAAAAAGGCCATGCGCGTGCTCGTGTGGGTCTTTTTGGCGTGGGCCACATGGGATGTCAGCACCCCATGTGAAACCCACGCGCAGATTTTTTTCAGCACCATGAGCGAGTGCGAAAACGACCAGGTGTGCGCCCGGCCCTTAAGCGACGTGCCGAGCGGCACGCGCTTCGAGGCCGCGGACCTGCCCGCGGGCGTGAAGCTGAATGAGCGCACGGGCCTGCTCACCGGGCCCGCGTCCATGGACGCGAGCATCACTGTGACTGCAGTGCTTCCGCCGCCCGCTTGGTGCAGATTCACGCGGCGGATTGCGGCGCAATTCACCAAGAGGGTCACTCAGAGCGTGAGCGTGCAACGCGTGCAAGGCCAAGTGCACAACCGGACCATCCAGGACAGGGTGCTGGACGGCATCGGGGGCTTCATGAGTGCGGGGTTCGTGTCACTGATAATGTATCTTCTGGAGTAACAAATACGTGCGTTATTTTTATCTAGTTCTAGGCGAGTCAGCGCATTCGTGTTAATAAACCTGCATACACTTCCTCGCGCGCAGCCACAAACATGTGCCCGAGAGCCGCTGCGCTCGCGACGCGCACGCGCACGCGCACGCGCACGCGCGGGACTCCAGAACACAGAGAAGGTAGTTTATTCGTCCCCAACAACACCCTTTACACCCAGCGAGACGCCAGCCTCCTGCACAGCCGGAGGCCGCGGCCTCCG
>RFOM01000147.1 GCA_009926615.1 Pseudomonadota bacterium
CGTTGCATGCTTCGTGCTCCGTAAATAGTCTTTGCTATCTGACGACCGATCCTCCACGGCCCGCGTGAGGTGCTCTCAGGAGGCGGGCGGCATTTTATTTTTCTCTGTATAATTGTATATAAAGAGATCCAAGTCCATGCAAAACAAAGCTACGCGTGTTTACTACTGGGCTTTTGCGCTGCTTGCGGTGCTGAGTCTTGTGTGCTTGCAAACCACTCCTTGGCTTCACGACAACTTTGCAGACAAAGCAAGCATCGTACTCGCAGTCAAATCACTTGTAAAGCACCCGCCTATGTACGCTGATGAGAAAAGCCACGCTCTTGCTGATGTGTGGAAAAATCAGACTTTCACATTCACGTGCGTTACCAGTGTGCCCACGCTTGCGTACATGACTGTGGCATCAGAGCTCGTGATATTTTCCTGGTCACTGATTTCCCCCAGATTCTTCGATTCTTCAGCGCTACAGATGTCTCTTTTTCTTCTTGGGTTTGACTTGCCACTGGCTGCATCAACATTATTTGCTGTGATACTATCGGACGTAGAATGTGGCGCGCTGCTTTGGGCATGGACCGTTATAGCGTGTGTTTTTCGAATACTTTGCATCTACATGATAAGCAGACTGCATTTGGAAGCAATGGAAACATTAGAGGAGAAAAGAAGGGATTTAATTTTGAAGGATTGCATGCAAAACATAGACTTAAAAGTTGCCCTTCTTGATGAGAAACCAGTGGAGGGAGTGTTTGTTGCCTTTGGTCAGCAAGCAATGCAGGGCGGATACAAAACAGAGAAGACCCGGCAGATGTGAATCACAGGGTGTTTACTATGTTTGTACTTTATTTTCTTGCAGCGACGTCATAACCCCTGAGCGCCGTGAAAACCATGATGATCTGTGTGTAGATGACCAAGACGCACTGCAAGTAGACGTTGATGTTGCTGAAGACGACGACAACGAGGAACAGGCCCGCCGCTGTGTAGCACGCAATAGCGGGGCGAGCCTCTGGCGGCAGGTTGCGCAGCAGCGGCTGTAGGAGATTCTGAAACATGCTTGCGCAGACGCTAAGTACCGGATTCGTTAGTTTCAGCCAGGAGATCGCCTGGCAGCGCGGGAGCGCGAGCGCGCCGCGCGAGTACGCTGCACGTGCGAAGTTTCATCGACTCTCCATCGAGTTAAACGTGACGCGAACGTTGCGCGCAACAATTCGAAGCAGCGCCGTTTGGCGTTTCCGGAATTGGTGTAGGTTGGAGACTCCTCAAAAAAATCCAAATTCGATGATAAAAACCTGAACTAATTGGCTCGCAACGAGCTGCAGGGCCGGCATGGGTGCTCCATGCAAACACGTGAGACAGCAACCGGTGAATTACATCCATTTTTTCTGCAAGTCTTCGACGGCTGTGAGAGTGCGCCTGAGCGAGAACTTTTTGAAGATGCGCAAGCACGTGGCGCGCTTTGCGGCGGGCCCCACGGCTCCCCTGTCGCCGGCAACCTTTGCCGAGGAGATAGCGGCATACATCGGCAGTGTGCGGAAGCATGCAAACAGGACAGACGCGCACACGCTCATCGCCATCATATTGGCGTGGCGAAGCGCCGAGACTCTTAGCATCGAGCAGGAGGCGTCGACGCTGCGCATCATGAACAACATGCACAACAACTACATGCACAGCGTGCAGGGCGTCTACGAAGGAAGCGAGGTTGGACACGAGCCAGGCCGCCGTGGCGATACTCGAAACACAAAACACGCGCACGCCGGTGCCGGTGCGACTGACGCCGCGGGGGACGCGCTGCGCGCCGCGGAGCGCGCCGCGGAGCGCGCCGCGGAGCGCGCCGCGGAGTGCATGGCCGGCCTCGCGCTGCCCGCTGCGCTCGGGAGCCAGTACATGCCGCCGCCGGCGGAGACGGACGCGAGCGTGCTGCGAGGCCTCGACCCGGCGGTCTTGCTCCCGCCGCGACTGTGGCGCTGGGTCCCGGAGATCGAGGCCTTCTACGCGGGCGCGTAGCGGCGCGCACGCGCCGCGCTGCACCTTGGCGTTCGCGCTGCACATTCGCGGTCGCGCTGCACATTGGCGTTTGCGCTGCTTTCAATAATAAAGACCGAGAACAAAATGGCCGAAGCCCGCGACTCGGCGCCCGCGCTCATGAGCAGCCAGCTGCCGGCGGTGCTCGCGAGCCGGGACGCGTTCTTCCGTGTGATGACCAAATTCGTAGAGAACGAGTGCCAGGACGAGGGCGAGGACTCGATCAGCTTCCTGCTCGCGCAGATCAAGCAGGTCGTCAACCTCTTCCACGACATGGGCCTCGAGAGCCTGGTGGGCGTCTACACCGCCGTCACCGAGCACGCCAGCACCACGTTCGAGCTCCACAGCGGCTGGAAGATCTGCAGCATCAGCGGGATCCCGTGCCGAAAGACGCTCTACATCAACGACAACACGTTCGTGAGCACCCGCTACGAAAAGTGGGTGCGGTGCGTGTGGCTTGCCGCGCACGTGCACATGCTGGAGCGCTCGCGCCGCCACGAGCGCTACTCTGCCAAGCGCATCGACGCGGTCGAGGCCGAGGTCTACCGTCTCGCGCTCAAGACCGTCTTCGAGTCGTTCCTGCAGGCGTACGCGACGGTGCGCTCGGACCGCTTCTCGCGCATGTTCCGCCGAAGGTAAAAAAAACAATGGGGTTGGGGATGAGGGCGCGCGGCCGCGCGCACATGACAATTCACGCAGACTTTGTCAAGATCCTCAAACAGGAGTGTCCTGATGCGTTCAGCCGCACGCTGTCGGCGCAGGACGCCCCGGACACGGTGTTTATCGACGGCCAGGTGAAGCTCATGAAGGCGGACGAAATCAAGACGTGGCCGGTCTTCCTCCATATCATGTTCTATAAGACGCTCGAGCGCTGCTTCAACCACGGTGCGCGCGTGGTGGTGCTCGGCTTCGACGACTACACGTACGTCCCGACCTCCAAGACGATGACGCAGGTCAAGCGCAACAAGCAGGTGCCCGCGATGAAGTTCGCCGAGGGCGACAGTCTGCCCGCGTACATGCCCGACGACTGGGGCGCGGCGATGCGCAACCGCACCTTCAAGGTCAAGGTCATCCACAAGATCCTCACCGAGACGCGCGCCTGGTTCCTCGACAAGCAGCGCCAGGACGCGGCGTGGCGCGCGCGCACGCTCGTGCTG
>RFOM01000148.1 GCA_009926615.1 Pseudomonadota bacterium
GATGGCGGGCGTCCTCCTGCTTTCGGAGACGTTGGGGGCGAGGGTATTTAGGCCGCTTTGGACATGATATATTTTTCTGGCGCCGGAGCCGCGGCACGCGGGAGGGTCGTGTTCGTGCTGGCGTTGCTGGGGTGCGTGTCGCAGGCGGCGGGGCAGGATTGGGTTTGCGATAACACTAAACATGCGTGGTATTATAACTCAAAAATCAATGAAGTCAAATGCGATTGGTGGCAGAAAGTGGGCGGTTGGTGGGAACATTTTGTTTGTGGAGAAGGGCGCGGGTTTGCATGGACGTGGAAGGAATCTGAACTTAAAAAACATGTAGGTTGTCGAGGTTGCAGGGCTGATCAAGCATTAAAGACAGAGGTAATGGTGGACACCGACCTGAGATGGCAGTATGTCTGTCGCTGCAAGAAAGGATTCTCCGGAGAAAACACCTACGACGCGGAGTGCCAAATGTGCCCAGCGGGGAAATATAAGGAGGAAGTAGGAGGCGGTGCATGTTCGGATTGTGGTGCTGGAAAATATTCCAACTCGGGAAGTGAATCATGCGCGTCGTGTCCTGGGGGATTTGTGGTCGACAGCTCACGCACACGATGTGACCCGTGTGCTGCAGGAAAGTATAGTGAAGAAGGTTCTATTATATGTTCTTTGTGTCAAGTGGGAAAATATAGCCCTATTGGGCAAACTACGTGCGCGTTTTGCGTTGAGGGAGAGATTGCCCCTAGTCAAGGATCAGGTTCTTGTACGAAGTGCATTCCGGGCAAGTATAAATTTAGTAATTCTGAATGCAAATTTTGCGAAGCCGGTAAATTTTCCTCGAGAGATGGGTCGTCCAAATGTGACAATTGTCTTGATAATCAGTACTCATACGAAGGGGCTAGTACATGTGGGCAATGTCCGCTCAATTCACAAGCACCGAGTAGCAGCACCGCGTTAACCAGCTGCCGCTGCAACGCGGGGTATTTCGGACTAAACGGCGGGCTGTGTAGCACATGCATTCCAGGGACGTACAGCTCGTCTCCGGGAAATACACAGTGCACACCGTGTGATAAAGGATGGTTTTCACCCACTTTTGGAGCAACATCGTGTTCCATGTGTGCTTTGCCCAAGGGGACTTTACAACTGGTAATTGGTCAGTGGGTATCTGTAATTGGATCTTCCACATGCACATCCTGTCCCGCTGGGTTGTACGCGGACCAGTTTTTGACTATTGTCAGCACGGTACCAGGCGCACACAAGTGCAGCTCTTGTGAAAATGGCGAGAGATTGGAGACCATGAACGCACCCGCAGTTTATGTTTCAGGAAGTGGGCGGTTCACTTCCATACGTCGACCGTGTGTTAAATGCAAAATTTGCGAATCTACGACGCTTGTCGGGTGCTACCGAAATCTGGCTGACGAAGGGGTGTGCCCGCCTTGCAATCCCGGCACGTTCTATGTGGAAGCCACAAAAATATGCCTTGCGTGTGAGAACGGTAAGTACATGTCGAGGAACAGTATGAAACTTGACTCGACAACGTGCGAGACTTGTCCGCGGTACAGTGACCGCCTGCCGTCCACCGTTGTGGTTTCCGGCATGCATTGCACGAAAGCGAACTGGAATGATATAGCCAACACAGGCGTCCCCGATGAATACACGCTTGACTTGAACGAAGTTACCAGATCATTTGCATACAAGTTGACGCGAGCGGGGTTGCCCATTGCCTCTTTACAAATTCTCGATGGCCTATGGGTTTTCCGTAGACACGGTGACGTTTTGAAGTCGACATTAGAATTCGATCCACCTGGTGCGTACGCCATTGCCACCTCGCTGATCCCGCCAGCACAGGGCTGGAAAGAGAAGTGCACCGGCGAATGGAAATCTACTTTTATGAATGTGGGATTTGCAAATCAAAACAACTTGGAAATTTCCAGTGTGGAAATGAAGAATCGGGCGACTTCTTTGGCAGGAGCCTCTGATCAGAACCAGTGCATATGCCAGGCAGGGATGAAGCTTCTCGACAACATTTGTGTGTGCGGGAAGGGGAATTATCTGGACGTGTTTGAGAATAAGTGTGTGAAGTCGCCTGCAAATCATTTCCAACCGCATGAGCACTCTATGTCGCCGCAAAAATGTCCAGACGGCGCTGAGTCTGTCGAGGGGAGCACTTCCGTGGAAGCATGCGTATGCAGAGTGAAGATGAGGAAGATCGACGACCCTGACAAACCAGACTTAAAAAAGTGCATGTGCGACGATGGCTATTACATGGAAGCCGGGGTGTGCAAGAAATGCAGGTACTGTTATCCGAAAGAAGGCAGGCGCGAGTACTTGAAAGACTGTGGAGACACGCACCCGGGAACCTGCGAAGTGTGTCCGCTGTGTCCTGCGAAGGAGCAGACGCTTGTGGGATGCCACGCGCGAAGTCCGGGGAAGTGCACGCTGAAGCTGTACAACAACGTGAAGTGGCTCTCTGCGGAACCTTTGTGTCCTGAAGAGATCTCCATGGGCACGAAGTCCATCAGTAAAAGTCTGGACCTCGGAGGCGAGGGATTCGTGAACGTGTTTGGCGCGAGCTACGAGAACGTGGGGTTCGCGTGCCGCAACGTGTGCGACGGGGCGCGGGACTTCGACGGGATGCAGTGCGGAGGGCCGTACGCGTGCAACATCCAGACGTGCATGCAGTTGATGCAGACAGACCGCGCGGTGGACGCGGTGCGCAACGACGTACTGGTGTGCCCGGTGACGATGGATGCCGGGGACGAGCGCGACGACGAGCTGCGACTGGCGAAGGTGAAGGCCTCGTGTGTGGCGTGCGCGGAGTGCGGGCGCAACGGCGCGCTGGAGGCGCTGCCGATGCGGCAGCGCGAGCTGCTGGGGGCGGGCTGGGGCCGGGGGTGCGTGCGCGAGTGCAGCCGGCTGCGGTGCGCTGGCGGGACCGTGCGAAACCGGGTGTGGGACTGGACGGTGGGCGCGTGCGTGGCGTGCACGGAGCTGCGCGACTCGCGGCTATGCGCGGCAGAAGACAAGGAGGGACTGCGCGGGCTGGTGGTGTCGGGACACCTGCCGCTGCTGTTCTTCGAGGGGTGCAAGGGCGGGGAGTTTCGACTGGAGGAGATCTCGTACGGGCGGTGCCGGCAGTGCAGGCGCGAGGGGGTGGCGTGCGTCGAG
>RFOM01000149.1 GCA_009926615.1 Pseudomonadota bacterium
GTCGGCGCGAACACGAGCGGCACGTGCGTGCCGTGCGCGGCCGGGACGTTTTCGAGCGTTGCGACGACGGCATGCCTGACGTGCCCCGCCGACACACACTCTGACCTGCGCGACGTGTCGGCGGCCAGCGTGAACGGCACCGGGGCGGGCGTCTGCGCGCCGTGCCCGGAGGGCGCGCAGGCGCCGCCGGGGAGCGGAAGCGCCCTTGACTGCCGGTGCAACGCGGGCTTCAGCGGCCCCGACGGCGGGCCGTGCGCGGCGTGCGCGGCGGGCTCGTTTAAGGACACGGTCGGGAGCGCCGCGTGCACGGCGTGCGCGGCGAACGCGACCTCGCGGGCGGGGAGCCAGGGCGCAGCAGATTGCCGCTGCCGCGCGGGATTCACAGGTCCGGACGGAGGCCCGTGTGTTGCCTGCGCTCCGGGCGAATACAAGCACAGCGTCGGCGCGCACGCGTGCGCGCTGATCGCGCGCGAGCAGTGCGAGCTCTGCGCCGCGGGCACGTACGCCGACGCGCGCGGCGCCTCCGTGTGTGCCACGTGCCCCGCCTCGCGGGTGGTGCTGGCGCCGGGGGCAACGTGGTGTGGTTGCTCGGCGGGGGCGGCCTGGGACAGGGCGGCGCTGGCGTGCCTGTCGTGCCCGGCGGGCATGTACTCGGAGGAAGGGGCTTCCGCGTGCACGCTGTGCGCAGCGGGGACGTACACAGAGAGGGCAGGCACGGCGAACGCAAGCGGGTGCGCCGCGTGCGCGGCCGGCACGTTCTCTGAGACGCCGGGCGCGAACACGAGCGGCACGTGCGTGCCGTGTGCGGCGGGGACGTTCTCGGCGGCGGTCGGCGCCGCCTCGAGAAGCACATGCGTCGCGTGCGCGGCGGGGACGTTCTCGGCGGCGGTCGGCGCGAACACGAGCGGCACGTGCGTGGCGTGCGCGACGGGCACGTTCTCCGAGACGCCGGGCGCGAACGCAAGCGGCACGTGCGTGGCGTGCGCGGCGGGCACGTTCTCGGCGGCGGCGGGGGCGAACACGAGCAGCGCGTGCCGCGCGTGCGCGGCGGGGACGTACTCGGCGCTGGCCGGGTCCACCGCGTGTCTGGGGTGCCCTGCGTACGCGAGCTCGCCCCCGAAGAGCGCGAGCGCGCGCAGCTGCGTGTGCTCGCCCGGGCTGGAGCTGCAGCCGACGCTTGCTGCTCGGTTCGTGCAAGTGTCGGACGCGGCGCTGGAGCAAGGCGCGGAGCTGGTGCTTTCGCGGGGAGTCAACGTTTCCGTGCGGTGGGAGAGTCTGCAGCTGCAGATCCGCGACGCGCGCGGGGCTGTGGTGGGCGCCGCGGACGGCTTCGAGAGCTCGACGCAGGTCTTCGTGGCCGAGGACGCGCCGGGCGAGTTGTACTACGAGGCGGCGAGCGCGAGCGCAGCGACAACGCACGGGCGCGTGGTGCTGCTCCCGGCGCAACTCGAGTGCGTGCAGGTGGCGACGCAGATGCAGGACGCATTCTTCCGCGTTTTCGTGTCTCCTGGGCGGCTCGACGACAGGCACTCGTGCCGCGTGCGCTGCGCGCCGGGCTTCTTCCGGACGCACAACCTGCCGGGGGCCCGCTGCCAGCCGCACTGGCGGCCGGTGTGCGGCGCCGGGGAGTTTCTGGTTGCCGGGACGCCGGAGAGCAACGCCTACTGCAGGACGTGCTCTGGGTGCGCGGGGCAGCGGCTCGTGCGCGCGTGCCAGGCGGACGCGGACGACGAGTGCGCGCCGTGCGGGGAGCCGCGTGCGGCGGACGAGCCTTCCCCGGCAGCGCCCCCGGCGGGCGCGCGCGTGTGGGTGAACGCGCACGGCGAGCCGTGCCGGGAGGGCTGCGCCTTCGGGCTTGTGCTCGACCAGCGCACGCGCGCGTGCGAGCCGTGCACGCACCGCTGCCCGCCAGGCGCGCGCTTTCCGCCGCCGGCGGCGCGCGCGAACTGCACGCACTGCGTGGCGTGCGAGAGCTTCGGCGCGCGGCTGCCGCTGCACGGGGTCTGGGACGCCGCAGAGGACCGCGAGGACTGCGTGGCGGCGTGCGCGGTCGGCTTCCGGCTGCGGGGAGGCGGCGCGGCAGACAGCGCGGCGGCGTTCGAATGCGTCGAAGTGCCGCCGGTGGACCGGCGCGTGGTCGCGACGCCTCCGCCGGTCCCAGCGCGCTGCGCCGAGGGCGTGGATGCCGGCGCCGCCTGCGCGCTCCCCGGCTGCCGCCTGCACCGGGGGGTGTGCACGCCGTGCGTCGACATCCCAGAGGCACGCCCGGCGCTGCCGCCGCCTGTACAGGAGCTACTGCCGCGCACCGGCATCATGAGCGCAGACGACAAGATGCGCCTGCGGTGGCAGTTCACGAGCGCGTGCGAGTGGGCGTGCCTGAGTCCGTGGGTGCCGGTGCAGAGCGCGGACAGGATGTACTGGAAGTGCGAGACGCGCGAGGTCGTCGACGCCATCCTCGCGCTTAACAGCTGGAGCGTCGAGCCCTCGGAGGGGCACGTCGAGTGGGTGAAGACGCAGACGGTGCCGGAGCCGGAGGCCGCGCTGCAGACCGAGCGCATGCTACGGCTCGTCGTCGTGCTCGCGTGCGTGGGCGCCCCCGTCGCGATGCTCCTGTGCGTGCTGTGCATGAACATCACGCGCGCATGCCTCGCGGTGGGCGACCACGCGAAGCTGGTCTGAGCGTCGCGCAACGATGATGCCTTTTATTTGTTCTCCCGAAAACAGGCTGTAAAGAGGCTCCTCTCCGATTGAGTATGACCGGCCATAGGTTGCGCCACGTTTCGAGCATGACCGGTCATAGTTTGCGCCACGTTTCGAGCATGACCGGTCATAGTTTGCGCCACGTTTCGAGCATGACCGGTCATAGTTTGCGCCACGTTTCGAGCATGACCGGTCACACTTGGAGACCTCGCGTCTATAAATAGTGCGGGCGGCAGCAGCCGCGCACCTGCCTCAGCATGCCACGTCCGACCTTCAAGCCGTACACCTCTGCACAGCGCAAGGCCCTGCGGATCCTGGGTCTCAAGTGCGACCAGAAGACCGGCCGCACCGAGCCCTGCGTGTGGCCAAATTTGCACAGCTCGCAGGCGGAAAACTTCATTGCCTT
>RFOM01000150.1 GCA_009926615.1 Pseudomonadota bacterium
AATAAATATATAACACAAACCAGAGCAAACAAATCAGAGCAAATATTTACAGAGTGAAAAGACGACGACGGGAAATCGGATTAAAGGGTTAAGGTCCAGACGCCGGGTTAAAAAACGGTTTTAAGGGCCATCGTGTATTATTGAGAGTCTTCAAGTATTTTACAGCACAGGCGATCGCTTTCAAAACATCTACAACACTGCAAGCGACACTGCGTCATAGCACAGCGTGACGCCCAATGACCACCAGCACCTGGAAGTGTCATCCGTATAAGAGTGTTCTATGCCGAAACCCGGCGCCATGCCGCGGAGGCGCTCTTTGCCGCTTTGCTCATGGACCAGAAGAGCTATTGCCGAAGCCGGGTTCCCGTGAGAGCAGACTCCAGGACCTGCGTCAAGTACATCTAGAGCTCTACAACCTGCAGAAGCTGCGTCAGTTTCTTGAGAAAGAAGCCGCGCATCCTGCCGCAGATTTGGACAAGCAGAGTCTGCACAGCCTCCAGCTGGAGCTGCTCAGTCTTGCAAAGCTGGAGTTGGCGCTTGCGGAGCAGGTGACGAGGCTTACGTCCCAGAACGACGAGCGTGACTTTGCAGTCCGCCTCTTCATGTCTAAGTTTGAGTATGGCCCTTAACGCGGCTTTAAAACAAGCGGCAGTGTTCGAGCTTCGTGCACTTGGACATCGGTCTATGTTTAAGTTATCTAGCATGGTCACCGAGTTTAGTCGCGCTGAAGCTCGTTCCTCAAGCAGACAATCATGTATTAGTGGTCACAGGCAGTGAATAGCGTGGGTGGACGATGATGTCTTTTATTTTTGCTGGTGCAAATAAAACTGGTCGAGCTCTCTATTGATCTGAATGGTATTTACTCGTGGTCATCCCATATCAAGCTTTCCTCTAAAACTCTGGAATCGGTGTCGAAGACAGAGTAGTCTTCAGCAATCACAGGAGTGTGCGCTTCGCTGGCTTCACACATTCCGTTGCTGTCGGGACAGGCGATAACGTGCTCGTCCACTCCCGGCTGTTTGGAGTCTTTGTCCGTGAAGGTTTCGAAGCTCGAGCACAAGAACGAATTGACGTCGATGGTTGTTTCCAGACAATCATCAGTAAGAGTTTCGAGATGCTTGACGCTTCCCGCATCTCCAGCCTGCACTTCTTCTACGTACCATGAGCGCTTCACGTGGTTGTGCACGAGTCTTGCATGACCTTGCTCTTGAAACTCGATAACGTACGAAAAGGCCTCGGATTCCTTGTCTGCCAACAATGGCCGTACGTCGAGAACCATACAGTCTATGTCACTGCCACCTTTCTGGACACAGAAGAACGCAAGAGTCGCTGCCTCGAGGTCGGAAGACCTGAATGTGAAAATCTCAAGTGAGTTCTGCTTGAGCACGATAACGTCTTCTGTTTTCCTCCCTTCCTCTGTGTGGATCAGTTCTAGCTCAAACGACAGCCGCACGCGCTCCCAGACGACAGCGGAACTGAGAAGATCTTCCCACGGTGTCATCAGCGTGCAGTTCTCGCGCGAGCGCGTCAGCTGGTACACGGAGCATGGAAACCCAATACTCTGTGCTCTGGGGTTGCCGCGTGTCTTGGGCCATAAAAGATGCGCGTGCGCGAGCGCCGAGTTGTACGCATAAAGGTCTGCCATGAGCGGACGGGCTCGTGCGCGCGCTGAGTGCAAATTTCTCGTGTGGTTGACGTCAAATCGGGTTTTATTTTTTCGACACAAGCTTTTTTCTTTTTCGACGCTCCGTCCTTCTTTACGACGCCGGGGTTTTCGACCCCATCTCACTTTTCCCAAGCACTAGTGTGGACTTTTCTAGCACAGAACTTTCTCTTCTTTTACACAAATTCAATTGAATATAACTAAAATTTGAATAAATGCATAACACAAACCAGAGCAAACAAATCAGAGCAAATATTTACAGGGTGAATAGACGACGACGGGGAATCGGATTGAGGGGTTAAGGTCTAGACCCTAAATTAAGAAAAAAATAAGGATCAATCTGCACGATAAAGTGGTCGTTGAACTAGATGTTGCGGGCAACATTGACAACAACCCGTGCAAAACTACGGCTTAGCGACCAAGCGCCCGGGCAACTCGTGGCAACCTCGCGTAACAGAATGCACACACTGCCGCTCCACCGCAATATGCAGATGTAAACGCAGATTACATACTGTAAATTTATGGCGGCGTCGCATCTTCATCTCCTGTCTGGTTGCAAGTTTATCGACAGGTGTCTGTTTACACTTTCCGCTTCAGCGTTTGACGTCAAAGTATTTAAGAGGCCACTGTGTAGATTCAATGGTATCGTTCTAGCGCTTAGTAAGTTGGTCACGCTCAGTGTTCGAGGTCCTGGTAGGATTCAAAAGTCACAGTCTCCGACGCAGTACCCAGAAAAGCGTGCGGGATACTTCTCCGAACCGATACAGGCTGCGCATGTCCAGGGTGGGTGAACTTAAGATCAAGACGAAAAGAAAAGACTGGGATGTTGATCTCGTTGATGAACCTGAATACAACAAAATACAGAACTTGCAGAAGAAGATCGCAGTACTAGTAGTGCATGAGGAAAATTATGGAGCACTTAGGCGTTGCTGTCAGTGTCCTCGTACGGGTTTTCATCCTCTGACACACCTTGCAGAGGTGCATTGTACATGTGCGACACAAGGAATACGGAATCTTATATGTGCAGGCATGATCTACCCAGCCGAGTACTTTGGTGAATGGTGCGATCCTGACGATCGCAAGTATAGCTGAACACACGCAGTTGACTGTAACTAGCAGTTGCCGGCAACACTGCACCGGTAGAAAAACCACGTGTTAATCTACTCGACTCTTACACTCTTTGCAAACGAATAAATTACATATCGTAATCACGCCTTCATAAGACTCATGCGTGCGGCCAAGAGTTGCTGCTAGCGTCGCGGCTTGTGACTCTGTGCTCCGTGCGCATTGCATGCAATGCCCATTTTAAACCCTGGTTTTATTTTTCGACACAAGCTTTTTTCTTTTTCGACGCTCCGTCCTTCTTT